>CAJXOQ010000012.1 GCA_913057975.1 uncultured Marinobacter sp.
CGAGATAGGAGTCCGTCTCGTGGGCTCGGAGATGTGTATAAGAGACAGGTGGGGGTGTATGGCGTTAAAGGCGGCACTGGTATCCTCTTTGACGGCTTCTGGGGAAATGCCGTAAATGTCTCGTATACCGTCGCTGCTGTAGAGAAACCTGGAACGGCCATCCGGGAGCACCTGGTACTGATAGAGCATTCCAGGCACGTTCTCCGATAGCTTTCGCAGCGTATCCTCATGGGAGTGTTGCTGGAGAAGGGCTGCCATCCATTGCGCCAGCCACACGATAAACAGGCGGTCCAGATCCGTGAACGGTCTGAGCCTTGGCGATACCGATGAAAAATTAAGTGTGCCGAAGAGCTTGCCATCAAATTCTATCGGCGCTGCAATATAGCTTTCGAGGCCCATTTGGGCATAGCACGGTTGGTGGCGATATCGGGAGTCGCCCATGTGGCTGATCGCCAGATGGTCGCCTTTTTTGAGCATCAGGGCGCAGTAGGTTTGTTCCAACGGTAGTGACAGGTCCGCCTCAAGAGGAGAATCGTCAGGCGCTCTGAACCAGCGAACTGTGTAAACATCACTGGTGATTTCGCTGACGATCCCGGTCTCCAATTCAAGATGGTGGCGGCCGAGATCCAGGGCCATGTCTATTTTTCGTTCCAGGGGGGCGGATGCGTCCACCGTCAGGTTGTTCAGTGCACTTAGAATCCGTGTCTTTTCGATTTGTTCCTGACGGGATTTGTTCGCCTCGAAGTCATTGATTTCCTCATCAACACACCGGGCCAACTCCTCGAGAAGCGCGCGCTGATCATGGTCGAGCGATCGTGGCCGGGTGTCTATGATGCAGAGAGTGCCTAGATTGTAACCTTCATGGCTACGGAGCTGCGCACCGGCGTAGAAGCGAATGTGTGGGGGCCCGGTAACGAGTGGGTTGTCGGAAAACCGGGGATCTTCAAGGGTGTCCTCGACAATAAACAGGCGATCGATAAGGATGGCGTGGCCGCAGAAGGACATATCCCTGGGTGTTTCCCTGGCCTCCAGCCCCTGGCTGGATTTGAACCATTGCCGCTTGTCGTCGACCAGTGACACCAGGGCAATGGGGACTCCGAAGGCGAGCTTGGCCATTCGTGTAAAGCGGTCAAATCGCTCCTCCCGTGGTGTATCAAGCAGGTGGGTGCGCTTCAGGGCAAGCAGTCGTACTGCCTCATTGAATGGACTTTCGGGTGTTTTCATCGGTCCGTTTCCTTGTCAGCGTTGCTCAGCAGTGCGTCCCGCGATGCCGGGATATCGACCCAGAAATGCGCGCCCTTATTATTGTAGTAGCCAACACCCGCGTTCATCAGTTTTGCCAGTTCCGCACTAATGGCCAGCCCCAACCCCGTGCCCTTTACCGAACGGGTGGTACCGGTTTCGGCCTGTGCGAATCGTTTGAACACGCTGTCGGCAAAGGAATCCGGTACTCCTGAGCCCTGGTCACTGACGGTGATCCGCACGCAGTCTGCCGAGTGAAGCCCGGCGCTTATCCTGACCATCCCCTCCTGGGGCGAGAATTTGATGGCGTTGCTGACGTAATTGTCCAGAATCTGCCTCAGCCGGTGCCTGTCGCAGAGCAGGGGCGGCAGATCTCCGCTGTCTGATACGATCCGGACCTCGTGTTCGGCTGCCATGGTGCTGTTGTCCTCAACGGCGCCTTGCAATATCGGTTGGATGGCTTCACTTTGGATTCGCACCTTGAGACTGCCATCGGACAGTTTGTTGAAATCGAGCAAATCCGACACCAGCAACTGTAGGCGCTCTCCATTTCTCAGCGCAAGGTTTGCCATTTCCTGGCTTTTGTCGTTGAGCTGCCCGGTTACGCCGGAAGTCAGCAGCTTCAATGCCCCGGTCAACGAGGTGAGCGGTGTGCGAAGCTCGTGACTGACGGAAGACATGAAGTAATCTTTGAGCCGGCCCAGGTTGTCCCTCTCTTCCAGCAGCTGGTTGAAGGCTCTGGACAGATTGCTGACCTCGGGAATGCCGGATTCTTTCAGTCGCATGGCGGAATCCGGGTTTTCGGCCATGCGCCGAATGCGCCCCGTCATTCGGTCCAGTGGTGACATGGTGGTTCTGACCAGCAGAAAACTCACGGCGGCGATGGCAAGGGTAATCAGCAGGCTGATGTTGAAAAACTGCATAAACGACTGCCGGGCTGGCGTGGTTGCCTGCTCGTAAGGTACGGCACGAACGAATACCCATCCCAGCCGCTGCAGGTGGTTGGTCGCGTATATCAGCAGCTGGCCGTCCTGACCACTGACCTGTCCGAAGGTAATGCCGGATAACGCTGCGTCCGTCAGGGCGTCTGCGCCAGGGTCTGGCAGGGGTTCGATATTCTGCGAGCCCCTGCCGGAGTCAACGTACAGAAAGTTCTCCGTGTCGATGATCCTCTCGATGCCCCGAGAACCACCGAAGCCCCTGTGGCGATTTTCCGGCAGCAGGCTGGTTTTGCCCAGGTCCAGGGTGCCACCAGCGAATCCAAGCAAGTCGCCATCGTCGGTTTCGATGGGTGCGAGAAAGGACAGCAGGGGCCTGCCTGTCGTCCGTCCGATGATGGGTTTGCTGACGATGGGGCGTCGGGCATCCAGGGCTTCTTGGAAGTGGGGGCGATCCAGGTAACAGGTCCCAATACGTTTTGGAACGTAAACATTCTCCGCTACGGCACATCCTTTGTCATCGAAAATGAGAAGCGCCGCCGGGAACAGATCCCGAAGCGTCGTCTGGAGAGCCAACGCGACAGTGAGATCAGTTTGGTCGGCAAGGCGGTCGTTGTCGGCCAGCTGCGACGAAAACGCCGACAGGGCGTTCAATCGGAGCTGCAGCTTCTGGTCGACCTGCTCTGAGGTTCGTGCAGCTTCGAGAATCTGGCGTTGGGTGAGCAGGTCTTCGAAGTCCTGCACCAGGGCCTGGTAAGCGATCGCGATAACGGCCGAAACGGTTGCAAGGCTGCCGATGACGATGATGATGGCCACCCGGCTGCTAAGGGAAAGCGATTTGCGCGACCGCAATGAAGTTCCTCACTGTTGCGTTTTAGCGGATAATGTTCTGTGATGGACGAAGGTTAGCCTAATTCACCCGGTTATATTAGTAAAAATTCGAGGCGCTAGATCTCTTATGGGTAAAGATCCAACAACGGATATTGCGGATAAACTCGCCCACTTGCGCCTGAGTTTTCGCGGCAAGGCGGAGGGAGAACTCGATCAGTTGAGCGAAGTTGCTTCGAAGGTTACCGGGTGTGATCAGGGGCAGCGCCTGTTGCGTGAAGATGTGATGTCGGCCTACCAGCTACTTCATCGTCTGGCCGGTTCTGCCGGAACCTTCGGTTACACCATGTTGGGGGCTGAGGCCCGTAGGCTGGAACAACGGCTTAAACCTTTGACTGAAAAAGATACCAGCAATAGCGATCCCAGGCTGGTTGTTTCCGCTGAGGAACGTCAAAAGACTATAGACACGCTTGTGCAGGCTGGGCGATTGCGTGCTCTGCTGGATGAACCCGTGGAGCCTGCCACCCCTAGCGCCAGCAATTCTGAGTGGTTGAAGGGTAACCATGGCCTGCCAGTCTCTGATATTCATGTTGTTCTGTGCGGACTGTCAGAGGGGTCGCAGGTCTTTCTCGAGTACGCACTCTCAAACTACGGTTTTTCAGTATCGCGTCAGGAGGTCACCGCTCTGTCGTTCAGCCAGGCGCATGAGATGACAATGGTCCTGACCAGTGAAGACAGGCTTTCCGACGTATCCTCGGCGCTTGATTCGCTTTTCGGAAACGAGGAGTCACTGAAGCCTCCGCTGATTTGCATGGGACGCAGCGACGACTTCCGCGCCCGGTATGCCTTGGCCGATAAAGGGGCGGATGCACTGTTTCAGGAGCCAATTGATATAACCTTGCTGGCGGAAGGTATTGAACGTCTGGTCAGCGAACAGAGCAGGACAGTCTCCGGGAAAATCCTGATCCTGGATGACGATGAAGACCTGGCGGAGCACTATCGGGCGGTTTTGGAAGCTGCTGGCTTTATTGTTCGCGCTATCAGTGATCCGGAAACGGTTCTGTCTGAACTCTCGGAGTTCTTCCCGGACATAATGCTGCTGGATGTTCTTATGGGCGCGTATTCCGGGCCGACGGTGGCAAAGCTGATTCGCTTCGACCCGGAATGGGTAAGCCTGCCGATCATTTATCTTTCGTCTGAGCAGGATAAGCAGGTTCAGCTCGACGCTATGGCTAAAGGCGCTGATGAGTTCCTGACCAAGCCCATGTCCGACAGCCATCTGGTACGTGCCGCTCAGATTCGCTGCTATCGCGCCCGCCAACTGAACGAGTTGTTGATACGGGACAGCCTTACAGGCCTGCTGAAGCATTCGTTCATCAAACAGGAAGTAGATAAGGAGCACGCCCGCTGCAAGCGACTGTCGCACTGCTCGGTCGTTGCTATGCTTGATCTGGATCATTTCAAAAAGGTGAATGATCAGCATGGCCACCGAACAGGTGACGTTGTCATCAAGGCGCTTGCCAGTCTGCTCAAGCGGCGCTTGCGCTCAACTGACCTGATCGGACGATACGGCGGGGAGGAATTTGTGGTGGTATTGCCAGAGTGTACAACGCAGGAAGGGCAGTCGGTTATGAACCAGATCTGCCATGCGTTTTCGGACCAGCTATTCACCAATGATGGAGTCAGCTTGTCGGTCACCCTCAGTGTTGGTATTGCATCGCTGAGTTCTTTTGGATCTGGCAGCGATGCGCTCAATGCCGCGGATCAGGCCCTTTACGAGCGAAAGGAAGCGGGCCGTAACGGAGTAACCATTTTTCATCAGGGATGAGGCGTAACGTAATGAAGGCACTGATTCTGGACGATGACTCCCTGTTGGCCGATCTGCTGGAGACGGTGGTTGGTGGACTTTATCCCGGGGTCGACATTTTTGTAACGGCGTCTGTCAGGAGTGCCCTGATACATTGGTCAGAACACGGCTCCGACCTGATGATTATTGACTGGAATTTACCGGACGGTTCCGGCCTTGAGGTTGTTCGGACGGTCCGCGAGAAAAACAGAGAGACAATCATTGTCATGGTCTCCGGTCGGGCTGACCGGGACTCCGTTCTGAAAGCTGCACGTCACGGCATCAATGGTTATATCAGCAAACCCTTTGATGTAGCGATGGTGCACGATAGGCTGACCGCACTGGTGGACCCGGCAGCCTTTGATCGGGAGTCGCAACCCGATCTGGGGCACTTGCTGCAGATCTCGGTAGAATCCGTTATTCAGCTGCCTTCCGCCATTGATACGGCCCGGGTTATCGAGTTGATGGGACGGAAACAGGACCTCTCCCCATCGCAACTCGCGGAGCGATGGAATGACGAGGTTGCACTGACAACTCGTCTGCTTGATGTGGCCAACAGCGCCTCGTTTCGGAAGACCGGTGAGCCGGTCCGCAGTTTGCGTGACGCGATTGCAACCATGGGTGTTGATATGGCCCTGAGGCACGCTATGGCCATGTCGCTGGATATCGGCGGCCAGTTGCGGGATTCCCGTTTGGCGGAAAAAGCGACAGCCATTCTCGAAACCGCCGAAAAGGTGGCCCAGGAAGCCGTGCGAATTGCACTGCGGACTGGAAGTGATCAATCCGAGGTGCATACGGCGGCCCTGCTCAGCCGGGTAGGCGAACTGGCGGTGCTCAAGGTGATGCAGCAGTGCCTGGATCGCAAGGGTACGGTTTCCGATGAGCAGATTGAGGACGGATTAAAGGCCTGGGCTCAGAATTATGGGAACCGTCTCAAAGTGCAATGGCACCTGCCTTTGCAATTGAGGGAGTTGATTGGCGCTGTTCATTTTCTGCCGCGTGACGTCACGAGCGAGTCAAAACTGGTTATGCGTGCGTCCGCCTTGATAGCGGACGGGCAGAATCATGGCGAGGAGTGTTTGCGCCTGCTGCGCAGACTGGGGGTTGATAACCACAATATGGAGCCTGATGATGGCTAGACCGGTTGGAGAACTTCGGCGAATTCTTTACGTGGAGGACGATGCCGACATTAGGGCTGTGGCGGAGCTGGCACTGGAAACCGTTGGGGGATTTTCAGTAAAGAGCTGCAGCTCCGGTCAGGAGGCGCTTCTTGAAGGGCCGGACTTTGAGCCCGAATTGATCCTGCTGGATGTTATGATGCCCGATATGGATGGTCCGTCAACATTTCGGGAGTTGCGGAAAATTCCGGCGTTGAGAGCGACACCTGTGGTGTTCATGACCGCTAAGGTGCAAACTGAAGAGGTGGCGTTCTACAGGGAATTGGGAGCGGTTGACGTGATACCCAAACCGTTCGATCCCATGACCCTTGCGGATCAGATACGTGAAATATGGACGTCCAAGGTGTGAACATGGTTACCAAAGAATCGCCAGAGACACTCAAGCACAAACTGAATCTGGAAACGTCCCGGATCAATTGGCATGACTTACAGGTTTATTATGCCCGTGGCCATGTCGTGAAGGTGGTTCCGGAGCTGGATCTTCTGGATGTAGCAGCGGAACTGTCAGCGGACAACAAGGCCCAGTTTGAGCATTGGTTGGCAGACAACAGAGTGGGCGACGTTGCTCCGGATCTTGCCCGCCACTGGTACGATGAAAACACGGAACTCTGGGCGGTAGTGATTGCACCCTGGGTGCTGGTGCAGGACAGGTCCGGGCATGTACTTCACTGACTATCCTTGGAATTAGGCCGTGAAACTGCACTACTTTCATGGGCGTGGCCCTTTACGGGCATTGGTTATGGTACGGGAACAGCGCCGGGTTGAGCTTTTCATCAAACCCGTCGGTGAGGACATCTGGGCATTGGTGGCACTCAGCGGCGCGGTGGACGGCCAACCGGAGAAACACCGCTGCCAGGGCCCCTATCGTTCCATCGCCCAGGCTGAAGCGGTGCTGCGCAGTGTCGCGGGTGCGCTGATGGGACAGGATTACCAGCCCCAACCCAACGACTACGTGGTCTGGTCGGTGATGGCCCAACGCCTGGCGCGCACCATCCGTACCGATCGCGATGCCAGTGCCGGTAAGTTCCATTTTGATCCCGATCAGTACGAACCTATCGGCTGATCATTCCCACCTATACACATTTTTCGAGGACTTCATGCTGACCGGCGCACTGCTGATCCTGGCACCGCTTTTCCTGGGTTTTGCCCTGGCGCTCGAGAACCGCCATTTGATGACGGCCATTCACTACGGCGTTGAGGGGCTGGTGTACTTTATCCTGGCCCTCTTGGGGCTGAGCCTCGGGCAGATGGAGGGTGTTGGCGGGCAATTGGCCAGTATGGCATCTCAGGTCGCGGTGCTCGTGATGGTGCTGTTTGTGGCCAACATGGTGGGGCTGTGGTTGTTTCATCGCTGGCAGCCGATGGCAGGGCGGGAGGATCACGTGGACCAGCCTCGTGGCTACCGCCGCCTGTTCCTTGCAGGGTTGAAGCCACTTTTGGCCGTTGTGGTGGGTGGTTTGGCCGGTTTCTACTGGCTGCCGGATCTGCCCATGGCCGAAGACGTAGCGACCTGGTCGTTAATGTTGCTGCTGTTTCTGATTGGCCTGCAACTGCGCAATGCCGGCCTGTCACTTCGTAGGCTGCTGCTCAACCGGCAGGGGCTGGGAATTGCGTTGGCGCTGGCTGGGAGCTCTCTGCTCGCCGGTTTTGCAATGGTGCCATTGCTGGACGCTGCCTGGCATGAGTCGTTAGCACTGGCATCCGGGTTTGGTTGGTATTCCCTGTCCGGCATTGTGATTGGCGATGCCCTGGGGCCTTCCTGGGGCGGTGTCGCCTTTCTCAATGATGTGATCCGTGAGATTATTGCGCTTGCGATCATCCCACTGTTGATCGGCCAGCGGCCAGCCATGGCCATTGGCTATGGCGGTGCGACTGCCATGGACTTCACTCTGCCGGTGATCCGCAGCAGTGGTGGCCTGGACTGCGTGCCCGTGGCCATTGCCTCGGGATTTATCCTGTCGTTCCTGTCTCCCGTCCTGATGGCTGTGTTTCTGTCCATGGGAGGGTAATGTCTCAGGCCAGGAATTTTCCGACATCGATTTTGTAGTCTTCCGGGTCCACTGAACTCAGAATCCGATCCTGGGTACCCGGTTTGGCCAGATCCAGGGTGTCGACGGTGATGGGCATGCGAAAGCGGGTGTTGTACATCACCCGCAGTACGGGCAATCGCTGGTCCTCGTCGTTGGTCTCGATGACGACGCCGAGACGCCCGCTTTCCAGAAGCACCAGCGAACCAATGGGGTAGAGCCCCACACAACGAATAAACTCAGTTACCAGCCCTGCATCCAGATGGGTTCCGCTCCATTCCAGCAGTTTTTTCAGGCCCTGGGTTGGGGGCATGCCCTTATGATAGACGCGGTCGGAGGTGATGGCATCGTAGACGTCGGTAATGGCCACCATGCGGCCGTATACGGAGATTTCCTCGCCTTTCAGGCCTTCGGGATAGCCGCTGCCATCCAGGTGTTCGTGGTGCTCAGCGGCAGTCATGATGGTCAGTTCGCCAATGCCCTCGGTGGATTTGAGAATGTCCCGTGAGTGCCGGGCGTGGGCCTTCATGACTTCGAATTCCTCCGGCGTCAGCCGTCCCGGCTTGTGGAGAATGTCGTCCGGCGTGAGGATTTTGCCGATGTCATGAAGCAGCGCACCAACGATGGTCTGGTGCAGTGCGTCCGGAGGAAGTTTGCGGTAGTTGCCGAACAGGGACATCAGCACGCTGAGATTGACCGAGTGCTCCAGTAGGTAGTTGTCCTTCTCGCGGATACGGCCCAGGCAACTGAGGGCATTGGCGTTGCGCAAGATAGAGCTCTGGAGTTCGTCGGCCAACTGGTGAATGGGGGCTATGTCGATGGCGCCACCAAGCTTTACGTTGTTCATCAGGTTGCCAACCAGCCCTTGCGCCTGGTGATGCACCTGTTGGGCGAACACCATTTCCTCGGCAACCGCTACCCGTTTGAAAACGCCGGGTGTCTGCTCACCTGCGTGCTGAAGCGCGGACTCGTTGCGGCGATCGACCTCATGGGCCGGTTCCGAATCCTGGGAATCCAGGCCCTTGGAGACATCGATATAGACGTAGTTCACCCCCATCCGGCGGATTTTTTCGATGGTGTCCTCTTTTTTGATCACGCCGCGACGGCGCTGGGTGTTGTGAGGAATCCAGTCGTTGTTCAGGTCGGTGATGTACATGCCGACCTTGAGCGCGGAGACGGGGATGCGTTTGATCATTGCCGCTGGAAGAACGTTCTCAGGCTGTTGTCATAGGTTGTAGCCAGTACGTTCTCCAGCGGCAGTTGTTTCACCTCGGCGATTTTCTCGGCAACAAACGGTATGTAGAAGGGCGCGTTTTCCTTGCCGCGATAGGGAACTGGAGTCAGGAACGGCGAATCCGTCTCCAGCAGGATTTGCTCGATGGGCGCCATGCGTACAATGTCACGCACGTTCTCGGCTTTGTTGAAGGTGGTAATGCCGTTGAAGCCCAGGCACCAGCCTTCGTCCAATGCGTATTGCGCCAGCCCCGGGCCCGACGTGAAACTGTGGATGACGCCGCGGCGTTTAAGAGTACCTTCGAACTCCTTCAGGATGTCGATGGTGTCGTCATCGGCCTCGCGGCTGTGGATGACCACGGGCCGGTCGGTGTCACAGGCGATCTGCAACTGGCGGCGGAACACGTCACGCTGAACGTCCCGGTCTGCGTTGTCGTAAAAGTAATCCAGGCCAATTTCGCCCACTGCCACGATTTTGTCGTCGCCAGCATGGGCGCGGATTTCCGCCTCGGCGGCATCGGAATACTGTTCGGCATCGTGGGGGTGGACCCCTTGCGTGCCATACACCCAGGGGGCCGTTTGACTCAGTTCACGCACGGTAGCCAGATTGTCCGGTGACACAGCGATGGTGATCACACGTTCGATATTGACCCGCTGCGCTTCGGCCAGGGTTTCCGCCAGGGGGCGATCCTTGAGGTAATCCAGATGGCAGTGGGTTTCGATAATCGGCTGATCGAAAACGGGAATGTTGCGACGTTTCTTGCTCATTGTCGGTTACTTCACTCCATCGCAACCAAAGCGTTGGCTGCTATCCTGAGAACTTTATCACAGTAGTTTATCAGCTTGTTCGATTGTTGACCTACATTGCTGTCATAGGGAGAAGTACATGCACATCATCGTTGTTGGTGCCGGCGTGGTTGGCGTAACCACGGCGTACGAGTTGCAAAGCCGGGGCCATCAGGTAACCGTGCTGGAGCGTCACAGCGCAGCGGGGAATGAAACCAGCAGGGGCAACGCCGCCCAGCGTTCCTATGGCGTGGTCTATCCATGGGCGGACCCTTCCATGGTGTTGAAGGCCGTACCCTGGCTGTTCAAGAAGGACGGCCCGCTGAAAATGTCGGTACCACCATCCATGGAAACGTTGCGGTTCATGTTCGCCACGCTGCGCTATGCCTGGTCGCCTGGCCTGTTCGGCCTGAACAAGCGGGCCATGATGCGCCTTGGCATTCATAGCCGTGAACGCTTCCTGGCCCTTGAAAAGGAGCTTGATCTGCCGTTCGACGGTGGCCACCAGGGCCTGCTTCAACTCGCCAGCACTCCGGAAACCCTGGAAAATTACCGCCAGACCCAAGGATTGCTCGACGAACTGGGTATCCCCTCCCGATTGCTCACTCCCGAACAGGTTCACGAAGCAGAGCCCGGCATGGTCGGGGATGGCCCGCTCTATGGCGCCCTTAGCTATGACACAGATGGTACCGGTGATTGTCATCTGTTCTCCCGTGAACTGGCCAAGGCCTGCGAAACGAAGGGTGTGCAGTTCCGCTACAACACTGAAACCGAACATTTGGTGGCTGATGATCAGCGGGTAACGGGGGTGGCCATCCGCAAGGGTGATGGCACATCGGAAACCCTGGATGCAGACGCTGTGGTTGTCAGTGCCGGGTGCTGGTCGGGGCATCTTACCCGTCCCCTGGGGCTTGAATTGCCGATCTACCCGGTGAAGGGCTACAGCTTTACCGTACCGTTGAAAGACCCCAGCCGCGCACCGGTGTCGACCATCCACGATGATAACTACAAAGTGGTCTCGACCCGTCTCGATGAGAGGTTACGCGCCTCCGGCTTTGTGGAATTGGACGACTTCAACCGCGATATTCCGGAAGCACGGCTGGCCACCATTCGCAAATCCGTGGAATCCCGTTTTCCCGGCTGCGCCGATCTGGAGGCCGCCGAGACCTGGACCGGTTTTCGCCCCATGACTCCAGACGGCCCTGCCATCATTGGTCGCGGCCCCCGGGAGAACCTGTTCCTCAATACCGGGCACGGTACCTTTGGCTGGACCCTGTCGGCGGGCAGCGCTTCGGTGATTTCCCAGTTGATTGATGGGGAGGCGCCGTCGGTGTGTCTGGATGCTTTTCGGCCTGGACGATTTGCCGAGTGACGTTAGCTTCGGCGGCGAGTTCACACCACCGCGCTGATGCTTTTTACCGGCGCTGGCAGCGCTTGAACGATTGGCTGACGCGGCATCGCGAGTTCTGGCAACCGACGCCATTCGCCGACCCGAGCCCGGTCTGGGCGAAGAACTGGCCGGCATTGGCCGATCGGGTTGCCCGGCTCTCCGACAGCGACTGTGAGCAATGGGACGATGATCCTGTCGCGCTGGCTGAATGGGTGGCAGGGGAGTTGCCATCTTTCCGGGACCTCGGAGAACTGACCGACATTCAGCCGCTTGCCGTCGAATCCGCCGATCAGAACAGCTTGCCCGAGGTGCGGGCAACGGATATGCCTGGGCGTAAGCGGCTTCAGGCCGGTGCATTTGCAAGCGCTATCCACCCCCTGAGGCAGGACGTGCTGGACTGGTGTTGCGGCAAGGGCCATCTGGCCAGAACCCTGGCGCCCCTGTGCCAGGGTGATGTAACCGGGTTTGAATGGAACGCTACCCTGGTAGATGACGGCAACCGCCTGGCCCGAAAATTCGGGGATGCAATTACCCTGCAGTGCCAGGATGTCATGGCCGAGAACCTGACGATGCCCCCCGACGTTCACGGTGTTGCCCTCCACGCCTGTGGTGACCTTCATCGCAGGCTGATGCGTATGGTGGCTGGCGAGGGCCTGCCAAGGGTGAGTGTTTCACCGTGCTGCTACCACCTGTCGGAAGCGTTGGACTACCAGCCTCTTTCCAGGCGCGTCCGGGCTTCAAAAAATGGCTTGGAGCTGACTCGCAACGAGCTGCGACTGGCCGTCAGGGAAACCGTGACCGCACCGAAACGTGTGCGGGAGCAAACCCGCCGGATCAGTCGTTGGCGCCTCGGGTTCGATGGTCTTCAACGGCAGCTTCGCGGCGTGGATGCCTACCTGCCGGTGCCTTCGCACCCGTCGCGGCTGACGAATAGCGATTTTGCCACCTTCTGTCGCTGGGCCGCAGGCAATAGGGGGCTGGAACTACCCGAGGACACAGACTTTGAGGTTTGGGAAGGTCATGGCGAGCGGCGACGGCAGGAAGTGCGCCGCCACGAGCTTGTGCGCCATCTGTTCCGGCGGCCGCTGGAGCTTTGGGTGGTGCTGGATTATTCAATGTTTCTTGAGGAACAGGGGTATGACGTTCGGCTGGGGACTTTCTGCGAGCGCCAGTTGACGCCCCGCAATCTGCTGATCGACGCCGTAAAGAAGGCGCCGGACTGCTAAATGGCTCAGGGCTTTCGATACACCACGTTTTCCACGCAGCCGTCCCGGAAATACACGTAGGTCAGTTCATAAAGGGCGCCATAGTATTTCGTCTGGTATACCCAGGTTTCCTGGGGGGTGGGATAGGTTTCCGGAGGTCGGCCGAACGCTTTTAGAACATGCTCTTTGGTCATGCCTTTCACCACTTGTTCCCGTACCAGATAGCGCCGCAGGTCGGTGGAGTTAATGAAGCGGCAGGTGTCGCTGGTCGACTCCTGTGTGCTTTTTTCCGGTTCTTTCACTGTTTCATCAGGCTTCGGTGACGGCGGGAGATTCTGGCCAAAATTGCCGCCAATCCGGTTGTCGCGAATCGTAATTTCCTTGGAGTCCTCCCCGCAGGGCTGGTCCGAAAAGCGAGTCTCACCACCGGCGTCGCACCGGTAAACCTGGGGCCACGCAGCAGCGGGTATGCCCCATGTGATAATAAAGACGAGCAGCATTCGCTTCACAGTATTCACTCGCGAGTTTGAAAATAAGGGCGTCGGTCCTGCCATAAAAAAGGCGCCCGAAGGCGCCTTTTCGTTGAGCTGATCCGTATAGGATCAACGTCGACGCTTAGCGGCGAACCTGAATACGAGCCTCAACCCGACGGTTCTCCGCGCGGCCTGCGGCGGTCTCGTTGCTGGCAACCGGTTCGGACTCACCGTAACCAACGGCATTCACACGATCCGAACTGATGCCCAGGGCATCGGTCAGCCGCGTGGCAACCGCCTCAGCACGGCGCTGGGACAGGAAGCGGTTGTATTCCGCCTTGCCAGTGCTGTCACTGTGACCGGCGATTTCCACGTTGGTTTCCGGATATTCGAGCATGAAATTGGCAACCTGGCGAATTTCATTGTCGAAGGCGTTGCCAATCACCGAACTGTTGGTCGGGAATTGTACGTTCAGTTCGATGGTCTCGACGGTTTCTGTCACGCCTTCACAACCCATGGCGTCCACGTCTGCGCCTGCGGTCGTGCCGGGGCACTGGTCCGCGCTGTTAACAACGCCATCGTTGTCGCTGTCCAGTTCACAACCACGGCTGTTCACACTGGCGCCCGCCGGTGTGTTGGGGCACTGGTCGGCGCTGTTGGCAACACCGTCGCCGTCGCTGTCACGCTCACAGCCATTGCTGTCGACGCTGACGCCCGCAGGTGTTCCAGCACACTGATCGCGGCTATCGGGCACGCCGTCGTTGTCACTGTCTGCGGCTTTGCGCGGTGAAGGCTTCGAGTCAGCGACAGTGCGAGAGAAGGCAAAGCTCAGGCCCAAAGTTGCCTGGGTATCGAAGGTGCTCTCGTCGATACCATGAAACTCACGCAGGTCGGCTCGAATAGAAACGCTGTCACTGACGTTGTAACGAACGCCCGCCCCGACGTTGACACGGGTTTCGTCGTGATCGGAGCCTGCTGTCCGGTCGATCAGGACATCGTCGCCGAAGTCAGCGTGACCGGCGCCGGCCGAGACGTACGGATTCCAGGCTTCATCCTGGCCAGCAAAGTAATAGAGGCCGTCCAGTCGAACTTCTGAGAAGTCGCTGCTGCCGTTCACGTACTTACGATCGGCATCCGCCTTGGAATAAACGCCTTCCACGGCCCAGTTGGGATGGAAGCGAAATTCCGCGCCAATGCCCAGCGTGCCGGTTTCACTCAGGTCGCGCTTGTCGTCAAAGAGTTGGAAGCCGGCAAACGGGTTCAGATAAATCGTTTGCTCGCGTTCAGCGAGTGCGGGTGTCGCAAGGGATGTCGTCAGGGCCGCGATGGCCAGTGGACGCATGATGTTCATGCAGAACCTCCTGTTCAATTATCGTTTTTAAAGTACTCATGTCGTACTTTCGCATAAAGCATTGCTGCAGCGTACTTACGTGAAATTTAAGTCAAAGGATTCAAAAAAAACAGAAAAAGAGAGGCAGGGTTATGTCCGCAATTGTACTCAGGCCCTTGATGACATGGCGGTAAAATACAGGTGGGCACTTTTCTTGCTGAAATTCAGGGTGTCGCCGTTGTCGAAAGCGACTTCGAAGGACCGTTCGTCCTCCCCTGTCACTGAGCCCGGCCCGAAGATGGCATGGCTGAGACGGTTTCTTGCCCAGAGCGGTGTCGTCTCCTCGGCCGTTGCTTCCGTACTTGTCTGCAATGTGACGCCTTGAAGGTGCGCATAGCGAAGACCGGTCGAGGTCAGTGGTACGGTGGCTGTCAGTGCGTCAGCGTTGTCGCAGGAACGCCCGTCCAGCCACTGACCAAACTCCTGGGACAGTGGAAAGCACAACTCATCGACAAACCGGCTTGGGCCCTGATCGCCGTCAAGGTGTCTTTTTTCTCCGAATGGCCGGGTGATCAGGTGTAGCTGTTCCCGGGTCCGGGTCATGGCCACATAGAGCAGGCGGCGTTCACTTTCCAGGAAGGCCTTGGGGTCGTCCTGGGCCCGGGGGCTGTAGGGCAGGTACTTCTCCTGCAGTCCCGGCAGTATAACGGTCGACCATTCCAGGCCCTTGGTGCGGTGGATGGTGGAGAGCAAGGCGCCGCCCTGGCGATTTTCGCCCGCCTGTTTCTTTAGCGCCTTCAGGTGTTCCAGTGCGCCGTCAATGCTGACATCGAGTCCCGATAGGTACAGCCGGAAGCCGCGGATGGTCTCGATGCGTTCGTCCGCGGTTTCATGGGTCAGTGCCAGGCTGCGAATGCCCTCGTAGAGTTCGGTTTCCTCCGCATAGCGGGAAATCAGGTCTGCCACTGAGCCTTTGAAGCGCTCCAGCTGTGCCAGTGTTTCCCCGAGCTTGCGGAGCTTTTTGGCCGCCATGGGGGCCAGTGCGTCAAAGTCCATGGCCAGCAGCCGCTCGTGCCAGCCCTCGCCGAACCCTGCCAGAAAGCGTGCCAGCTGTTCGAGCTCGGGCTCCTTGAGGCCCACGTGGGGGAAGCGCAGCAATTGCCGGGCGATATCAAGCCGGTCTTCATCAGGCAGATTGCGAATCCGGCCCGACACCACCATCAACAGGCTGGTGATGGCCTGAACCTCGCGACTGAACAGGGCACCCTTCCCGGCGTCGATGCGGTATGGCACTTGTCGCGCGAGCAATTTCAATTCGATAGGAACACTCTGGCTCCACACCCTGAATAGGATCGCCGTGTTGGCAAGTGCTTCGTCGTCCATGGGTTGCAGTAGTTTCAGGACGAGATCACTGTCGTTTTCCTGCTGGTGCAGGGTGATGCCGGTCTCAGGTGTGGTTGGATGGGAATGGCAGAGCACATCCTTGCGACCGGTGTTGTGACAGATCAGGTGATTGGCCAGCAGCGCCACCTGATGGCCATACCGAAAGGTATAGCTCAGGGTCTGCTCCAGTGGGCTTTCAAACTCTTCGCTGAAACGCTTGAGTATGAAATCGGGTCTGGCGCCCCGAAATTCGTAAATCGTCTGATCCGGATCGCCCACGACAGTCACCCGTGCCCGGTCGCCGGCCACGTATCTGAGCAGTAGATGCTGGATTTCATTGGTGTCCTGATACTCATCCACCAGTACCAGGTCCATTTTGTTGCCGACCAGGCGCTGTAAGGGCGGGTTCTGGTGAATGGCCATCACCGGCTCGTAGAGCATGTCGGCGTAGCTGATGCGGCTCTGGGATTTGCGCCACTGTTCAAAACTGTGGAACAGGTCGATCAGGTAGCGGTGCTTGTCGGAATAGCCCAGTTCCTCAAAGACGATGTCCACCGGGGACAGGGTGGTTTTCACCAGGTCGATGAAGTTTACGGCGGTTTCGACAAAGTCTTTTTTGTTGCGGCGGATCTCGTCGGCCAGGTCCTCGGGCGCCAATCGCCGCGTAAGCTGCCAGGCCTGATAGCTGATTTCCTGGTCGGTGAGGATCTTGTCTGAAAATCCCGGAAGGAAGCCTTCCCGCACGAACCGTTTGTAAAGTCGTAACCCCATTGCGTGGTAGGTGCGAATTTCGGGTGTCGCCAGGCCCAAATTACGTGTTACGTCCTGAAGTTTGTGCTCGAAGTCTACTCGGGCGGCACGGTTGAACATCAGGACCAGCATGCGGGCCGGGTCGTGCCCTTGCTCGAGCAGGTAGCGGATGCGCCAGGCCAGTGTGGACGTCTTTCCGCTGCCGGCAACGGCGGTAATCACCGCATGCTCAAAGCCTGCGGTGATGATGGCCCTTTGCTCATCAGTGAGGTAATCGGGCAGATTGGAGGTTTCAGGTATTTGGGGTGGGAGCGACATGCTGTGTATTGTACCCGGCGACTGGTAGTGCTGATACTGGTGCCGCATAATCCTGATAACTTTTGCTTTTCTGCTCGTCGGGATTGACCGCATATTGGGTGCAGGAGGGTTTGGGGGTTCTCTTCCAAAACACGCTCAAGCACATCCATGTGGCGCTTGGGCTCCGCCATCCATGGCTCCGCACAGTTTTGGAAGAGAACCCCCAAACCCTCCCTCTGAATTAGGAGAATGATGTTATGGCTACAACTGCAGAACCGGTGAACGTGCTGGGTGAGAAGTTGGAAATTTGTGGTACGGATCCGGAAACCGGGTTCTATCGGGATGGGTGTTGCAACACTGGCCCGGATGACTTGGGGGCCCACGTTGTATGTGCGGTTGTTACGGATGACTTTCTTGAGTATTCCAGTGCCAAGGGTAACGATCTGAGTACACCAAGACCTGAATTTGGTTTCCCCGGTTTGAAAGAAGGGGATTCCTGGTGCCTGTGTGCCTCCCGCTGGCAGGAGGCATTTGAGGCCGATAGTGCGCCGCGTGTGAAACTGCGTGCGACGCATCGTTCGGCGCTGAAGTATTCGAAGCTGGAAGATCTCAAGCGTCACTCCGTAGATTTGAGCTAAGTGGATGACGGATCAAATCGGGCCTGATCTGGCCGGGTGGCAGGAGCTGCAAGCCGGGTTGCGGGCTGTCGGACATCGTCGGTTGGTGGTTCTGGAAGGTGAGCGCGCAGCCTCTCTTACGTGGCTGCGTGAACTTCTTCCAGTATTGTCGATAGCGCCAGGCGTCTGGACCGGGCCGGTTGAGGATCAGCCGGAATCCTCGCTGACCTCGATCAAACCGGTCGAGGGACGTCGCTGGCTGGGGCAGGAACTGGCTTGCGTGGTCTGGGATGGCTGGCGGGGGAATCCGCCGGACGGTTTTGCGGCGTTGTCGGGAACCCTCGCGGCCGGTGGTCTGTTTTTCTGGCTGATGCCGAAGCTGGAAGACTGGGGCGGTTTCGACGATCCGGATTACCGGCGTACCGGGTTGGACGGAGCCGGCCAGCATCCGTTTGCGGCCCGTCTGGCCGGCACTGTGGCCGGTGACCCTAATGCTATTCGTGTCAACCTGTCGATCGACCCTCGACCGCCATTGCCAACGGTTGAACCACCCCGCGATGCCTTCCGGGTAGGCGCCACAGATGACCAGCGTGCGCTTGTGGAAGAGATTGTTCGAACGGGGCTGGGGCGCCGGCGGCGACCGCTGGTGGTGACGGCGGATCGGGGGCGGGGTAAGTCTGCGGCACTGGGCCTGTCGGCGGTTCGTCTTCTGAATGAAGGGCGGCGGCGCGTGGTTGTGACCGCGCCCGGGCCGGATGCGGCGAAAACATTGTTTCACCACGCCCGCCTGGCCAGCGGGCAGGCCTCTGATTCTGACATGGGCACAGGCGACGTTGCGGTGGGTGATCAGGGGCGGCTGGAATACTGGCCCCTGGGCCGGCTGCTTGCTGAAAAGCCGGAGGCCGAAGTGGTGATGGTGGATGAAGCCGCCGCCGTACCGGCAGACCTGCTCAAGCAGATACTGCTGGGTTGGCCCAGGGTGGTTTACGCTTCCACGGTGCATGGCTATGAAGGTTCCGGTAGAGGCTTTGCCATCCGTTTTCGCTCGGTGCTGGATGCTGAAACGCCTCACTGGCGCAATGCATCGCTTACGGCGCCCATACGGTGGTCCGCCTCTGACCCCCTGGAGCCGTTGACGCGTCGGATGTTTTTGCTGGATGCCCAGGCGCCACCCGTCAGTCATGACGATGTGGATATCGTCGTTGAACGCTGGAACCCGGGTACCGCAGAAGACAGTGAATTGGAGGAGGCCTTCGGTTTGCTGGTGGATGCCCACTACCGAACCTCTCCTGGTGACTTGCGCCAGTGGATGGACGACCCGGCCGCGGTGAGTTGGCGCCTGACGCGCGGTGGTGTTCTGGTCGGTGTGCTATGGGCGACGGTGGAAGGGGGACTGGACAGCGTGCTTGCAGAACAGGTCATGTTGGGCAAGCGCCGCTTGCGGGGACATCTTTTACCCCAGTCCCTGGCGACCCACAGTGGATTTGCCGAAGCAGCCTGCCAGCGCCTGTTGCGCATCGTGCGGATTGCCGTGAGTGCCGAGGTTCGCGGTGAGGAGCTGGGCCAGACACTGGTGGCCGCTGCGAATGACTATGCGTGCAAGCAGGGGCTGGACGGTATCGGTACCAGTTTCGGCGGTAACGCCGGGCTGTTGTCGTTCTGGCAGCGGTGCGGGTTGGAGCCGGTTCGGCTCGGGCTGAAGCGCGAAGCCAGCAGCGGAGAGTACCCCCTGCAGTTACTCACCGGAATGTCAGTGCAAGGTAAGGCGCTGACAGATCACTTGCGTCGCAGGTTGACGGAGCACTGGCTCACGCTCGTGCCGCTCAACTGGATGGACGCAGAGCCGGAGTTGATTCTGCGGATAACCTGCAGCCTTCCCGCCGGCAGACCGCTCAATGAGGATGATTTCAGGGACCTGCACAGTTTTGCTCATGGCTATCGGGGCTTCGATCTGGCCTTGCCGGTACTGAGACGGCTGTCATTGCAGGCAGGAGTCGTCAACGGGATGGCCGGCGAACGTTCGCGCTCCCTCTGGGCCAGGGCGGTGCTACAGGGCTGGTCCTGGCCCGAGTTGCAGGCGAACGGTGAATGCATGGGTCGGGAGGCAGGTGAAGCGAACTTGCGGTCGCTGGTGGGCGATATTTTGCAGAACCGGCCGGACTTGTGAACCGCTCGCTTTCATTGCCGCCGCCGACTGACCAGAATATCCGCAAAAATAAATCAACAGAGACTGAATCACCATGGCCCAGGGAACCGGCACCATCCTCGTGAGATTTCTGGCGGTCCTGGTCGCAAGCGCGTTGATGACAGCGTGCGCGACGAGCACAGATCCATCCAACCTCGAACAGCGTCGCGCGTCGGTGGCGGATACGCCCTTGATGGCGGCGGTAAGCAACGGAAACCTGGAACGGACCAAGTCGCTTGCAGCCTCTGGCCTGTCTTTGAACACACTGACCGAAGCCGGCACACCGCTTTCGGCGGCGGTCAGGGCGGGCGAGGACCGAATTGTCTGGTTTTTGCTCAGCGAAGGTGCAGCGCCGGACCTGGCCACGGCGAGTGGTGTCACGCCCCTGATGATCGCCTCAGGGCATGGCCATCGGCGGATCGTGCAGCTGTTGTTGTCGGCCGGCGCCAGCGTAAATGCAGCGGACGGCGAGGGTACAACGCCGGTGATCCGTGCCGCCCGCAACGGTCATCTTTCCGTAGTGAAAGTGCTGTTGGCCGCCGGGGCGAACGTCAATGTGAATCAGGGCGGCCTTTCGCTGCTGATGCACATTGTTGAGGGCGGGGATTTACTGACCGCCGAGATGCTGCTGGCGGCGGGTGCAGACGTCAACTATCGCGGTAGCGATGGGCGAACGGCGCTGGATCTGGCGCGTGCCAGCAACAACCGGGATATCGAGATGTTGCTGATTCAGGCCGGCGCCGAGCTATGAACGCGGGCTTGCCGCCCGTTCAGCGCAGTGCCATGGGGTCGTTACTGTCGTTCAGTTCCGGCTCGAAGTGTTCTTCAACGACAGCGTCAGGCACGTCCCTGACGCTCGGGAATGACCAGGTTGGCTTGTGATCCTTGTCGATCAGCCTGGCTCTAATACCCTCCCGCAAATCTGGTCGCCGAGTGCAGCGGGCGGCCATGGTGTATTCCATCCGGAAGACGTCCTTCAGTGACATTTGCTGCGCCTTCTTGAGCTGGGTCCAGACCAGCCAGGCGGTAACCGGGCAGCCGCCGCGCAGGTTTTTCACGCAGCCTTGCCACCAGTCGCTGTCGATCTCCGCCGCCAGGAGATTTTCAACAATGGCCGGGAGTTCATCGCCTGCGCTGAGCCTGGCGATGTCCTGCTCGTGGCGCGCCAGTTCACTGGTTGGCAGTGCCCTGTAGTCCGGATGCTCAAGTTGCTTGACGAGCCGGAACAGGCGGTTGTCATCAGCCGCTGATTCACCGGTCCAGCGCTCCTCCTTCAACCGCTCGATCAATGATTCCACCTGATCTGGCAGGATGGCCATATCGGCCAGGCCAACCCTCAACGCGTCAGAGACGTTCAGCCGCGCACCGGTCAGGCCCATGAACAAACCGATGCGGCCTGGCAGCCGATTGAGGAACCAGCTTGCACCGACATCGGGAAACAGGCCTATGGTGATCTCTGGCATGGCCAGCGAGACATCGGGTGTTACCAAGCGGTAGCGGCAGGCGGAGAAAATGCCAAGCCCACCGCCCATCACCACGCCGTGGCCAATGGCGATCACCGGCTTGGGAAAGCAATGGATGGTGTAGTCCAGGCGATACTCACGGGCAAAGAATTCGGCCGGTGCGTCCGGGTCTTCGTCGCCGGACAGGGCACCATAGAGTTCGCGGATATTACCGCCCGCGCAGAACGCACGTTCACCGGCGCCGCGGAAAATGACCAGGCTGATATGGTCGGCGTCGGCCCACTGATCCAGTACGGTCTGAGTTTCGTGGATCATCGATGCGGACAGGGCGTTCAGGGTGGCGGGGGAATCCAGGGTGATCAGACCGATGTTGCCTTCCCTGCACGCGATTTCCTGAACCTGAATGGGCATGTCGACTTCTCCGCATCGAATGGGGTGATAAAAGGTGATGATAGTGACGTAAATGATGTCGGGATACGTACCGTTTATTGATCCATCACATTTGAGCTTTGTTCTTGCTGTGCTATAAATTCGTGCAACTTGCGCACCGGCAGGATCCTGTCGGGCTATAAAACGATGAGAGGGTAAAACCAATGAGACTGAAATACCACACCCTGGCCGCCGTGTTCGTGTTGGGGGCTGCCGCGCCCGCCGTTACCATCGCCGCTGGTGATGCTGAGGCCGGTAAAGCCAAGGCCGCCGTGTGCGCAGCCTGTCATGGCAAGAATGGCATCGCGGCCATTCCGGGTTACCCCAACCTGGCGGGACAGAACGAGCAGTATCTGGTGTCTTCGCTCAAGGCGTACAAAAACAAGCAACGTACCGGTGGCCAGGCCGCCATCATGCAGGGCCAGGCGGCGGGCCTCAGTGATGAGGACATCGCCAACCTGGCTGCCTACTACGCCAGCCTTCCGGCGAATGGTGGGGAATAATCCCCATCATCGTCAGGGTGTGGCGGGCGTTGCTTCGCTGATAATCCGGTAACTGGGTTCGTAAGCGCCGGAACCGGGCAGTTTCATCCGGTCCTGGGCGACGAACTCTTTCAGCATCGCTTCCAGGGGTGCCAGTAGTTCCGGGTCGCCGGAGATTTCAAACGGCCCTTTGGCCTGCACGTGGCGTATGCCGCTTTCCTTGACGTTGCCGGCGACGATGCCACTGAACGCCTTGCGCAGGTTGGCGGCAATCAGGTGAACCGGTTGATCACGGTGTAGCTCCAGCGCCCGCATGCTTTTATGGGTGGGCTCGAACGGCATCTGGAACACCGGGTCGATCCTCAGCATCCAATTGAAGTAATAAGCGTCCTGCATGGCCCGGCGGAAGGTTTCCACGTCCTTCATACCCTGTTTCATGGTATGGGCAACTTTGTCCGGATCGTCAATGATGATCTCGTACTTGCTGGCAGCTTCGTCACCCAGTGCATTGCGAATGAACTGGTCAATCATCTCGAAGTATTCCGCATTTTCCTGTTGGCCGGTAAAGACGACCGGAAAGGGCAGGTCGGCATTGTCCGGGTGCAGCAGGATGCCGAGCAGATAGAGGATTTCCTCTGCCGTGCCGACACCACCGGGGAACACAATGACGCCGTGGCCTGTCCGAACGAAGGCTTCGAGGCGTTTCTCGATATCCGGCATGATCACCAGCTCGTTAACGATAGGGTTTGGCGCTTCGGCACCGATGATGCCCGGTTCCGTCAGGCCAATATAACGGCCGTTTTTCACCCGTTGTTTGGCGTGGCCAATGGTGGCGCCTTTCATTGGCCCTTTCATGGCGCCGGGGCCGCAACCGGTGCAAATGCTCAACCCTCGCAAACCAAGCTGATGCCCGACTTCCTTGCTGTACTGATATTCGCGCTCGTTGATGGAGTGGCCACCCCAGCACACTACCAAGTCCGGGTGACGGCCTGCCTGTAGTACGCGGGCATTGCGGAGAATGTGAAAAATCAGGTTGGTGATGCCTTCCGGGTCGTCCCGGCGCAGCCCCGCTGCGGACTGGGGGATGGAATAGGAATAGATAATATCCCGCAGCACCGAAAACAGATGCTCGCGGATGGCGCGCAACATCTGCCCATCCACGAAGGCGTGGGCGGGTGCGTTGACCAATTCCAGTTTCAGACCCCGTGGTTGTGGCACCAGGCGAACGTCGAAATCCGCATGGGCTTCCATCAGTGTCTTGCAATCGTCGGTTTCCACGCCGGTATTGAGCACCGCCAGGGCACACTGCCGGAACAGTCGATAAAGCCCTCCCTCGCTTCGGTCCTTGAGCCGGTTGACTTCAAAGTTGGAGAGGATTTCCAGGCTGCCTTCTGGAGATACCAGGGCATTGATGGTGGATTCGGTCATGAACGGAAAAACTCCTGAATGTGCTGCGAGCCCTTGGCGATAGGGCGTTACTTTTTTGTTTCAGTATAGCGGGTCTCGGGAATGCCCGATTTTGAGGCAAACGGCGAAACCGTTACACTAAGCGCTTTACTGTAATTACGCTACCCGACAGACGTCCGATTTATGAAACTCCTTATACGCCCCGCCGCTGAAGTGGCCATCAAGAGTAAACCCGTTCGCCGCCAACAGATGCGGCACCTGCGACAGAATATTCGCAAACTGCTGGCACGCCTGGACAGCGATATTCACGTTGAGGGCTCCTGGGACAGGGTTGATGTGGCCATCCCCGACGGGCGCGGCCTGGCGGGCCCGGTGATTGATGAATTGTGTCGTATTCCGGGTATTTCGACCATCCAGGAGATCGGTGTATTTCCCTGGGTAAGTATGGACGACGTGGCGGAGCAGGCAGTGGCAGCGTATGCGGACCGTATCCGTGGCAAAACATTTGCGGTTCGGGTTCGCCGCCATGGTAATCACGGGTTCCGCTCGATTGATTTGGAGCGTTTTGTCGGGGCCGCCCTTTTTGAAGTCTCCGAGCCCTACGGCGTAAACCTTCGCAATCCGGATATTGAAGTGCGTATTGAGGTCCATGAGGATCATTATCACATTGCACACCGCAAACACCGTGGTGCTGGCGGCTACCCATTGGGCGCAGTGGAAACGGTGATGACATTGGTTTCCGGTGGTTATGACTCCTCGGTGGCGGCCTACCTGATGATGCGTCGGGGGCTTCGCTCCCATTTCCTGTTTTTCAGCCTGGGCGGCCCCGCCCATGAAATTGGCGTGCGCCAGGTGGTGCATTACCTGTGGGATCGTTACGGCGCCTCCCACGGCGCCAAGTTCATTTCCGTGCCCTTCGAAGGGGTGGTTGCTGAAATTATGCGTTCAGTCAACCAGCGCCACTGGGGGGTGGTGCTCAAGCGCCAGATGCTGAAAGCTGCCTCTGACATTGCGGCCGCCAATAACGCCGCTGGCCTGGTGACCGGTGATGCCGTGGCACAGGTGTCCAGCCAGACCCTGTCAAACCTCAACGTGGTGGACCGGGCCAGTAACGAGGTGGTACTGCGGCCGCTGATTTCCATGGACAAGGAAACCATCATCAACATCGCCCGGGACATCGGTACCGAACCGTTTGCTCGTACCATGCCGGAATACTGTGGTGTGATTTCCCGTAAGCCGGCCACACGCGCCAAGCTGCATCGGGTGGAGGAAGATGAGGCCGCTATGGACGCCAGGGTGTTGGAACAGGCCATCGCCAGCCGTCAGGACACACCGGTCAACCGCCTTCTGGAAACCACCCGGACGCCAGAAGAGGTTGAGCTTGTGCATACACCGGCTGTGAACGATGTGATTATTGACGTACGTCACCCGTCTGAAGGGGAGCAGTCACCCCTGCAGCTCACCAGCAATCAGGTGGTGGAGATACCGTTCTACGAACTGAATGAGCGAATCCAGTCGATGCCGGACGACAAGCAGTACCTGCTGTACTGTGATCGCGGCACCATGAGCCGCATGCATGCCTGCAATCTGAAGGCCGAGGGCCACACCAACATCAAGGTGTATGCCCCGGCCCGTTGATAGCTACCCTTCCAGCCCCTTGAAGAATTGCTGCACGTTGGTGCTCAGGGCTTCCAGATCATAGCCGCCTTCCTGCACCACCAGTGTGGGCAGGCCGGTGCGACGGATATCGGAACCGAGGCGACAGAAGCCTTCCGAAGAAACCGATACTTTGGCCTGGGGGTCGTTGTGGTAGATGTCGAACCCCAGGGTAAGAATCAGAACGTCTGGCTGGAACAGTCGAATGGCCGCCAGTGCTTCGTCCAGTTTGGCGAAGAAATCTTCCTCCGAAGCGCCATGGGGCATCGGTAGGTTAATGTTGTAGCCAAATCCTTCCCCTTCCCCACGTTCATCTTCATAGCCACTGACGACCGGGTAGAAATTGGTGGGATCACCATGAATCGAAACATAGAGAACATCGCTGCGGTCGTAGAAGATTTCCTGGATGCCCTGGCCGTGGTGCATGTCGGTGTCCAGTATGGCAATCCTGGGATAACGGGGTTTCAAGTGTTCTGCAGCAATAGCGGCATTGTTGAGGTAACAGAAGCCGCCGGCGGAATCCTTTCGGGCGTGGTGGCCCGGCGGTCGACAAACCGCGTAGGCGTGGCGCTCGCCGGCAACCAGGGCGTCAGCAGCGCCGAGCGCTGTCTGGGCTGACCAGTAGGCGGCGTCCCAGGTGTTTGCCCCGATGGGGCAACTGCCATCGGCCTGGTAGCGGGCAGCTTCGGCAAGGATGCCCTTGAGGGCATTCGGTGACCGAACGAAGATGTTGGAAATCACTTCGTCACCCCAGTCTTCCATCTTTGACCAGCGCCGGTGTGCGGATTCCAGGAAGCGCAGATAGCCCAGGTCATGGACCTTGGAGATCGCTCCGGCACCCTGGTCTGCCGGCTGCAACACCGGAATGCCCATGGCCTTCAGCCCTTCCAGCATTTGTGCCGTGCGATCAGGAACTTCCTGGGGCTGTCGCATCTGGCCGCGGGTGAAGTAAGTTTTCGGAAGATGCTGATCCTGAGAGGGATGAAAAAACGCCTTCATGTTCCTGCCTCCTGATAATGACATGGTTCGAGTATAGGCCCCCGCCGGCGCTGGTCAAAACACCATAGTCTGACTTTACAGTGGCGGTTTCTGCATCCACTATGAGAGACATATCACACTGACGCAAACCCCAATTTATACATTCCGAGAACATTCTGAAAAGGAGCCGATATGATCGAGTCACCACTGCTTCCCAAGCTGACTGGCTACATCGGCGGTCGCTGGTCTGAGTCGCCGGACGGTAATACCTTCGATGTCTATAACCCGGCCACGGGGGAGGTGGTTGCCAGTGTGGCATCGATGTCCGAGAGCGAAGTGTACAAGGCAGTTGAAGCGGGCAAGTCTGCGCTTCGTTTAACCAGTCCGTATTCCATCGAAACCCGCCGTAAATGGCTGGAAGATATTCGTGATGCGCTCAAGGCCAATAAAGAGGAAGTGGGTCGTATCCTGTGCATGGAGCACGGCAAGCCGTTGAAGGAAGCCCAGGGTGAGGTCGATTACGCCGCCGGGTTCTTCGATTACTGCTCCAAACACATCCAGGCGCTGGACGCTCACACTCTCGCGGAAAAACCGAAAGACTGTACCTGGACCGTGCATTATCGCCCCATTGGCGTAGCCGGCCTGATTACCCCCTGGAACTTCCCCATCGGCATGATTGCCAAGAAGCTGTCTGCAGCATTGGCGGCGGGTTGCCCGTCGGTGATCAAACCGGCCAGCGAGACGCCGTTGACCATGATTGCGCTGTTCGCGCTGATGGACAAACACGTCGACCTGCCAGACGGCATGGTCAACCTGGTTATGGGCAAAGCCAGTGTGATCGGCAAGGTGCTGTGCGAAAGCCCCGATGTGCCCATGCTCAGTTTCACCGGTTCCACGGAAGTGGGCCGCAAGCTGATACTGGATACGGCAGATCAGGTGAAGAAGCTGGCCCTGGAGTTGGGTGGCAACGCGCCCTTTATTGTCTTTGACGATGCGGATCTGGATGCCGCAGCCGATAACCTGATCGCCAACAAGTTCCGGGGCGGCGGCCAGACCTGTGTCTGCGCCAACCGGATTTTCGTTCACGAGAAAGTGGTGGATGAATTCGGTCAGAAACTTGCCGACCGGGTCAATCGCATGACCGTGGGTAATGGTTTGACGGAAGACGTTGACCTCGGCCCGCTGATCAACAAAGCCGGGTTCGACAAGGTCAAGCGCCACGTGGAAGACGCCCTTGAGCGGGGTGGTGAACTGGTGGCTGGCAAAAAACCGGCAGACCTGGGGGATGGCCACCTGTTCTTCCCGCCGACAGTCATTTCCGGGGTGACCCGGGACATGTGCTGCTCCCGCGAGGAAACCTTCGGGCCGCTGGTGCCCATGGCCACCTTCCGCACTGAGGACGAGGTTATCGATGCCGGTAACGACACCGAATTTGGCCTGGCGTCTTACGTGTTCACGGCCGACGCGGAACGCGCCCAGCGGGTGGCCGCCGGGCTGCGTTTTGGTCATTGCGGCTGGAATACCGGTACCGGCCCCACGCCGGAGGCGCCGTTCGGGGGCATGAAGGCGTCCGGCACTGGCCGCGAAGGCGGCCTGGAAGGCCTGTTCGAATTCGTCGAAGCCCAGACCGTCCCGCGCGGTTTCTAGGGTTCCGGCGTCAACAGGACCTTAACGGAATCATCCACCAGGGTGGAATCGAGATAACCGATACTGCCCAGGGTGGATGACACCACGCTCTTCATGCTGTTCGCCGAGGATACCTCCCTCGGCGGATGGCCCTTTCCGGTCAGAACCTGCCGCGACCAGAACGACTTCAGCCAAGCATCATTGCGCTCGGTGATCAGGTCATTGAACTCATCCCGCATGCTGTTGCCCGCTGGAAGCTGGAACGCGACCACGCGCTGGCCGTCAGGCATTCGTGAGCTGCGGTTCAGGTAGATGTCCTTCACCTGTTGCACGGTGATGGAATCCGGGCCACCGTGGTGGCCGATGATCACCAATTCCGCCCGGGAGACACTGCTCAACAGGCACAACGCGATGAGCAATGCGGGCACGGATACGCGTCGAATCGCCATGGTGTTCCTCCTGATCAAAATGCGGCATCAAGCCGGACGGTGTATACGTCGGTGCTGTCAAATCGACCGCCGGGATTGCCGGCCAGGGCATCCAGCTGGTTGCCAATCAGGCCACCAGTGGTTTTGCCAAAGCCCCGGGCGTGGGTCCAGTCCACCTTCATGGCAACCGAGGTGGTCATGTCCCAACGGAAGCCCAGGCTGTAGGCCTGGCGACGTACGTCCAGTACCTCCAGTGGCGTGCCGTCGCGCTCGTAGTTGTCCTGGCTTTCGACCCAGGAGGTCGTTATATAGGGCGTGACTTCCTTAACCCGGTAGCCAAGGGTGACGTAGGCGGAGTCGGTGTCCTGGTAAAAACCGTCCACCTCAACCCGTGTCAGTTCCGACATCAACAGCCAACTGCCATCGTCGTAGGACAGGCCCAATCCCATGAACTCGGTTTTTTCTTCGTCACCAAGCGGTGGTGTTCCGCCGATGGTGGCTTCTGCATGGGCGTACACGCCACGGAAGGTCCAGAGGTAATTGGTCCAGTTGGCGGTCAGGCCGGTGATGTTGCGCAGTTCCACATTGACGGTCTGGCCAAGGGAGGCGGCATCATCGTCAAGGTGGCCGGCAAAGGCGCGTGTCTGAATGGATGAGCCAGAGAGGTTGATGGTGTAGGCCGCATCGGCGCCCAGATAGCTGCGAACCGGCACCGGGTCGTAGACCGCCTCGGGCGGGCGCGCCCAGGGCTGGCCATAGCCAATCTCCAGGGTCTCGGATTCCATAAACAGCGGCAGGCGCATTTTACCGGCCCGCAGTTCGGAGCCATTGCTGAATTGGTGTCGCAGGTAGCCCCATTCCAGTTCCGTGTCCCAGTCTTCACTACCACGGGACACCAGTTGCAATACCGCGTCGGTGTTTCGGCTCAGTGAAAAGGTGCTCTGCAGGCCGAACAGGCTGAGGGTTTCGAGGTCGGATTGTTCCGTTGCCTCGCCGTAGCCGGCGTCATTATTGGCGCGGGTATAGCCAGTGCTGAAAAAACCGTTAAGGCGAACCTTTTCCAGGCTCGACTCGGTCATCTGCTTCTGCATGGAATCCAGCCGTTGTTCCAGCTGGTCAATTCGCTGGCTGTCATCGGCCATGGTGGGAAACGACAGGGTGGCGGTCAGTGCAAGGGAAGTAAAGGTAACGCGGGTAGTGCTTCGGTATACGGAGTACATCGTACATCATCTCCTTTGATGTCTGGTCGCAAGATGCGGGCGCCTTCCTGGCTTCAGGGGACTTATGTCTTGCCCCTGCAAATTGTCTGGTGCGGGAAAACGGTGGCCAGCGGGGGAACAGAAGGTTCTCCCGGGCAACCCGCGGCGGCGAGTATACCCAAGTTGACGCCAGTTTCATAAAAAGTGTTCACACTTTCTGTATCGGTACCTTACATGTGTGCGGGTAATCCCAGCATACCCACATCCGGCAAACCCTCCTTTCTCCTGTTATAATTCCGCACCTGTTCATTTAACCAGTAGCGACCGGATCTCTATGGATGTCTCCCACATTATCGACGCCCTGAACGACGCCCAACGTGAGGCAGTGACGGCCCAGAATGACCACTTGCTGGTGCTGGCCGGTGCGGGCAGTGGCAAGACCCGGGTGCTGGTGCACCGGATCGCCTGGTTGATGCAGGTGGACAAGGTGCCGCCCACCGGCATCCTGGCAGTGACCTTCACCAACAAAGCGGCGAAGGAGATGCGCTACCGCATCGAGCAGATGATGCACATTCCGGCCCGGGGCCTCTGGTTCGGCACGTTTCACGGCATCGCACACCGACTGCTCAGAGCCCATTACCAGGACGCAGGCCTGCCGGAGAACTTCCAGGTGCTGGATAGCGACGACCAGTTGCGGCTGATCAAGCGCGTGATGCGTGAGCTGCAGATTGATGAAAGCCGCTGGCCTCCCAAACAGGCCCAGTGGTTTATCAACGGCCAGAAGGACGAAGGGCTGCGGGCGGAACACATCCAGGAAAATCCGGGCGACCATTTCACGGCCACCATGCTCACCGTATATCGCCAGTACGAAAAGCTCTGCAACCTGAGTGGCCTGGTGGATTTTGGCGAGCTGTTGCTACGCTCCCACGAACTCTGGCTGTATCGTCCGGAACTGCTGAGCCATTATCAGAGCCGTTTCCAGCAGATCCTGGTGGACGAATTTCAGGACACCAATACCATCCAGTACGCCTGGCTGCAGATCCTGGCCGGGAATCGGGTGCCGCTAACGGTGGTGGGCGACGACGACCAGTCCATCTACGGCTGGCGGGGCGCGAAGATCGAAAACATCCAGCAGTACCAGCGGGACTTTCCCAACGCCCGGATGGTGCGATTGGAACAGAATTACCGCTCCACGCAACTGATCCTGAAAGCCGCCAACGCGGTGATTGCCAACAACCAGGGCCGGTTGGGCAAGGAACTCTGGACCGACGGCCCGGATGGCGAGCCCATCAGTTTGTATGCGGCCTTCAACGAGCAGGACGAAGCCAACTACATCGCCGACACCATTGGTAGCTGGGTCAATGAGGGCAACCTGCGCAGCGAATCGGCCATTCTTTACCGCTCCAACGCCCAGTCCCGGGTGCTGGAAGAATCCCTGATCCGCCAGGGCATTCCCTACCGAGTTTATGGCGGGCTGCGATTCTACGACCGTCAGGAAATTCGCAACGCCATCGCCTATCTGCGTCTGGTGCACTATCGCCGGGACGATGCAGCGTTTGAGCGCGTGGTGAACATTCCCGCCCGCGGTATTGGCGCCAAGAGCCTGGCGGACATGCGCGCGTTCGCCACTGAGCGCAGTATCTCCTTGTGGGAGTCTGCCGAGCGTTTGCTGGAGGCTGGGCAGGTAAAGGGCCGCGCCAAAACCGGTCTGCAATCCTTCATGGGCATCATCGAACGCCTGACGGAGATGGTGGACGATGCCTCCCTGCACGGGCTGATGAAGACAACCCTGGAACTGAGTGGCCTCAAGGATTACCACGCCAGCGAAAAGGGTGAGAAAGGGCAGGCGCGGGCGGAGAACCTGGAAGAGCTGGTGAATGCCCTGTCGGATTATGAGGTGGAAGAGGGTGTTGATCCGCTTTCGGAATTCATCGCCCAGGCAGCGCTGGACGCCGGCGAGGCCCAGGCGGAAGCGAATGAGGACTGCGTGCAGCTTATGACCCTTCATTCCGCCAAGGGCCTGGAGTTTCCGCTGGTATTCCTGGCCGGTGTGGAGGAAGGCCTGTTTCCCCACAGTATGTCGTTGGAAGAACCGGGGCGGATGGAAGAAGAGCGGCGCCTGGCCTATGTGGGCATTACCCGGGCCATGCAAAAGCTGGTGCTTACTTACGCGGAGTCCCGCCGGTTGTACGGCCAGGAAAAATTTCATGCCCTGTCGCGGTTTGTCCGTGAGATTCCCGGTGACTGCATTCAGGAAGTGCGGCTGCGGAATACCGTCAGCCGGCCAGCAATGATGGCCCGGCCCAATGAGGGCCTGTTCAGCCAAGAACCTGACGTTGGCACGGGTTTCAGCCTGGGCCAGCGGGTACGCCATCCCAAGTTTGGCGAGGGCATTGTGATGAACAGCGAGGGCAGTGGTCACCACACCCGGGTGCAGGTGAACTTTGATGAGGGGGCCAAGTGGTTGGTTTTGGCCTACGCGCCGTTGGAGGCCTGCTGAGTTCGGGAGTCAGCGTTGTTTGCCAAAGCTGATAGTTCGCGAGTCGGCCCAAGAGCCAAACAAGATTTTGCCGGACAAATTGCCGGTCACTTGGCCGGACAGGGAAGCAGCAAATATGACCAGATGAAGCTGAGTTCCAAAAACTGGAAATGATGTAAATGTCTATTTATACTGGCTAAAAGGCAGGCATATTGCCATAAGCGGGAACTCTGTGCCGCTGCTTAAAACCGGTCATAATACCGGACAAATACCCGGACAAACTGCCGGTCAGAAGCTCAGAATCACTACACGAATTAAGGTATCAGATGACTTCCTGGATGAGTGCCGCGCCTTTTGCGCCAAACGAGAAATCCTGTACGGAAGAGGGGCTTCTCGATCTGGCCAGCATCCTGAACAGGAAGGCCGCTCAGATCGCCGGCCAGCTTGAGCCGGAGACAGCGAATACGTTGCGCCGGCACATGGCTGTCATCAACTCGTACTACAGCAATCTGATTGAAGGCAATCGAACCCTTCCTCACCAGATCCGCGAGGCCCAGCGGGGAAATTTTGAGGACGATCCGGTTGCTCGGGACAAACAGATTGAGTCTCTTGCCCACATCGACGTACAAGCGTGGATAGCTTCTGAGGATCGGAGTCTGGAAGAAGTTATTTCCGTGGACTTCATCAAAGAGCTGCATCGCCGATTTTACAGGGACTTGCCTAGCGATCTTAAAAATGTTGAGCTGGATGAAACGGGGGAAGTCGCCTGGGTTGAAGGTGGAAAGTTCAGGGATCGAGGGGTAAAGGTTGGTCGGCACATACCGCCTGACGCCGAACACCTGGAACAGCTAATGACGCAGTTCTGCAACGAATATAAAAGCGTCAGACACCAAGGTGATCGACGTCTGATCGCAATCGCAGCTGCACACCACCGATTCCTCTGGATCCACCCATTCCTGGATGGCAATGGCCGAGTTGTTCGTCTTTGGACGGATGCGGCATTCCGGGCGGCTGGACTGGAAAGCGTGGGCGTCTGGTGTTTGAGCCGTGGGCTTGCGATATACTCCGAGAAGTACAAAAGCGACTTGGCTCAAGCTGACGCCGTCCAGCAGGGCCAAACCGATGGCAGAGGCCCGCTCAGTGAGCTTGGTCTGGCCCGGTTCTGTCATTTCGTTTTGGACACCTCCGTTGACCAAGTCAGCTACATTTCAGAGCTTCTGAACCTGAAATCGATGAAACGTCGAATCGAAGACTTCGTGGCGAGCAGGGATGACCTGAAACCCGCTTCTACATGGGTTCTGTATCAGGCGTTCATTCAGGGATCGATCTCAAGGTCTGATGCCCTGACATTAACTGGGGAGCGTGATGAGCGGACTGCCCGGCGACTGCTTAAAAAGCTTCGCGATCTAGGCTTGCTGGTTGATGCAGACCCAAAGGATAGTCGCTCGCCACTTCTTTGGTCTGTTCCGGAACATGCTGAGCCAGTCTATTTCCCAAAACTCTCACCCCAGTAGTTGGTTCCCGCTTCAACGTCGAAAAGCATCGAAAGGCAAATGTTCGCTTTTGTTTATGTGCCCGGAGTATGCCTTGGTCGCAAAGCGAACGTTCAGATCGACCACAAAGCGGATCTTTGAAGCTATGCGCGCTCAACGACAGCCATGTATAGCGTTCAAGCCTCGTCGAGAATAAGAGAACGAAAAGCCGCTGCGGCCGGGGAGAGCGGACGGCCATGTCGTTGCACCACACCATAACGGGTGCGTAACGCCTCTACTCCCTTAACGTTAAGCGTGGCCACCTGTTTGGTGGCCAAAGAGGAAGCCACTACGCCTCTGGGTGCAATGCTAACCGCTTGGCTGCCAGCCACTATTGCGACGAGCATGGCGATGTTGTCGCACTCAATTCTCTTTTGCAGCCCTCCTCGTGGCGCGCTCATTGTCTGGATCTGGCGCTCCATGTCTTCAGGCAATCGAGTCATGGCCACTGGATAGTTCAGCAAATCATGCCATTCCAATTCACTCTGCTGTGTAAGAGGATGACCGTACTGACAGAACACCACCACCTCAGGTTGGGGCAAATGGGTAATCTCAAGATCGGGATCGTCCGACAGGGCTCCGGTGTCGGCCACGAACAGCTCCAGTTCATGATCCAACAAGGCAAGACGCAATCCCTGCCAGTTATCCGTGCGGATGTTCAGACGAATACCCGGATACCGTTCCACGAATCTGGCAGAAACCCGGTCCAATAGTGACAGCGCGGGATACGGACCGGTCCCGATACTGAGTTCCCCGGTCTCGAGATCATCAATGGCCTCGACTTCCTGACGCAATGACTCTGCCGCCGCCAGCAGGCCACGGACGTGAGGCAAGGCTGCCCGTCCGTGGGCGGTCAGGATCGCGCCAAAGCGCCCGCGCTCGAACAGGGTGGCGCCGAATTGGTGTTCAAGCTGCTTGATACTGCGGCTTAGAGCCGGTTGAGACAGGTGCACTATCTCGCAGGCGCGAGCAAAGCTGCCGGAGTCGACCAGGGCCAGGAAGTGTCGAATGTGTCGTGTGTCCATCCCACTATTCATGCGCAATACGCATGGATTGTCAATAAAGAATGCATTTGAGTACTTACTCACAAGGGCGCAGACTGAAATTCACAGGTAAGGAACCCCTGAACAACCCACAACAACATTCCAGAGGTCCATCATGCGATCCGCCATTCAGATACTTGCGTTCAGCGCAGCGCTACTTTTCCCCGCTTTGGCCCAGGCTGACACTCCAAAACCGGCAAGCGACGTGACGGCGCAAGCCAATCAGGCGGTGCTGGATGCACTGCCGTTTGCGGATACCCGGTCTTTTGACGATGCCCGACGGGGTTTTGTGGGCTCACTGCCGGACGGCAAAGTGCTAAACGAGAATGGGCATGTGGCCTGGGACATGTCGCCCTATGCTTTCCTGGAAAAGGATGAGGCTCCTGATTCCGTCAATCCAAGCCTCTGGCGCATGGCGCAACTCAATGCCAGGCACGGGCTGTTTGAGGTGGTCGAAGGCATGTATCAGGTTCGCAATATGGACCTTGCCAACATGACCATCATCGAGGGTGACAGTGGACTGATCATAATCGACCCACTTCTTACCCCTGCCACTGCCCGGGCCAGTCTCGAACTTTACTACCAGCACCGGCCCAAGAAACCGGTCGTGGCCGTGCTCTATACCCATAATCACGCCGATCATTTTGGCGGCGTAAAAGGTGTGATCAGTGAGGAGGATGTGCGTGCCGGCAAGGTGCAGGTTTATGCGCCGGAAGGTTTTATGGAGCACGCGATCGCAGAGAATGTTATCGCCGGTAACGCCATGACCCGGCGCGCCACCTACCAGTTTGGTGCCGGCCTGCCACCGGGAGAGCGCGGACACGTTGACACCGGCCTGGGCAAGGCTCTGGGCAGTGGTCCGCTGAGTCTGATTGCGCCGACAGATACGGTTCCGGATAACGCGACCCTGACCGTCGACGGCATTGAGATCGAATTCCAGATGGCCCACGGCTCAGAAGCCGAGTCGGAAATGATGATGTACTTTCCGCAGTTCAGGGTTCTGAATACCGCTGAGATCACCAGCCAGCATCTACACAATATTTACACCATCCGCGGAGCCGGCATTCGTGATGCCAACGCATGGTCCAAATTTATCGATCAGGCGCTTGTGCGCTTCGCGGATCGCGCGGACATCCTGGTGGCCCAGCATCACTGGCCGATCTGGGAACAAGATCAGATTAAGCACTTCCTGGCCGTACAGCGAGACCTGTACAAGCACATCCACGATCAGACCGTGCGCATGATGAACCAGGGCATGCTGCCCGGTGATATCGCTGAAAATCTGCAGCTCCCCGCAAGCCTGGATCAGGAATGGTCGGCCCGCGGCTACTACGGCACGGTGCGCCACAACTCGCGTGGTGTATACCAGCGTTATATGGGCTGGTACGACGCTAATCCCGCCAATCTCAATCCGCTGCCGCCCCGGGAAGAAGCCGCAAGGACGATTGACTACATGGGTGGCGAGGAAGAAGTCCTGCGAAAGGCACGCAAGGATTTTGAAGCGGGCGGCTATCGTTGGGTCGCGTCTGTGACGCGCCAGTTGATCTATGCCAATCCCGACAATCAGGCAGCCCGGGAACTGGCAGCAGACGCCCTTGAGCAACTGGGCTACCAGGCCGAGGCCGGAACATGGCGGAGCGCCTATCTGGTCGGCGCCCATGAATTGCGCAACGGCGTCGACACCCCCAAACACGTGGGTTTGCAACCTGATCTAATGCAGGCGCTGGAAACCAGCATGTTTTTCGATGCCATGGCGGTGAGACTCAACCCGAACAAAGCGGCTGGAAAGCACCTGGTGATCAACTGGTCGGTGACGGACCAGAAAGAAGATTATCGCCTGAATCTCCAGAACGCCACGCTGACCTATCGCTCCGGTGAGCTGGACGAAAAGGCCGACGCCACCGTGCGCATGACCCGCGACGTACTCGACAGCATCCTGCTGGAGAAAACGACCTTTCCGGAGGCGGTGCAGGCAGGTCAAATTCAAATCGATGGATCCACGGAAGCCTTCTTCGGCCTGTTGCAGATGTTTGAAAAGCCGTCCGCCGACTTTCCCATTATCGAGCCGGTGAACTGAATGAACGAACAATACGATTACATTGTGGTTGGCGCTGGCTCGGCCGGATGCGTACTGGCCAATCGACTCTCAGCAAACGGCCGATATTCGGTGTGCGTTCTTGAGGCGGGGCCAGGCGGAGATTCGGTCACTGTCCGAACACCCGGCGCCTTTGCTGCCCATATGTTTTTCAAGAAATACAATTGGGCATTCAACGCCAAGCCCGACCAGAGACTGCGTGGTGGTCAGCCTGTGTTTACTCCCAGGGGCAAAGGGCTGGGTGGCAGCTCTTCCATCAACGGTATGCTGTACGTGCGTGGCCAGAAACAGGACTACGACGAGTGGGAGGCGCTGGGCAACGAAGGCTGGGGCTATCAGGATCTATTGCCGTATTTCAAAAAATCGGAGCACCACGAGAAGCTTGCCGGCGATCCTTACCACGGCAAAGGTGGCAATCTTCATATCAGCGCACCTGAGACAGCGGAATATCCGATGTCTGAAACGTTCGTTAAAGCGGCCGTGCAGGCAGGCTTTCCCTACAGCAATGATTTCAACGGCGCCGAGCAAGAGGGTGTGGGGTACTTCCATCTGAATATCAAGAATGGCCGTCGCTTTGGTGCCGCCGACGCCTATCTCAAGCCCGCCATGAATCGCACCAATCTGACAGTGCTGACGGGAGCCCAGGTGAAAAAAGTGGTTCTCGAAGGCAGCCGGGCCGTGGCCGTAGAGCTTCGCCACGAGGACAAAGACCTGGTATTAAAAGCCAATCGGGAAATCATTCTTAGTGGCGGTGCCATCCATTCACCGCAGCTGCTTCAGCTGTCAGGCATTGGAGACCGGGGGACGCTCGAAAATCTGGGGCTTCGTTGCCTTCATGAATTACCAGGCGTGGGCAGAAACCTTCAGGAGCACGTAGATGCCTGCGTGCTGGTATCGAGCAAAAAGAACAATGGCTTTACCTCCTCGATTGGCGGCATGCTGAAAATGCTGCCAGACACGATCAGGTATATCGGCAAAAAAGACGGCAAGCTGGCCAAATCTATCACCGAGGCCGGAGGCTTTATCCGATCCAGTGACAGCGTCGATCGTCCGGATGTTCAGCTCCATATGCTGCCGTTGTTGTTTGATGATAGTGGACGTGATTTGAAACTCATGTCCAACCCGGGTTATTCGGTGCATGTCTGCGTACTGAGACCCAAAAGCACAGGCACGGTTACCATCACATCATCTGACCCCTTTTCGGCACCAGAAATCGACTACAACTTCCTCGCCGATCCCCATGATTGCCAAGTGATGGTCAACGGGATCCGCCAGGCGCGACGAATTCTTGCAGCATCGGCGTTTGAAGATTACCGGGGTGAGGAAATCCACCCGGGTGCAGATTACCAGTCCGACGAGCAAATCATTGAAAAGGTGAAGGAAAAAGTTGGTCTCGTATACCACCCAGTGGGCACCTGCAAAATGGGTACTGACGAGATGGCGGTGGTAGACCCGCAGCTCAGGGTGCGCGGCCTGGAAGGTTTGCGGGTGGTGGACGCTTCCATTATGCCAAAGCTGATCAGCGGCAATACGAATGCGCCCACGATTGCCATCGCCGAAAAGGCCGCTGACATGATCCTTGAGGACGGAGCTGGGAACATGATGTGAAAAGGGAGTCCGCTATTGAAAGCACAATGACTTTCCATTGTCTGGGCGTGAGTACAATGTGGTGCGGCTCAAAAAAATAGAACATCTCATCAACTGGAGCACATTCAGGCCCACCTCATAGCCAACCTCGTTGGGGAGAAGGTCCACCGTTTTAGCTGAGTTCAGAGGATGCGATGGTCGCAAAGCGAACGTTCGGGTAAAACGTTTAAAGCTTACAACATGCGCGCTCATGA
>CAJXOQ010000013.1 GCA_913057975.1 uncultured Marinobacter sp.
GCTCGGAGATGTGTATAAGAGACAGGGGTTACTTCCTGCCAGTCCTCAGGTTGCAACGGATTTTGCTCAAAGGCCATAATGCGCGCCAACGTATCCAGCTTCCCGTTCAGAGACTTGATCAGAGAGGTCAGCAGGCGGTCACGTTCTGCCAGGTTGGCGAGCTGTGCCCTGACATCCTGATCCAGGCGCCTGAACTCCGAGCGCAGGCTTTCCACGTGATTGCCGTTAAAGGGGTTTTCCTGATTGTCCTCGCCAGGACCCAGCGTTCGGATTTCCAGGCCAATATGGTCACTGATGCGAAAGAAGTCCCTGCGGTCAGAGGGAATATCCAACGGGTTATTGTCGGGTGTCATTTCAGACATCTGGGCTCCATAACACGGTATTATTGTTTCCTGATAGCAGTTTAGCAGCTTCCTGACGGTCCGTATCGCCGCAGGATTTTCGACAGACCAGAAGGCAGCGACAGGCTCCTCCCAATGTTCAGACCCTTATCATTGTATGTCGGCTTGCGGTACACCGCGGCCAAACGACGTAATCACTTCATTTCGTTCATTTCTCTGACGTCCATGATTGGCCTGATGCTGGGCGTGGCGGTCCTCATCATCGTGTTGTCGGTGATGAATGGCTTTGACCGTGAGCTCAAGCAGCGAATTCTGGGCATGGTGCCTCATGCTGTGATCCAGGGTAATCCCGATCTTGATAATTGGCAGCAAGTGGACCGGGAAGTAGAGAAACACCCGTCGGTGATCGCTGCAGCGCCCTTTATTCAGGGTCAGGGTATGGTCACAGGTGGCGGTGACGTTCGCGGCGTCATGCTCAATGGTGTGCTGCCAGAGCAGGAGCGAAGCGTTTCCATCATCGAAAACCATATGATCGAAGGCGGGCTGGACGACCTGAAATCCGGAGAGTTTGGCATCATTATAGGCCGGCAGATGGCCGCCAGCTTGCGCCTGCAACTGGGCGACCGGGTAACCGTAGTGTTGCCGGAAGCCTCGGTAACGCCGGCCGGGGTATTGCCGCGACTGAAGCGATTCACCGTCAAGGGTGTATTCAGTGTCGGGGCCGAACTGGATGGCAACTACACCCTGATTCATATGGATGATGCGTCAAAGCTCATACGCACCGACGGCAAAGCCCAGGGTGTGCGCCTTCTGGTGGACGATCTGTTTCAGGCACCGAAAGTGGCAGAAGAAGTCGCGCGCCAGTTGACCGGCCGCCACTACATATCTGACTGGACCCGAACCCATGGCAATCTGTTCCAGGCCATCCGCATGGAGAAGACCATGATCGGCCTGTTGCTGATGTTCATCGTCGCTGTGGCCGCGTTCAACATTGTATCGACACTGGTAATGGTGGTTACCGACAAGACAGCCGATATCGCCATCCTGCGCACGATGGGCGCAACACCCGGGCGAGTGATGCGGATCTTCATGGTTCAGGGCGCCGTGATTGGCATTACCGGCACCCTGGTAGGCACAGCGCTGGGCATCCTGGGTGCCTACAACATCAGCGGGTTTATTGCCTGGCTGGAGGCCTTTATGGGGCATCAGTTCCTCAGTGCTGACGTCTATTTCATCAGTTATCTTCCGTCCCAGCTGCAGTGGCAGGACGTGTGGATCATCAGTGGTGCCGGCCTCGCCATGAGTCTGTTGGCAACGATCTATCCAGCGTGGAGAGCATCCCGCGTCGACCCGGCGGAGGCCCTGCGATATGAGTAATTCAGCAACCATGAACGACGACAGGTCATTGGTTATCAACTGCGAGAAAGTGACCAGAACCTATAACGAAGGGCCTGGAAAGCTAACGATTTTCTCGGACATTTCGCTTCAGGTATCGGCCGGCGAATCGGTAGGCATTGTTGGCAGCAGTGGTGCTGGCAAAACCACGCTGCTAAACCTGCTCGGGGGGCTGGATAAACCTTCTTCGGGTCATATTGATATCTGCGGGCAGGATATCCACCGGATGAGCGAATCCGGCCGGGCGCGTTTTCGCAACCGTCACCTGGGGTTTGTTTACCAGTTCCATCATCTGTTGCCGGAATTTTCTGCTCTGGAAAACGTCATGATGCCGGGTGCGTTGGGTGGCCGTGGCGTTCGCCAGGCCTCGGAACAGGCAACCGCCATTCTCGAACGTGTCGGGTTAGGCGCGCGTCTGGGGCATAAACCCGGAGAGCTGTCTGGTGGTGAGCGTCAGCGGGTGGCGATTGCTCGCGCCCTGGTGAACGAGCCCGAGTGCGTTTTGATGGATGAGCCCACCGGCAATCTGGATGAGCAGACCGGGGAAAGTGTTCGCGAGCTTATCGAGTCGCTCAGGGATCAGATTGGCATTGCGTTCGTGTTGGTCACCCACGACATGGCCATGGCCAGGAGCCTGGGGCGGGTGCTTCGGCTGGAGCAGGGTGAACTATTTCAGGAGCTTTGATGGGCGTCGGTGCCCGGCTTGGACTCGCGGGCGGCCCGGCGGTGACGGATTCGAAGTAGCTGGCGTTCCCGCCAGTCGCTACGGACCTTGCGCCGCCACAGGAATTGAATGACCAGATAGGCAAGGCAGGCTGAACAGGTGGCTACCAGAAGCGATCCCAGGTAGAGGGGGATGCCGATATCCAGTAGCCGGCCGCTGAGCCACGACCAGGACAACTGGATCTCGAAGTTCAGTACCGGTCTGTCCAGTATCCAGGCTCCGATCTTGTAATTGAAGTAGAACATCGGTGGCATGGTCACCGGGTTGCTGATCCAGACCAGCACCACAGAAAGCGGCAGATTGGCGTTGAACCAGATGGCGAAGAAGGCAGCGGCAACCATCTGGAACGGCATCGGTATAAATGTCAGGAAAATGCCGACCAGGAATGCCCTGGCGACGCTGTGCCGATTGATGTGCCACAAGTTGGGTTCATGAAGGATATCCCCGAGGAAGTGCAGCGACTCGATCGAGCGCACCCTTTCCGGCGTTGGTAGATAGCGTTTCATGAACTTCTTTGGCATTGGGAAGTTCTGCCTGCTCGGGATAATGGTTCCGGGGTATGGCGGCTCCCGGAATTGACCAACTATCAGGAGGACAAGGATTGTCCGGAAGTTTTATGGCCAGGGTTGGCCTCGTGGGCTTCGCCTGCGGCGTTATCTTACTGTATAGCTTGGCGGTCTTGCCACCTTTGCACTGGCTGATGTCCGCCACGCTCATCCTGTTTGTCGCGATACTTCTTGTCAGGTCCCCGCTGTTCAGGGCGGTCGCAGTCTTGCTTGCCGGTGGGATTGTTGGCCTGGCCTGGGCAACAATGCAAGCGGACGGTCGGCAGCAATCGGTGTTACCGCCAGCACTGGAAGGTCAGGAACTGGACGTATCAGGGTATCTTTGTGATGTCCCGTCCGAAGGCAGCTTCGGTAGCGTCCGTTTCGGCTTTTGCGTGACGCAATGGCATCTGCCCGAGGGCGGCAATACCTACCCCTCCGATGAATTGCCGGATCAGCTTCGGCTTGCCTGGTACGGCGATGAGGTCACGAACACGCCCGGTCATCGCATGACGCTGACAGTTGTCCTCAAACGCCCCCATGGAGCCGTGAACCCGAAGGGGTTTCGCTACGAATCCTGGCTGTATCGCAAGGGCTTCGGTGCCACCGGTACCGTTCGCGAGCTTTCCCGCGCAGACCACCTTGAATGCCCGCTTCGTTGCCGCTATCACCGCTGGCGGGGTGAGCTTGTTGACGCTACCTCGGACAGACTGTCTGACGCTCGCCATTTTCCGTTGATAACCTCCCTGATGATGGGCTACCGCGGGCATATGCAGCCCGAACACTGGGACGTTCTGAAGGCCACCGGAACCATTCACCTGGTCGCCATTTCAGGGCTCCACCTGGGGTTGATTGCCGCTGGGGCAGGCTTCCTATGCCGTCGCCTGCTGCTTTGTCTTCCAGAGCGGCAAGTATCGCCTGCGACATTAAGGGTGCTGGTCTTCCTTGTGGTCGCCAGTGCGAGCGTCGGGTATGCGCTTGTGGCCGGGTTTTCCGTGCCAACCAGGCGGGCACTGATTATGGTCATCATCGCCGGGTGGGTTCTCGTTGGCGCCCGGCAAACCGGAGTTTTTACGGGGCTGCTGGCCGCGTTGGTTCTGGTGTTGTTAAGTGATTCGTTTTCGCCCCTGGACCAGGGATTCTGGCTGTCTTTTGGCGCTGTGACGGTCCTGGTAATGCTGTTTGCCCTCCGTGTTGGAAGGGCCGGTTGGCTTGCGGGGCTATGTCTGGCCCAGATGGCCGTGTTTGCCGGGCTCTGGCCGATATTATCCAGCCTGGGGCAGCCTCAGCCGGTGATCGGTCTGGTTGCCAATCTGTTTGCCATTCCCTGGGTATCGCTGGTGGTCATGCCGTTATTGGCCCTTGGAGCTTTTACGCTGGTTTTCCTTCCCGCTGGGGATGCACTGGTGATCGGCGTGTTGGATGGTGTCTTCGGGGTGCTGTGGCAGGGGCTTTCCTGGCTTGCAAGCGTTGATGCTGTGCTGACGGCGCCTGGCCCATTTCAGATTGTGGGGGTTTCTCTGGTGGTGCTGATGGCCTTATTGGTGCCGTTCGGCGGGTTTCGGAAGGCGAGTACCTGTGTTGTGTCGTTGTGGATTGCCATGGTCGTGTTTCGGGGCAACGAGATGGGACAACCGAACGAGACGGTGACCCACCCTGAAATCTGGGTATGGGATGTCGGCCAGGGGCTATCCGTCATGCTTCGTGAGCAGGATCAGGTGCTGGTCTACGACACCGGCCCGGCACTGGAAGGTGTTTACTCGTCGGTGGAGTCAGTGCTGATTCCCAATCTGACTGCTCTGGGCGTCCGCCGTATTGATACCCTGGTGATCAGCCACGGTGATGGTGACCACGCCGGGGGGCTGCCGTTGCTGTTCGATCGATTCGAGGTTGGGCGGGTTATTACCGGCGAAACCGGGAGAGTTGCCGACAAGTTGCCGGAGGGTGTAAATGTCAGGCCTTGTTCTGGCCAGGTGGATGTCCGGATGGGCGAATTAGAACTGGCATTCTGGCGGAACCCAGGCAGGATTGAGGGCAATGACGCGTCCTGTGTGCTGACGGTATCGTCGACTGTCCCGTCCGTTGAGGTGGTGTTGCCTGGCGACATAACCCGCCGGGTGGAAGAGGCGTTTATGGCTCGGACCGACAATCTGGGGAATGACGCCGACCACTATCGGGTTGTGCTGGCACCCCACCACGGCAGCAAAACGTCCTCATCGAAATCTTGGGTCGCCCGGATGGTTCCGGATCTTGCCCTGTTCAGCGCCGGCTACCGGCATCGTTTCGGTCATCCCCATGCCGATGTGGTTGAACGTTATCGCTCCGTTGGCAGCGACATTGCCAATACCGCTACCTCCGGCGCAATCAGGCTGGTTCTGGAGCCGGGCGGAGTGTTGACGACAGAGGCCAGGGCAGGGGCCCCCTTCTGGATTCGCAAACCCGAAACTCCCTGAGCGGAGTGTAAAAACCGTGACATTCCGGGTGTGGCCTACACCGGCAGCTATGCTAAAGTAGCGCGGCTTGTAAACAATCAGGGAGACCAAGCGTGTTCGAGCTTTTGAAAGCCGGTGGCATCCTCATGGTGCCGATTCTTGCCTGTTCCATTCTTGCCCTTGCCATCATCCTCGAGCGCTTCTGGACGCTCAGGCCATCCAGGGTAACGCCCCAGCACACCATCAACGAACTGTGGCGGTGGATCAAGAAAAAGGAGCTTAACGGGCGCAAGCTCAAGGCACTGCAGGGGTCGTCTCCCCTGGGTCGGATCCTGGCCGGCGGGCTGATGAATGCCAAACATGGTCGCGAGATCATGAAGGAAAGCATTGAGCACGAGGCGAGTCAGGTCATCCATGAACTGGAACGTTTCCTGAACCCCCTCGGGACTGTTGCGACCATTACGCCTCTTCTGGGTCTGCTCGGGACCGTAATCGGCATGATCAAGGTGTTTGCAGAGATCCAGCTCGCCGGTGTAGGCGATGCCGGTAATCTGGCCGGGGGTATTTCGGAAGCACTGATTACGACGGCTTCCGGCCTGAGCGTGGCGATACCGGCACTGATCTGCCATCGGTACTTTATTCGACGTGTCGATGAGCTGGTTGTCGGTATGGAGCAGGAAGCCATCAAGCTCGTCGAAGTGGTGCATGGCGACCGCGAAATTGACGTGGAAGGAGCCTGAACACTGTGAAGTTCAAGCGTCAGAGAAGTCAGGAAGTCGGGGTAGACCTGACGCCACTGATCGATGTGGTTTTCCTGCTGCTGATATTCTTTATGGTGTCCACCACGTTCACCCGTGAGAGCCACCTCAATATTGAATTGCCGGAAGCCAACGGTGAGCGGTCGGAGTCCGAGGCAGAGTTGATTGATGTGGTCATCAACGCCGAGGGCCAATACATCCTCAACGATCGAACCCTGGTGAATAATCGTCGGGAAACCCTGGAAAGGGCGGTTCGTGAACTGGCACAGGACAACACGTCGCTGCCGTTCATCATCACTGCGGATGCCCGTACCCCTCACGAGTTCGTCGTGCGTGCCATGGATGTGGCGGGTCGTCTTGGTTTTGCCAAACTCAGCATCACCACCGAACGAGAGGCGGAAGGCAGTGAGTGACGCCACTTCGACAGCCGAAGAGTCCCACCAGCCGGCAACCAACTGGGGAACCTACAAACGCCTGTTGGCTTACGTAAAGCCTTTCTGGCTGGCGTTCTCGCTGGCCGTGGTTGGCAACGTCATCTACGCAGCGGCCTCCACCGGCATGGCGGCGGCGATGGAATACGTCATCACCGCGCTGGAAAACCCCACCGACAAGAACCGGATTCTGCTGACGTTGCTGATCGTCGGTGTGTTCGCCTTTCGCGGTGTCGGTACCTTCATGAGCCAGTATTTCATCAGTTACGTCGGGCGCCAGGTTATTAACGCCCTGCGCAAGCAGGTCTTCGACCGTTTGCTGAGCCTGCCGTCCCGCTATTTCGATGAGAATGCTTCCGGTCGGCTGGTTTCGAAGATCACGTACAATGTTGAGCAGGTGGCGGATGCCACCACCAACGCCGTGACCATCACCCTCAGGGAAGGACTTACCATCCTGGGCCTGCTGGGCTTTATGATCTACACAAACTGGAAGTTGACCCTCGTGTTCCTGGCCGTAGGGCCGTTGATTGCCCTGGTGGTCAGTTATGCGAGCAAACGCTTCCGCAAGATCAGCAAACGTATCCAGGGGTCGATGGGTGACATCACCCACGTGGCCTCCGAATCCATCAGTGGTTACCGGGTGGTTCGCACCTTTGGCGGCGAGCACTATGAGCGTGATCGCTTCCGCAAGGTCAGTGAGAAAAACCTGGAGCAGAGCCTGAAGATGGCCTCCACTCAGGCCATCAGCATTCCGATTATCCAGGTGCTGGTGGCGATTGCCATCGCAGCACTGGTGTGGACCATGCTGGCGCCGGAGATCCGTGGAGAAATGAGTACCGGCCAGCTTGTGGCTTTCATTACTGCCGCAACAACCATGGCCAAGCCCATTCGCCAGGTAACCTCCGTCCATGCCAAGATCCAACGTGGCGTTGCCGCTGCCCACGACGTCTTTGGCACCATGGACGAGGAACCGGAACACGATCCGGGTACCTACGCGCCGGAGCGGGTCAACGGCAACATTGAATTTGAGAACGTGTCCTTCCGCTACCGTGACCAGTTGGACGACGTGCTCAAGGACATTTCCCTGAACATACCGGCTGGTCAGAGTGTTGCCCTGGTCGGGCGTTCGGGCAGTGGCAAGTCGACAATGGTCAGTCTTTTGCCGCGTTTCTACGAGTACACCGGTGGAGATATCCGCCTGGACGGCCACTCCCTGAAGGAATTCAGCCTGGAAGCCCTGCGATCACAGATTGCGCTGGTGACCCAGAATGTGGTTCTTTTCAACGATACCATTGCCGCCAACATCGCCTATGGCGACCTCCGCCACTGCAGTCGCGAGCAGATCACTGATGCGGCGGCCAAGGCCCATGCGCTGGAGTTCATCGAGCGTATGCCGGAAGGTCTGGATACCATGATTGGTGACAACGGGGTGATGCTTTCCGGTGGCCAGCGCCAGCGACTGGCCATTGCAAGGGCGCTGCTGAAAAACGCACCGGTGCTGATCCTGGACGAAGCAACATCGGCCCTCGATACGGAATCGGAACGGCACATACAGGAAGCCCTGGAAACCGTCATGCAGGGCCGTACAACGTTGGTAATTGCTCACCGGCTGTCGACGATTGAAAAGGCGGATCGCATCCTGGTGATGGATGGCGGCAGAATTGTCGAGTCCGGTCGCCATGACGAATTACTGGCCCAGGGCGGGGCCTATGCCCAGCTCCACCAGATGCAGTTCAGCGAGCAGGTATGACCACGCTGGTGGAGCGGGTATGGTACAGCGGTAGGCGCCCCCTGTGGCCGTTGTATCCGCTGGTCTGGCTCTACCGCACCATTTCTGAAAGCCGTCGCCGCCGGGCCTGGCAGGCTAGGAACGAACGCATTCCGGTTCCCGTGGTGGTGGTGGGCAATATCACCGCCGGGGGCACAGGAAAATCCCCGTTGACCGCCGCCCTGACCAGTCTGCTAAAGGACCAAGGTTGGCAACCAGTGATCCTGAGCCGTGGCTACGGCGGTAAGTCTGATCACTACCCACTGTTGGTGAACGCTGACACTAACGCCAGGATCGCCGGTGACGAGCCGGTGATGCTGGCCGCGCAATCGGGCTGCCCGGTTGTGGTAGACCCGGACCGCAGGCGGGGTGCCCTATGGGCACTGGAGAAGTCCCTGGGTACCATCATCGTATGTGACGATGGGCTTCAGCACTATCCGCTTCCCCGGGATATCGAACTCGCGGTCTTCGACGCGGCCCGCGGCGTTGGCAACGGCGCCCTGATCCCTGTTGGCCCCTTGCGTGAACCTCTGACGCGGCTGGAATCCGTCGATTTCGTGATCACCAATGGTGGCCTTCTCGACGAGCTCGAGCATGAGCACCAGTTCAACATGACCCTGGCGCCGACTGAGCTGCGGAACCTTGTGACCGGCGAAGTGTTGTCTCCGGAGTGCCTTGAGGGCCGGCGCGTGAGGGCTGTGGCGGGAATCGGTAATCCCGGCCGGTTTTTCGATACACTGATGGCGTTGGGGGCTCAGGTCAGGCCTCTTGCGTTGCCGGACCATCATCGTTTTACGACCGCCGACCTGCACTCCGAAGACGGCGAATGGCTGGTGATGACCGCCAAGGATGCGGTCAAGTGTCGTGGGATTGCCCCGGACAACACCTGGGCCCTGGCTGTCACGGCGAGCCTCCCCGAAGCGTTTGCCGAGGCGTTCGTGGCCCGCGTCAATGACTGCAACCAATCGCTGGATACAATGACATTGTGAGAACCGCACCATGGATAAAAAACTGATGGCCCTGCTGGCCTGCCCGGTATGCAAAGGTGACCTGAAGCTGAACGATGCCAAAACCGAACTTGTCTGCTATCAGGATGCGATGGCCTTTCCGATTCGCGAGGGGATACCGGTGATGCTCGCCGCCGAAGCCCGGACGCTGACGACCGACGAGCGACTCCACAAACGCTGACAGGAAGCCTGTATGTCCTACACCGTCGTTATCCCGGCACGTTATGCCTCCACTCGGTTGCCTGGCAAGCCCTTGGCAGACATTGCCGGCAAGCCGATGATTGAGCATGTCTATGAGCGGGCGTGTGAAAGTCAGGCTGGTCGTGTGGTGATCGCCACCGATGACGAACGCATCGAGGCCGCCTGTGCCGACTTCGGTGCAGAAGTGGTGATGACCTCCGCCAACCATGCCAGCGGTACGGACCGTCTGGAAGAGGTGGCCCGAAAGCTGGGGTTTGGCCCGGACAACCGGGTTGTCAATGTTCAGGGGGATGAGCCCTTGATCCCACCGGAACTGATCGACCAGGTGGCGGAAAACCTCGAAGCCCATCCCGATGCAGCCATCGCCACCCTCTGCGAGCGGATTCCGGACGCAACCAGTGTGTTCAACCCCAATGTTGTGAAAGTGGTGTTCGATAACCGGGGCATGGCCCACTATTTCAGCCGGGCGCCGATTCCCTGGGCCCGGGATGCGTGGCAGGGCAATGGCGACACCACCAGCGCCGCGCGGTCGCTACCGGAAGACAGCAATTACTATCGTCACATTGGTATCTACGGCTACCGCGTCAGCCTCCTGCGGAATTTCGTGACCTGGGCGCCAGCCCCAACCGAAGTCACTGAATCCCTGGAACAGTTGCGGGCACTCTACAATGGCGCCCGCATTCACGTCGAAGAAGCGTGCCGGATGCCACCTGCGGGCGTGGATACTGTCGAGGATCTCGAGCGTCTGCGGCAAATCATGATTACCAGACAAAAGGGGGCAGGACACCCATGAATTCGGAAGTAAGCGTATTGTTTGTCTGTCTTGGCAACATTTGCCGTTCGCCCAGTGCTGAAGGTGTCTTTCGCCAGGTGGTTCGGCAGTCCGGGTTCGAAGGCCGGATTGCCATCGATTCCTGCGGTACCGGTGACTGGCATGTGGGCAAGGCCCCGGACGGACGCGCCATGGCCGCCGCGGGCAAGCGCGGAATCGATATCAGCGATCTCCGGGCCCGCCAGTTCCAGGCGCCGGATCTGGGCCGGTTCGATTACGTGCTGGTGATGGACCGTCAGAATCTCGCGGATGTCAGGGATATCTGGCAGCGACATGGCGGGACCGAGCCGGCATTGTTTTTGAGATTTGGTCGGTCTGGTGAAGAGGAAGTGCCGGACCCATACTACGGTGGCGATCAGGGTTTCGAACACGTACTTGACCTGATCACCGAGGCTAGTGAAGGCCTTCTTGATCATATCCGGGAGCGGTTGGTGTGACCCATTCCGGGGAGATCAGGGAGAACGTGTCCCTGGGGGCCATGAACAGTCTTGGTATCGAGGCGAGAGCGCGGTACTTTGTGTCGGTAACCTCTGTCAAGGCGCTCCGGAGAGCGCTGGAGTGGGCATCGGAAACGTCGGTTGAACCGCTCCTGCTCGGAGGCGGCAGCAATCTGGTGTTTGCCGGCGATTTCCCGGGGCTGGTGATTCGTATCGCCATCGCCCGCCGGTGCTGGGAGCGGGTAAATGGCGACGAGGCCACATTGGTACTGGGTGCTGGTGAAAACTGGCACGAAAGTGTGTTGTACGCGGCCTCAGCCGGCTACAGGGGCATCGAAAACCTGGCGCTGATTCCCGGCACCGTCGGGGCAGCACCGGTTCAGAACATCGGGGCTTATGGCACTGAGTTGCAGGACACCCTGGTGGATATCCGGGCTCTGGATCGGCACACTGGCAACGAAGTGGTGTTGACCAACAGCCTGTGCCATTTCAGCTATCGCGACAGCGTGTTCAAGCATGAACCCGGGCGTTACGTCATCACTGAGGTTCGTCTACGGTTGGCCCGCACCCGCCCATTTTCACTGGATTACCGTGACCTCCGCGACTATTTCGATGGGCAGGACCCGAACGATCTTGCTCCCCTTGATGTGGCCAATGCCGTCATGGCGGTTCGTCGTCGCAAATTGCCTGATCCGGAACAGCTCCCAAATGCCGGTAGCTTCTTCAAGAACCCGGTAGTACCACTGGAAACCTGGGAATCGCTGAAGCAGAAGCATCCGGAGATCGCTGGCTACCCCGGTGATGACAATGCCAAGGTGGCGGCTGCGTGGCTGATCGACCAGTGTGGCTGGAAGGGGTACCGTAATAGAAGGGTTGGCGTCCATAACCGTCAGGCATTGGTGCTGGTGAACCATTCGAATGGCAGTGGCCAGGACGTGTTGGCATTGGCCAACCGTATCCGGGAAGATGTTGAAGCCCGCTTCGGTATTGCGCTGGAAATGGAGCCGGGCGTGATCGGTTCATGCCCATAGGGCAGGCCTGAACCGATCACGCTCGTTGCGTGCTGACCTAAAGGCCGTTGCGCGGGGAGGCACTGATCAGGAAGGGGAGTGCCTCGGCCAGCGGAATATCCTGCTTGTCTTCGTCACGGCGGCCCTTGTATTCCAGGGTTTCTGCCGCCAGGCCCCGCTCGGACACCACGAACCGGTGAGGAATGCCGATCAACTCCATATCCGCGAACTTCACGCCCGGTCGTTCTTTCCGGTCATCCAGAAGAACATCAAAACCAGCCTGGCGAAGCTGCTCATAGAGCTTTTCGCCGGCAGCCATCACCGCCGGGGATTTTTGGCCGTTCAGTGTCACGATGGCCACCTCAAACGGGGCAATGGCATCGGGCCAGATGATGCCCTTATCGTCGTGGTTCTGCTCAATAGACGAGGCGACAATCCGGGAGACACCGATACCGTAGCAGCCCATTTCCAGGGTGGCGCTTTTGCCGTTTTCATCCAGTACCGTGGCGTTCATTGCCTTACTGTATTTGTTGCCCAGCTTGAAAATGTGGCCAACTTCGATGCCGCGCCGGATTTCCAGGGTGCCCTTGCCGTCCGGGCTGGGATCGCCCTCGACCACATCGCGCAGGTCTTCCACGCGGGCCAGTGCTACATCCCGCTCCCAGTTCACACCGGTCAGGTGGTAGCCTTCCTTGTTGGCGCCGCAGACAAAGTCCACCATGTGCGCCGCACTGCGATCGACAATGACGGGCACCGGCAGGGCCACGGGGCCGATGGAGCCGGCCTTGCAGCCGACCATCTGTTCGATTTCCTCGTCGGTGGCCATGGTCAACGGTTCAGCGACACCGGGCAGGTTTTCTGCCTTGATTTCATTAAGGGTGTGATCTCCCCGCAGAATCAGGGCAATCAAACCACTGTGGCCGTTGTCGTCTTCTTCGGCCTTGACCAGCAAGGTCTTGGCGCAGCGACTGGCGTCTACCTTCAGGAACGTGGCAACGGCCTCTATGGTCCGTTGCTCTGGTGTGGCCACCTCCGCCATTTCTTCGGAAGGCGATGAGCGGTCTCCGGCAGGCGCAACGGCTTCGGCTTTCTCAATGTTGGCGGCATAGTCGCTGTCGGTGCTGAACACAATGGCGTCCTCACCGGATGAGGCCAACACATGGAATTCGTGGGACGCGCTTCCGCCGATAGCGCCTGAGTCCGCCTCGACGGGGCGGTAATCCAGACCCAGTCGATTAAAGATGGCGCAGTAGGTGCTATGCATGACCTGATACGTGTCGTTCAATGATTCCGCATTCACATGGAACGAGTAAGCGTCCTTCATGATGAATTCCCGCGCACGCATCACGCCGAACCGGGGACGTCGTTCATCGCGGAACTTGGTCTGGATCTGGTAGAAATTCGCGGGCAATTCCTTGTAGCTTTTCAGCTCGTTGCGGATCAGATCGGTGATGACCTCCTCGTGGGTGGGCCCGAAGCAGAAATCGCGACCATGGCGGTCGTTCATCCGCAGTAGTTCACCGCCATACTGTTCCCAGCGCCCGGACTCCTGCCACAGCTCCGCCGGCTGCACCGCGGGCATCAGGACTTCCTGTGCGCCACTCTTGTCCATTTCCTCGCGCACGATGCGTTCAACCTTGCGAAGCACCCTCAATCCCATTGGCAGCCAGGAGTAGAGGCCGGAGGCCAGTTTTCGGATCATTCCTGCCCGGAGCATCATTTGATGGCTGATGATCTCGGCATCGGCAGGCGTTTCTTTTTGGGTGGCAATCAGGTAGCGGCTTGCTCGCATTGTGTTATCCGTAAGCAGTTGAGAAAGGGTTCTTTATTTATCCTGTCGTGCTCGCTATTGTACGGAGCGATTACCACGAGGTACAGATGGACATTGGGAGAGCAGCGAATGACACTGACCGCAGTAGAAGTCGAGGCCGTTATCCGGGCCGGTGTGCCCATGGCCGAGGATATCGGATTTACCGTCGACGAGGCGCGTGAGGACGGGTTTGCCCGCACCCGCCTGGTGTTCTCGGAACGCCTGATTCGCCCCGGTGGTACGCTGTCTGGGCCGGTGCAAATGGCCCTGGCGGATGCGTCCATGTATGCGGCGGTGATGGCCGCCATTGGCCAGGTTGAAATGGCGGTGACCAGCAACCTGTCGATCAATTTTCTGCATAAGCCGGCACCGGACGACCTGATCGGGGAGGCGAGGGTTCTGCGGATGGGACGCCGCCTTGCTTTTTGCGAAGTGCGCTTGCTCTCAGGGCAGGCAAACGAGGAGAAACTGGTCGCCCATGTAACGGGCAGCTATGCTTTACCGTATAACCGCAACTGAAGCAGGAGATATGACCGAAGAAACCGTGGATATCACGCCTCGTCGTCAGCCCGTTCAGGCCAGAAGCCGAGAGCGCGTGAATAGCATTCTCAGCCATGCGGCAGCGATTTTCCACGAGGTGGGTGTCGACGCCACCAGTATGTCCGCAATTGCCCGTCAGTCAGGCATGTCTCTCGCCTCCCTCTACCGTTACTTTCCCAACAAGGCTGCCATCGTAAAGGCCATTGCAGAAGGGCATGTTGAGCGCATGGAGACGGCGTTGAGGGAGCGCCTCGAGACCCTGGAACTGGTGGATGCCGTGGACGTTCTGATCGACCTGTTCTATGAGTTTTATCGCACCGAACCGGCCTATTCCGTGATCTGGAGCGGGGTGGAATCGATGCCCGAATTGCGGGACCTGGATATCCGCGAGCTATACAGCCATGCCCGTGACCTTGATAACCGCTTGCAGGATGTCTGTCCCCGCATTCCGGAAGATCGTCGCTGGACGGCGAGCCTGATGTTGCCCCGCTCGGCCGGAACCGTTCTCAGGCTGGCGGCGACCCTGCCGGACGATCAGGCCCGTTCGATGGTGAGTGAACTCAAGTGCATGGCTCGGGCCTATCTGGCTGAGCTCATCCGTTAGCGAGTCAGGACAGATACCCCAGAGGCAGGGCCGTGCTGTCAATCACCCGCCTCAACACAAAGCTGGAGTGAACACCACTGACGCCCTGGATGCGGGTGATGCGATTTAGCAGAAAGTGGTGATAGTGATCCATATCCGGCACCACCACCTTGAGCATGTAATCGGCATCCTGGCCAGTAATCAGGTAGCACTCCTGAACTTCCGGGTATTCACCCACTTGCCGCTCGAACGCTGCGAAGCGCTCTGGTGTGTGCCGGTCCATGCCAATGAGTATGATCGCTGTAAGGGATAATCCCAGTTTTTTGTGATCAAGGATCGTTACCTTCCGGACAATAACTCCGGCGTCTTCCAGGGCGCGTACCCTCCGCAGACAAGGGGAGGGCGATAGACCAACCTTGTCCGCCAGTTCCTGGTTCGTCAGTGAACCATCCTGCTGCAACTGCTCGAGGATATTGCGGTCAATCTTGTCGATTTTAATAAGCGACTTGTCAGATGTTGACATAAAATTCCACCCTCGATGAATATTCTGAAATATTATGCCTATTCTGTCTGTCTTGAGGGAAAGAAAGCAATCATTTTCCCCATGTGACGCGTTATCCTGATACACAGTCGATGAATTCCCCATGAGAACAGCAAGGAAACACCCCAATGGCATTTGATCATCGTAAATACGTTGCGTTTACGCCGGTGGCGAAAACCGATCGTCGCTGGCCGGACAAAGTCATCACCACCGCTCCGCGTTTTTGTGCGGTGGATCTTCGGGATGGTAATCAGGCGCTGGTAAAGCCGATGTCAGTAGCCCAGAAGCAGCGGATGTTTGATTTGCTGGTAAAGCTGGGGTTCAAGGAAATTGAGATTGGCTTTCCCGCGGCGAGCCAGCCGGATTTTGACTTCTGTCGCAAGCTTATTGAGGAAGATCGCATTCCCGATGATGTGCACATTCAGGTGCTGACCCAGGCACGGCCGGAATTGATTGAGCGGACCTACGACGCCCTTAAGGGAGCCCGCAAGGCCATCGTGCATGTGTACAACTCAACGTCGACGGTTCAGCGGGAACAGGTATTCGGCATGGACCGTGAAGGCGTGAAAGATATCGCGGTCAATGGCGCGCGAGTCGTCAAGAAAAATGCCGCCAAGTACCCGGACACCGAGTGGACTTTCCAGTATTCGCCGGAGAGCTTCACGGGAACGGAGCTGGATTACGCTGCGGACGTGATCGATGCCGTAAACGACGTATGGCGCCCGGACCAGGGCCAGCCGGTAGTGATCAATCTGCCAGCCACGGTTGAGATGGCGACCCCGAATGTATTTGCGGATCAGATCGAGTGGATCTGCGATAACGTCCGGTATCGCGAGCACATCAGTATCAGTGTTCACACCCACAACGATCGTGGCTGTGCCGTGGCGGCGGCGGAGTTGGCGGTCATGGCCGGTGCCGACCGGGTAGAAGGCACGCTGATGGGCAATGGTGAGCGCACGGGGAATATGGATCTGGTCACCATGGCGATGAACCTGTACTCGCAGGGCGTGGATCCGACACTGGACCTGTCGGGAATGGCCGAGATTACCGATGTGGTTGAAGCCTGTACTGAGATTTCCACCCATCCGCGTCACCCCTACGCCGGTGAGCTTGTGTTTACCGCCTTCTCTGGCAGCCACCAGGATGCCATCCGTAAATGCCTGGCTCGCCGAACTGAAGGCGAAAGCTGGCATGTGGCGTACCTGCCCATCGATCCTCACGACCTCGGTCGCCGTTATGAGGAAGTGGTTCGCATCAACAGCCAGTCTGGCAAGGGCGGGGTGGCTTATGTCCTGGAGCGCGATTACAACATCAGCCTGCCACGGTGGTTGCAGATCGAGTTCAGTAAGCTGGTGCAGCGTGAGGCCGAAACCAATGGCGGTGAGATTGACTCACTGACGATTCATCGGTTGTTCGAAGATCGTTACCTGAAGGTGGCCAAAGCCTGGGAGTTGAGATCCTATGACCTTCACCGGGATGATGAGGGCGTCAATGCCGTCGTGAGTATTGGCGCTGAAACCGGCCCGATCACTCTCAAAGGTCATGGCCTTGGAGCGGTTGAGGCCGTGTCGGCGGCGCTGGAGGCGGAGTACGACGTAACCCTGGCGGTGGAAGCCTACGATGAATTTGCATTGGGTGAAGGTACCAACGCCAATGCACTGGCCTGTATCCGTGTGACTGTGGACGGACAGCATTGCAGTGCGGCCGCTCTGGCCGAAGATACGACTTCGGCTACCTTGCAGGCGCTGTTTTCAGCGATTTCCCAGGTGGTTGAGGCCGGTCGTCGGGATGGGGCCGCCAATAAGGCGTCGGCGGAAGCGGGTGCCTGAAAAAGAAAGAGCCGGCGAATGCCGGCTCTTTCGGATTCCCTGTGCCCGTGAGGGGCATAGGGCGGGGTCGCGTAACCTCAGACCGGGGTTACGTTTTCCGCCTGGGGACCTTTCGGGCCCTGAGTCACGGTAAACTGCACCTGTTGACCTTCGGTCAGGGTGCGGAAGCCGCTTGCGTTGATTGCACTATAGTGAACGAAAACGTCACTGCCACCGTCCTGGGCGATAAAGCCAAAGCCCTTGGACTCGTTAAACCACTTTACGTGGCCTGTTTTTGTATCTGACATTGATCTTTCCTGTATTTCTGAAATTTTGCCCTCACGGGACCATCGGTATCCAGTCGGAGTACCGGCGCTGTAAAAATTCAGAAAGTACTGAGGAAAGGGGCAACGAAGAGCACTGCGGCAGGACGTTGAAACGCATTCACCAAATACCGCTGTATTTTCACAGCAATTTCAGTATAGACCGAGTTGGGAAGGCGTCAACGCTTTTTCTAGCACTTTATCTAAGTTTTTTAAACCGCAAAAACAACGAGTTGTCATAAACTCGTCACCAAACGGGCGCACCGCTGTGGCGCAGGTTCCGATTGGTGACGGGTCCGGTGGTCAGCCTTTGAATTGCTCGCTGATCTCTTCCAGTATAGCAGGATCGTCGATCGTGCTCGGTACTGCATAGTCCTCGCCATCGGCGATCTGGCGGATCACCCGACGCAGGATCTTGCCGGACCGGGTTTTGGGGAGTCGCTCCACCACCAATGCCTTGCGAAAACAGGCAATGGCACCGATTTTCTCGCGAACCATTTCAACCAACTCTTCTTCAAGTTCGTCGTGGTCAATGGTCGCACCATCCTTGATGAGCACGAGCCCCACGGGTATCTGGCCTTTCATGTCATCGTGAGCGCCAACCACGCAGCATTCCGCGATGGCTGGGTGAGCCGCGACAACTTCTTCCATCTCCCCGGTGGACAGCCGGTGGCCTGCGACGTTGATCACGTCGTCCGTTCGACCCATCACGAATACGTATCCGTCTTCATCAACAAATCCTCCATCACCGGAGCTGTAGAAGCCGTCAATGGGGGCCAGGTAGGTGTTACGGAATCGGTCGTCGTCCCCCCAGACCGTGGACATGCAGCCAGGAGGTAGTGGTAGCTTGACGGCTATCTGGCCCTGTTCCCCTGCAGGAACCTGATTGCCTTCCATGTCCACCACCTGAACATTGAACCCGGGAGACGGAAGCGTGGCCGAGCCGGGTTTTGTCGTCATCATCTCAATGCCCACCGGGTTGCAGCAGATCGCCCAGCCGGTTTCGGTTTGCCACCAGTGGTCCAGTATTGGCAGGCGGGTGTGTTCCTTTAGCCATTCGTAGGTGGGTGGGTCCAGGCGTTCGCCGGCCAGGAAGATGCGTTTCAGGGAGCTGATGTCATAGCGGGATAGCTGATCGGCCTCAGGGTCCTCCTTGCGCACGGCCCGGAAGGCGGTTGGTGCAGTGAACAACAGATTCACGCCGTGGTCCTGGACCACGCGCCAGAATGCGCCGGCATCCGGGGTTTTGACCGGTTTGCCCTCGTAGAGGATGGTAGTGCAGCCTGCGAACAAGGGGGCATAGACGATATAGCTGTGCCCAACCACCCAACCAACGTCCGATGCCGCCCAGTAGACGTCTCCGGGGCTGGCGTCATACACCAGGTGCATGCTGTAGCGAAGGGCTACGGCGTGGCCGCCGTTGTCGCGTACGACGCCTTTCGGCTTGCCGGTGGTTCCGGAGGTATAGAGGATGTAAAGCGGGTCGGTGGCCCGGAGAGGCACTGGGTCTGCTGGCTGGGCCTGGCTCACCAGTTCATTCCAGTCAAAATCGCGACCTTCCCGAAGTGCGGCCTGCGCCTGCGAACGCTGAAACACAATGCAACACTCCGGCTTATGGCTGGCCTGGTCAAAGGCTTTGTCCACCAGAGGTTTGTATTCGATGACCTTGCTAATCTCGATACCGCAGGAGGCCGTGATGATGGCTTTGGGCTTGGCATCATCAATCCGAACGGCCAGCTCATGGGATGCAAATCCGCCAAAGACTACGGAATGAATGGCGCCAATTCGGGCGCAGCCCAGCATGGCAATAACGGCTTCCGGAATCATCGGCATATAGAGAATCACCCGGTCGCCCTTGGTGATGCCTCTATCCTGGAGAGCGCCGGCGAAGAGTGCTACCGCAAGGGTGAGCTCATTGAAAGTGTATGAGCGGGTGGTGCCGGTGACTGGAGAATCGTAAATCAGGGCTTTCTGCTCGCCGCGTCCGGCCCGGACGTTGGCATCCAGTGCGACATCGGAGGTGTTAAGGATACCATCGGGAAACCATTGCCCATGGCCGTTATCGGTAGGCTGCCAGATGGTTTTCGGTGCCTCCATCCAGTCAATGGCAGACGCTTTCTCGCGCCAGAAAGCGTCAGGCTGGTCGATCGACTGCCTGAACTCTGAGTGGTAGTCCATAACATCCACCTCGCATCACTATTGTTGTTGTGTTTGGTATTACCCACAACTTTAGGCGCTTTGAGGTGTAGGACTACTAGACCATAGGCTAAGGTTCTGTCTTTTTGAAAGTTATTGGTTTCCTGAATTGACTGCGGTCACGCTCGCTTCAATATGCCCACTGGCGACACGGGCGGTGACCCTATCGCCGGGGTTGAGTTCACTGGCCTGGCGAACTATATCCCCGTTTTCCTGCTGAACGATGGCGTACCCCCGGCCCAGGGTCGCCAAAGGGCTGACCACATGCAGCGTTTGAGCCAGATGCTCAAGTCGCTCCCGGCGTTGGACGACGGACTGGCCGGCGACGCGGGCCAGTCGTTCGGACAGTTGGCTAACGCTCCTGCGGTTGTCGTCAAGTCGCTTTGCGGGAGATTGCATTCCCAGGCGCTGGCCAAGGTGCTCAGATCGCACCTTTTCCCGTTCGATTCGCTGGCGCATGGCCTTGCCCAGCCGCAGGTCGAGATCATCCATGCGTTGGGCCTTTTCCATCAGTTCACGCCGAGGATCCCTGAGCCTGGCGGAAAGATGCGCCAGTTGAGTCCCCATCCGTTTGAGGGCCCGGCTGGCGGCGCCGGCGAGTCGATGTTCCCGTTCCCTGAGCTGTCGCAGCCAGTCTTGTTGGTCGGGTGATATTTTTTCCGCAGCAGCGGACGGCGTGGGTGCTCGCAGGTCGGCGACAAAGTCAGCAATGGTAACGTCCACTTCATGACCAACCGCACTGACCGTTGGTAGCGGGCATGCTGCGATGGCGCGGGCCACAGCTTCCTCGTTGAAGCACCAGAGATCTTCCAGTGAGCCGCCACCACGACCAATAATCAGCACATCGGCGACGCCGTGCCGGGTTGCCCGATCAATGGCGCGGATAATATCAGCCGTTGCCGCCTGTCCCTGGACAGCGGTGGGGTAGAGGGTAACGGGAATGGCCGGGCATCGTCTGGCAAGTACGGTCAGGATATCGTGAATGGCGGCACCGGTGGGCGATGTCACAACGCCAATGTGACCAGGGGTTGAAGGCAGCGATTTCTTGCGTGCGGCGTCGAACAGGCCTTCCATTTGCAGTTTGCGTTTGAGCTCCTCATAGGCCTGCTGTAGTGCGCCCAGTCCCGCAGGCTCGATATGCTCGACGATGATCTGGAAATCGCCCCGGTTCTCGTAGAGCGTAACCTTGCCACGGATGCGGACCTGCTCGCCTTCCTTCGGAATCTCTTTCACCCGCTGGTTGAAGCCCCGGAACATGGCGCAGCGGATCTGGCATTTGCGATCCTTCAGGGAGAAGTACCAATGGCCAGAAGAGGGGCGGGAGAACCCGGACAATTCGCCCTCAACCCAAACCTGCATAAAGCTGGCTTCCAGCAGATGGCGGGCCTGGTGATTGAGCTCGCTGACACTCAGCGCACGGGGCCGGGAATCCTGGAAACCGTTGTCCAAGGGGGGTGCTCCTTCGTTTCTGTCGGGTCGCGGTATACGCAAAAGCCGAAAATTGGAGAGTAAAAATAGCGAAAATTCAAAAAGATGCAACCCAATAGGTAATCAGCCCCGGTTTACTGTCAACCAAGGCCCATTTATAATAGGTCGATTAAGAATTTTGCACTGCCACAGCCTGCGGGCTGTGGTGTCAGAATTCTCCAATCTAGCATGTTCAAAAGGCGGATCCCAATGCTGCGAATTGCCGAAGAAGCCCTCACCTTTGACGATGTACTGCTCGTTCCAGGACGCTCAGAGGTTCTTCCTCACCAGGTCAGCCTGAAAACCCAGCTGACCAAAGGTATCACCCTGAATATTCCGCTGGTATCGGCGGCTATGGATACCGTGACCGAAGCTGATCTGGCCATCTCCATGGCCCAGGAAGGTGGCATCGGCATTATGCACAAGAGCATGTCTGTTGAGCAGCAGGCCGCGGCGGTCCGCAAGGTCAAAAAATTCGAAAGCGGCGTCGTCAAGGATCCCATTACGGTAACGCCGAACACCACGGTTCGCGAACTGGTGGACATCACCATGGCCAACAACATTTCGGGTCTGCCGGTGGTGGATGGTGTCGATCTGGTGGGTATCGTCACCGGTCGTGATATTCGCTTTGAAAGCCGCCTGGATACGCCTGTCTCTGAAATCATGACCGCCAAGGACAAATTGGTGACGGTGAAAGAGGGCGCCAACCTGGACGACGTGAAAGAGCTGTTGCATCGCCACCGCATTGAAAAAGTTCTGGTCGTGAATGACGACTTCGAATTGCGCGGGCTGATCACCGTCAAGGATATCCAGAAGGCGAAGGACTATCCGCTGGCCTGTAAGGACGAACAGGGTCGTCTTCGAGCTGGCGCAGCCGTCGGCACCGGTGCGGATACGGATGCACGGGTAGCCGCGCTGGTTGAGGCCGGTGTTGACGTGATCGTGGTGGATACAGCCCACGGTCACTCCAAGGGCGTGATTGACCGGGTTCGCTGGATTAAAGAGCATTTTCCGGAGGTTCAGGTGATCGGTGGCAATATAGCCACCTCTGATGCCGCAATCGATCTGGCGGACGCCGGTGCTGATGCGGTCAAGGTGGGTATCGGTCCCGGTTCCATCTGCACCACCCGTATCGTGGCCGGCATTGGCGTGCCTCAGATCACCGCCGTGTCCAACGTGGCAGCCGCCTTGAAAGACCGTGGCGTGCCCTTGATCGCGGACGGTGGCGTTCGCTTCTCTGGCGATATTTCCAAGGCCATTGCAGCCGGAGCCTACAGTGTCATGATTGGCAGCCTGCTGGCCGGTACTGACGAAGCGCCGGGCGAGGTTGAGCTATATCAGGGGCGCAGCTACAAGGCATACCGCGGCATGGGGTCCATTGGTGCCATGGGTCAGGGCTCCAGCGACCGTTACTTCCAGGACGCCAGCAAAGGCATCGAAAAGCTGGTGCCGGAAGGCATTGAAGGTCGCGTTGCCTGCAAGGGCCCAATGCGGAATATTGTGCACCAGTTAATGGGCGGTTTGCGGGCTTCCATGGGTTACACCGGCAGTGCCACCATGGAAGAAATGCGCACCAAGCCTGAATTCGTCCGCATCACCAATGCGGGCATGCGTGAGAGCCACGTCCACGACGTGACCATCACCAAAGAAGCACCTAACTACCGTATCGGCTGACCATTGTCGATTCAGGCGCGGCTCATCCAGTGAGCCGCGTTTTTTCTTTCTGCTCCGAGGATTTCATGGCCCACAACATCCACGATCACCGCATTCTGATTCTCGATTTCGGTTCCCAATATACCCAGCTCATCGCACGCCGCGTTCGGGAAATTGGGGTCTATTGTGAGATCAAGGCCTTTGATATTACCGACGAGGAACTGAAAGAGTTCAACCCCAAAGGCATCATTCTCGCGGGCGGTCCAGAGTCAGTGACTCAACTGGGCGGCCCCCGGGCACCGGAAGGCCTGTTCGAGAAAGGCATTCCAGTTCTGGGTATTTGTTATGGCATGCAGACCATGGCCGAGCAACTGGGTGGCCGTGTTGCCAGTTCCGAGAAGCGGGAATTCGGGTACGCCCAGGTCAAGGTGCGTGCCAAGGGACCTTTGCTGAAAGACATTACAGACCACCTCACGGCAACCGGCGATTCGTTGCTGGACGTGTGGATGAGCCATGGCGACAAGGTTGTGGTGATGCCGGACGGCTTCGAGCTGCTGGCGTCGACGGAGAGCGCGCCGATTTCGGCGATGCAGGATACGTCGCGTAACCTCTACGGCGTCCAGTTCCACCCGGAAGTGACCCATACCCTGCAGGGCAAGCGCATCCTCGAGCACTTCATTCTCAACATCTGCCAGTGCGAGGCTCTGTGGACGCCAGCCAAGATCGTTGACGATGCGGTAGAACAGATCCGTAATCAGGTGGGCAGTGGCAAGGTGCTTCTGGGGCTGTCCGGTGGTGTGGATTCTTCCGTTACCGCCGCGCTGCTTCACAAAGCCATCGGCGACCAGTTGACCTGTGTATTCGTGGACAACGGCCTGCTACGCCTGAACGAAGGCGACCAGGTGATGGATATGTTCGCCAGCAATATGGGTGTTAAGGTCATTCGGGTCGATGCCGAAGACTTGTTCCTGTCCAAGCTGAAGGGTGTCGATGATCCCGAGCAGAAGCGCAAGATCATAGGCAACACCTTTATTGATGTGTTCGACGAAGAAGCGGCCAACATCCGCGATGTGAACTGGCTGGCCCAGGGCACTATCTACCCGGATGTCATCGAATCCGCAGCCTCCAAGACCGGTAAGGCCCATGTCATAAAGTCCCACCATAATGTGGGCGGCCTGCCGGAAACCATGAAAATGAAACTGGTGGAGCCACTGCGGGAGCTGTTCAAGGACGAGGTTCGCCGTATTGGCCTGGAGCTTGGTCTGCCTTACGACATGGTGTATCGCCACCCGTTCCCAGGTCCAGGCCTGGGCGTGCGGATTCTGGGTGAAGTGAAGAAGGAATACGCCGAAATCCTTCGTCGGGCTGACGCTATTTTCCTGGAAGAGTTGCACCGTGCTGACTTTTACCACAAGACCAGCCAGGCATTTGCGGTCTTCCTGCCCGTCAAATCGGTTGGAGTGGTAGGAGACGCCCGCCGCTATGAATACGTAGTGGCATTGCGTGCGGTGGAAACCATCGATTTCATGACGGCGCGCTGGGCACACCTACCGTACGATCTGCTGGAAACGGTATCCAATCGCATCATCAATGAAATTGAAGGTGTGTCCCGGGTAACCTACGACGTTTCCTCCAAACCGCCGGCAACCATCGAGTGGGAGTGACCGGTGTGCAGGTCGGGTCGGTCAGTTAATCCTGACCAATCCGACCTGATTGGTGCTGCTTTGATGGATTAGCAGGTTTTCTTCCTCAGTCACCCAGACATTGCGAATGATCCCAACTCCCGAGGGAATGGCCCAGCTTTGAAAGGTCTCGGCTTTCGGGTCGAATCTGACGAGCGCATCAGGTCGCATGCCCGATTCGTTGTACCAGATAATGTCGTCGATAACGGCCAATGCGTAAGGATGAGAGTCCGGGCCACTGGGAGAATCCCATTCAGTGATTGCGCCGGTATCCGGATTCAGTCGGCCGATTTTTCCCCTCGTTGAATTGACGTACCAGACGTTGCCTTGGCTATCCAGGTCAAGTCGACGTACTCGGGTTCGTTTATCCGGCAGGTTGTAATAACGGACCTCCATAGTGTTCGGGTCCATGGCGCCGATCTTGTTCGTGCCATTGTAGGCAATCCAAACGGTGCCGCTGGAATCTACCTTGATTCCATAGGGCCTTGCTTCGGTATTCACTTCCTTCAACATGCCGGTGTCGGGATCCAGTCGGCCCAGCATGGCCGCGTGCTGAGCCGTGAAATACAGGTTGCCGTTGGGGTGAAATACAGCAGAGTGAGGGTCTTTGGCCTGCGTTTCATATTCAGTGATATTTCCGGTGTCCGGATTAAGCTTTCCAATGGTGGCGTTACTGTTTCCGGTGTACCAGATGTTGCCATCCTCATCAGGGACAATGGAGTGTGGCCGGGCTGATGGCGGTATATTGTATTCTTTCATTTCGCCAGTATCCGGGTTCAGTTTTCCAACCAGGCTTGCCCACATACCTGTCCACCAGATAGAGCCGTCTGGTGCTTCAATCGGGTCCCGAGTGCGTTGCCCAAGGGTAGGTGTTGTCCATTCAGTAATCTCAATGTCGACATTTCCCGGAACCAGAGTTGGTCGCCTGCCGGGGTCTTCCGGAAAGTGTTGGGCCAGATAATTGGCGACCTTGGTGGCCTGCTCATCTTGCAGGTCAATCATGGTGGAGAAAACCCGTCGCCACTCTTCAGGTGAGCTGTAACCAGCTGAGCGATTGATGGTGGAGACGCCATGGCAGGCTGTGCAGGCGTTCTCGACCAATGCTTTGCCGGCACCTTCGGGTAGTGAAGATTGCGAATTGTTTTGCGCAAGGGAAGCTTGCGTGGTGCCGAGCAGAAGAACGGCTGCAGCTGTCAGGGATGCAGGTAGGCTCATGGGAACGACTCCTGTCATTCGGAAAGACCTTTATTGTAATCGTACGTCACCATGTCATGGACACTGTGAGGTAATCAAAGTTCCGGTTTGGCGTGCTTTTACCCTAAGGTAAATGCCAGACCGATGATGAGAGCTGCTGAATTGGCGGAATTTCAGGTATTCGCGCACTCGTTTCCAACTTTGGTAATATGTTGCCTGGTTGATGATGGTACCAATTATGCCGCCTCAGATATTGTTGCAGCACTCTTTAATCATCCCTCAATAAACCTTTTGTTTTAATAAGTTGCATACCCCGTTTATTGAACGTTGACGTGGCGAATAGGGGTTCTGTGACCTGGGCAGGCATTATGGCTGGCACTGATGATGATCATTCCTGGATGAAGCGTGCGCTGCAGTTAGCCGGTCAGGCCGGAGCCGCTGGTGAGGTGCCCGTTGGTGCAGTGGTCGTGTTGGATGGACGGGAAATCGGAGCTGGCTATAATGCTCCGATCAGTGGATGCGACCCCACAGCTCATGCTGAAATACGCGCCTTGCGGGACGCGGCAAGGCGTTCGGGCAATTACCGGTTGCCGGGTGCCACGCTTTACGTCACCCTTGAGCCGTGCACCATGTGTGTGGGTGCCATTGTGCACAGCCGCATCAGTCGTTTGGTGTACGGTGCGTCGGAACCAAAGGCGGGTGCCGTGGTGTCGGCTCGGCAAACACTGGACGAGGCACATCTTAACTGGCGTGTTGAGTCTGTCGGAGGTGTTCTGGCGGATCAGTGCAGCCATGTTATCAGCGAATTCTTCACGCGTCGGCGGGCCGACATCCGCCGCCGTAGGCAGCTGTTTTCAAGGAAGGAGTAACGATCGATCATGAAAGTTCTGGTAACCGGCGGAGCCGGCTATATAGGTAGTCATGTCGTAAGGCAGTTGGGCGAAGCCGGACATGACATTGTCATTTTCGATAACCTGTCCACCGGATACCGCTGGGCGGTCACCTGTGGCGAGCTGGTGGTCGGAGATCTCGGCGATGAACAGGCCATTGCGGACCTTTTCAGCCAGCACCGCTTTGAAGCCGTGCTGCATTTCGCCGCTAATATCGTGGTGCCGGAATCGGTCGAGAACCCCCTCAAGTACTACCGCAACAATACCCGTAACACGCTGAATCTTCTGAAGGCCGTCGAAGATAACCAGGTGCCCTACATGGTGTTTTCATCCACGGCCGCCGTCTACGGTATGCCAGAGGAAACGGTACTGACGGAAGATCTACCGCTTGCTCCGATCAATCCCTATGGCGCCTCCAAGATGATGAGCGAGCGGATGATCATGGATCTGGCTGCCGCATCGTCCCTCAATTACGTGATCCTGCGTTACTTCAACGTAGCTGGGGCCAATCCTGAAGGTTTGCTGGGGCAGGCAACACCTGAAGCTACGCACCTGATCAAGGTTGCGTGTGAATGCGTGACGGGCAAGCGCGATGGTATGAGCGTGTTTGGCACCGACTATGACACCCGTGATGGCACCTGCATCCGCGACTACATCCACGTGGAAGACCTGGCCAAGGCCCATGTGATGGCGTTGGACTACATGGCCGGGGGTGGTGAGTCGCGAGTGTTGAACTGCGGCTACGGGCGTGGGTTTACCGTCCGCGAAGTTATTGATGTCGTCAAGCGCCAGTCAGGCAACGACTTTCCGGTGCAGGAAACCGGCCGTCGGGCAGGGGACCCAGCCGCGCTGATGGCGGACAACTCGCGAATCAAAAAGGTACTGGGCTGGCAGCCGGATTACGACGATCTGGACACCATCGTCGGCACAGCCCTGGCCTGGGAAAAGATCTGGCAGGATAAGCAAGCCTGAGGCTGCTTGTCCCCATGCTTTAAACAAATTCAATTTCAGGGTTTTGACGGATGAAAATTACTATTTTCGGGACTGGATATGTCGGGCTTGTGACGGGTGCATGTCTGGCCGACGTGGGCCACCATGTTCTATGCATGGATGTGGATCAGGGCAAGATCGATAAGCTGAAAAACGGTCATATCCCCATTTATGAGCCTGGCCTCGAGTCCATCGTAAAGCATACCGTTGAGGCCGGCCGTCTGGCGTTCACCACCGATACCAAAGAAGCCGTAGCTCACGGTGTGCTGCAGTTCATTGCAGTGGGTACGCCGCCGGATGAAGACGGTTCAGCCGACCTGCAGTATGTGACGGCCGTGGCGCGCGCCATCGGACAGTACATGGACGAGTACAAAGTGGTTGTGGACAAGTCCACTGTGCCGGTTGGTACCGGAGACAGGGTTAAGGCTGCGGTGCGCTCCGAGCTGGACAAGCGCGGGTTAGAGCTCGAATTCGATGTGGTGTCCAATCCCGAGTTTCTGAAGGAAGGGGCGGCCATCACCGATTTCATGAAGCCCGACCGCATCATCGTTGGCACCGACAGTGAGCGGGCCAAGGAGGTGCTGCACGAGGTCTACTACCCATTCAATCGTAGCCACGACCGCATGATCTTCATGGACATCCGGTCTGCGGAACTGACCAAGTATGCAGCCAACTCCATGCTGGCCACCAAGATCAGCTTCATGAACGAGATAGCCAACCTGGCGGAGCGCCTCGGTGCCGATATCGAGAACGTTCGCCGGGGTATCGGTTCTGACCCCCGCATCGGCTACCACTTCATTTATCCCGGTTGCGGTTATGGCGGCTCCTGTTTCCCGAAAGACGTACAGGCGCTGACCCGCACAGCCAGGGACTGTGACTACGATTCCCGCCTGCTGAACGCCGTGGAAGCCGTGAACAATGCGCAGAAGCATGTGTTGTTCGACAAGATCAGTCATTACTTCAATGGCAACCTGAAGGGTAAGGTGGTCGGAATCTGGGGGTTGGCATTCAAGCCCAACACCGACGATATGCGTGAAGCCTCGTCCCGTGCCCTGATGCAAGATCTCTGGAATGCCGGTGCGAGTGTGCAGGCCTTCGATCCTGAAGCCATGGAAGAGACCCAGCGTATCTTCGGCGACCAGCCTGGGCTGACTCTATGCGGAACCAAGGAGCAGGCGCTGAAAGGCGCGGATGTATTGGCCATCTGCACCGAGTGGAAGGAGTTCCGGTCACCGGACTTTGCAGCCATCGCCGCGACGATTAAAGAGCCTGTGGTCTTTGACGGACGTAACCTGTATGAACCCGACATGCTCGAGCGCCACGGTATGATCTACTACGCCATTGGCCGTGGCCGGAACCAGTTCCACGGAGGTTGATATGAGTGGGGCGGAGTCGCCGTTTGTTCTGCACGATCGCCTGGAGGCTGACACGGTCAGCCTCGGGCAGAGCAGGCTGTGTGAAATTCGGCTGATGAACGACAGCAACTGGCCCTGGGTGCTTCTGGTACCAAGGGTTGATGGCGTGCGGGAGATTTATCAGCTGGCTCCGGACAAACAGCGACAGCTAATGGCGGAATCGTCCCTTCTCGGGGAGGGCATGATGGAAGTGTTCGGTGGGGATAAGCTCAATGTTGCGGCGTTGGGTAACATGGTGCCGCAACTTCACCTTCATCATATCGTGCGTTTTGAAGGCGATTCCGCCTGGCCTGGTCCTGTCTGGGGCAAGCTTCCGCCGAAGCCCTACAGTGTCAGCGACCTGGCCAGAATAAGCGAACAACTGAAGCCGTTGCTGGGCCGGCTTTCGCAAATAGTGGCGTAGCAATCTCTTCCGGCAAAGCCGAGTGGCTTAGCGTTTATGCCGAGCGATGGTGCGTGATCCAACGAGGATCATCCTGAGCTCGGTTTTCAGTTTGGCCTTCAAGGCTTCCTTTTCCGGTGGTGTTGCGTCAAGCGCCTCGGCGCCCTGATTGAACACCAGTGTCACCATGGCGTCCGCCACCAGTTTGGAGTCTGATAGGGGGCGATTCTCTTCGTCCGCGATACGGGCCAGATCTGCCGCCAGTTCGGTCACAAAGTGGTCGATTTCAGCCTTGATGGCAGTGCGGAAGGGTTTTGATACCCCGGTGCTTTCCCGCAGCATCAGACGAAACAGGTTGGAGTTGTTGCCAAGATACTCCATGAAGGTATCCACTGACGTGCTGATGGCGCTGCCGTTCCGTGCAATTCGCTTGCGTGCCTGGCGCATAAGCTGCCGCAGGGCGACACCGCCTTCATCCACCAGGGCAAGCCCCAGCTCGTCGAGTTCGGAAAAGTGCCGGTAGAACGATGTCGGCGCGATGCCAGCTTCCCTTGCCACTTCCCGCAGGCTCAGGCTGCCAAAGCCTCGGTCCGCACTGAGTTGAGCAAGGGCGGCGTCCATCAGGGCACGGCGAGTGCGGAGTTTCTGTTCGGCTCGGGCTGACAAGGGCGGCTCCATCGGGCGGTAAATCGGCCCATTCTAGCGGCCAAACGTTTTACCGTCACCCACGGTGATGGAAGCCTGATTTTCCCGTTCATTGTGTTTATAATGGGCCGCTTTTGCAGTAGGGTCCGCCAAAACCATTTTTGCAAACTTTTACGCACACATCAGATACAACGGGAACCGGTATGCGCAGTCATTATTGCGGTGGAATCAACGAATCTCACATCGATCAGGAAGTTACTCTTTGCGGTTGGGTTCACCGTCGCCGCGATCACGGTGGGGTAATCTTTCTGGACCTTCGCGATCGGGACGGTATTTCCCAGGTCGTGTTCGATCCGGATACCCCAGAGAGCTTCAATCTGGCGGAGAAAGTCCGCAGTGAATTCGTGATCCAGGTGACCGGCCGTGTGCGCCGTCGCCCCGCCGGTACCGAAAACGCCAACATGCCGACTGGGCAGGTCGAACTGCTGGGTAAGCAGTTGTCCATCCTGAATGCCGCTGCAACGCCTCCGTTCCCGCTGGATGAGCATGTGGATGTGGGCGAAGATGTTCGCCTGAAGTATCGCTTTGTAGACCTGCGTCGTCCGGAAATGCTGAACCGTCTGCGTTTCCGTTCCAGGGTGACCAGCTATATTCGCAACTTTCTGGATAGCAACGGTTTTATGGATGTCGAAACGCCCATCCTGACCCGAGCCACGCCGGAAGGCGCACGTGACTATCTGGTGCCAAGCCGCACCCATGAGGGCTCCTTCTTCGCGCTTCCCCAGTCCCCGCAACTTTTCAAGCAGTTGCTGATGGTGTCCGGTGTGGATCGCTATTACCAGATCGCCAAGTGTTTCCGTGACGAAGACCTGCGTGCCGACCGTCAGCCCGAGTTCACGCAGATTGACATCGAGGCCTCGTTCATCGACGAGGAGACCTTGATGACCCTGAACGAGAACATGATCCGTTCTCTGTTCAAGGATGTGCTGGAAGTGGATCTGCCGGAGTTCCCGCGCATGCCGTACGCCGAGGCGATGCAGCGCTATGGCAGCGACAAGCCGGATCTGCGTATCCCGCTTGAGCTGGTTGACGTGGGGGATCTGGTTGCGGGCGTTGACTTCAAGGTGTTTGCCGGTCCGGCTAATGACCCCAAGGGCCGCGTAGCAGCGCTACGTGTTCCTAAGGGCGGCGAGCTGACCCGCAAACAGATCGACGACTACACCAAGTACGTGGGTATCTACGGCGCCAAGGGGCTGGCCTACATCAAGGTCAATGATACTTCCAAGGGCGTTGAAGGCCTGCAGTCGCCGATCATCAAATTCCTGGGTGACGACGTTGCAAAGGCTGTCATCGAGCGTTCCGGAGCGCAGGATGGTGATATCGTGTTCTTCGGCGCCGATAAGACCAACGTGGTCAACGAAGCCCTGGGCGCACTTCGAATCAAGGTCGGCCACGACCTGAACATGCTGACGTCCGAGTGGGCGCCGATGTGGGTGGTGGACTTCCCGATGTTCGAGGAAACGTCTGACGGAAGCCTGACTGCGATTCACCATCCGTTCACGGCGCCATCCTGTTCTGGTGACGAGCTGGAAGCGTCGCCGGCGACGGCATTGTCCCGCGCCTACGACATGGTTCTGAACGGCACCGAGCTCGGTGGCGGTTCCATCCGTATTCATGACGAAAAAATGCAGGAAAGTGTGTTCCGTACCCTGGGTATTGAGCACGAAGAAGCGCGGGCCAAGTTCGGGTTCCTGCTGGATGCGCTGAAATACGGTTGCCCTCCCCATGGTGGCCTGGCGTTTGGCCTGGACCGGTTGATCATGCTGATGACAGGCGCCAGCTCCATCCGTGATGTGATTGCGTTCCCCAAAACCCAGAGCGCCACCTGTCTGATGACACAGGCGCCCGGAGAAGTGGACGACAAGCAGTTGCGTGAGCTTCATATCCGCCGCCGCAAGCCCGCGGCCAAGGCCGGCGAAAATAAGGAAGACACCCAGACAGGCGAGTAACGCAATGCCGGAGCACACCCTCGTGTGTGCTCCGCGACTGAACGGAGTTGATTATGGCTGGACACAGTAAATGGGCCAACATCAAGCACCGTAAAGCGGCTCAGGACGCCAAACGCGGTAAGATTTTCACCAAGATCATTCGCGAGTTGACGGTGGCGGCCCGTCAGGGCGGGGGAAACCCGGATGACAATCCGCGATTGCGGGGCGTCATCGACAAGGCCCTGACCGCTAACATGAAGAAGGACACCATCGAGCGCGCCGTTGAGCGAGGTGCCGGGGATGGTGACGACAGCAATTACGAGGAACCGACCTACGAAGGGTACGGTCCTGGTGGCGTTGCGATCTTTGTGGAAGTCATGACGGATAACCGCAACCGCACCGTGGCCGACATTCGTCACGCCCTGAACAAGATGGGCGGCAACCTCGGCACAGACGGTTCGGTAGCGTATCTTTTCAGTAAGCAGGGTATTATCAGCTACAGCCCGGAGATGGACGAAGACCAGCTGATGGAAGCGGCCCTGGTTGCCGGTGCCGAGGACCTGGCGACGCTCGGCGACGGCTCATTCGAGATAGTCACCGTGCCAGATCAGTTCCTCGACGTTAAACAGTCCCTGGTGGAGTCCGGCCTGATACCCGATAACGCAGAAGTCACTATGGTGCCCTCAACCACCGTAGAGCTGGATGAGGAGGGAGCAGAGCCCATCCTCAAGCTGATTGATATGCTGGAAGACCTGGACGATGTGCAGAATGTCTATCACAACGCCGATATATCGGCGGACGTGATGGAGGCACTCCATCAATAAGGACGCAACGTGTCGATAATCATGGGGGTGGACCCCGGGTCGCGCATTACCGGTTACGGCGTTGTACGGGCTGAAGGCCGTGTGATTGAGTACATTGACAGTGGTTGTATCCGGGTGGGTGAGAAGCCCATGGCGGAACGTCTGCAAACCATCTTCCACAGCCTGGCCACGTTGATTGGTGAGTACCGCCCCGAAGAATTCGCCATTGAGCAGGTGTTCATGGCCCGTAACCCGGATTCAGCGTTGAAGTTGGGGCAGGCCAGGGGAGCTGCGATTGTAGCGGCCGCCAACAGTGGTTTGCCCGTTCACGAGTATTCCGCCCGCCAGGTCAAGCAGGCGGTGGTGGGTAAGGGTGGTGCTGACAAGTCCCAGGTCCAGCATATGGTCCAGGTGTTGCTGGCGCTGTCCCGCAAGCCCCAGGCCGACGCCGCAGATGCCCTGGCGATTGCGCTGTGCCACGCCCACATGAGCCAGAGCGTTGCCAGGCTGGCGTCTGGCGGTGGCGGAAAAGTGCGAAGTGGCCGGGTCCGAAGACAATAACCGAAGCATTGAAGTCCAGGGAGAAACCCGTTGATTGGTCGTATCCGAGGCATCCTGATTGAAAAATCCCCTGCGCAGGCATTGGTGGAATGCGCTGGCTTGGGGTATGAAGTTGATATTCCCTACACCACATTCTTTAACCTTCCTGAAACTGGCAACGAGCTGGTTCTCCACACCCACTTTGTTGTTCGCGAGGACGCCCAGAGCCTCTACGGCTTCTCTTCACGGCTGGACCGGGACCTATTCCGTTTGCTGATCAAGGTCAACGGGGTTGGTCCCAAACTTGCCGCGGGGATTCTGTCGGGGTTGGATGCGAATCAGTTTATCCGCTGCGTTGAGGCCCGCGATGCCAATGCCCTGGTCAAGCTTCCCGGTGTTGGAAAGAAAACCGCCGAACGCCTGCTTATTGAAATGACAGATCGTATAGGGCAACTTGAAGGGCAGTTTATACCAGCGTCGCCAAATGCGACGGTTACCTCCGACTCAGCCGACGCGAGCGTTGCTGCAGGTCATGACCCCAGGGACGAGGCGGAAGCCGCCCTGATTGCCCTGGGTTACAAGCCACAGGAGGCGTCGAAGGCCATCAGCAAGGTTGCGGAGGAGGGCATGTCGAGCCAGGAATTGATTCGGTTGGCGCTACGGGCAATGATTCCTGCCAGTTGATGGGCTGATTAACGGGTTGATTAAAAGAGTGTCATTAATCGCATCCTGGCCCCATATGTGTAGAGAGCGTAACGTGACAGCCAAAGCGCCGTTTGTACAATTGGGGCATAATGAACCCGATACGAGTGTACAGGCATGTTGTTGATTTCCTCTGAACGGGTAGTTCAATGATTGAATCGGATCGCCTGATTACAGCCCAGGCCGGACAATACGAGGAAGTGCAGGATCGAGCGATCCGTCCCGGTGTGTTGGCAGACTATGTTGGTCAGCCGGCTGTGCGGGAGCAGATGGAAATTTTCATTTCCGCCGCACGGGGTCGCCAGGAAGCATTGGATCATGTATTGATCTTTGGTCCGCCGGGGCTTGGCAAGACCACGCTCGCCAACATCATTGCCAATGAGATGGGTGTATCCATCAAAACCACGTCCGGACCGGTGTTGGAAAAAGCCGGTGATCTGGCCGCCATGCTGACCAACCTCGAAGAGGGTGATGTCCTCTTCATTGATGAAATTCATCGTCTCAGCGCCGCCGTGGAAGAAGTGCTCTACCCGGCGATGGAAGACTACCAACTGGATATCATGATTGGGGAGGGGCCGGCGGCCCGCTCCATCAAGCTGGACCTACCCCCGTTCACCCTGGTGGGTGCCACGACACGTGCCGGGCTTCTGACATCGCCGCTGCGGGATCGTTTCGGCATCGTTCAGCGCCTTGAGTTCTATAACACCAGGGATCTGACGGATATCATTCTCCGTTCCGCGCGATTGTCATCGGTCACTATCGACAACGGCGGTGCTTACGAAATTGCCCGCCGTTCCCGGGGAACACCCCGTATTGCCAACCGCCTGCTACGTCGAGTGCGTGACTTTGCTGAGGTAAAAGCGGATGGCAGCATTAGTGAGTCCATTGCGGACCAGGCACTGTACATGCTGAAAGTGGACGCCCAGGGGTTTGACCACATGGACCGGCGCCTGCTTTTGGCGATGATTGAAAAGTTTGATGGTGGCCCGGTGGGTGTCGAAAGTCTGGCAGCGGCAATCAGTGAGGAGCGGGGCACTATCGAAGACGTTCTTGAGCCGTTCCTGATCCAGCAGGGCTTCATGGTGCGAACGCCCCGTGGGCGAATGGTGACGTCGAATGCCTACCAGCATTTCGGCGTCGTGCCATCTGGCCCGGAGCGGGAGGACCTTTTTGACTGAGCGCTATGATTCGTCGGTCGGTTTGTCGGTTCGTGTGTACATCGAGGATACCGACGCCGGCGGTATCGTATACCATGCGAAGTACCTGCATTATATGGAGCGTGCCCGCACTGAGTGGGTTCGTCATAAGGGTGTCGGGCTTCGCGCCGGCCTCGCGGACAACATCAGTTACGTTGTCCAGCGCCTGGCGATCCACTACGGTGCCCCGGCCAAGCTCGACGATGAGTTGCGAGTGACCGCAGAGCCAGTGGCGTTCGGCCGTGTATGGATGGATTTCCGTCAGCAGGTCGTGCGTAGCTCCGACGACAAGGTGCTGGCGTCGGCGGATGTGCGTGTGGCCTGTATTGCACTGGATTCCGGCCGGCCAAGACGCCTTCCGGTAAACATGCTGGAGTTGCTGGAAAGCAGCCTGAAAACCAATTCACAAGTGGAATAATCCAGGAGTAAAAGGTGGAGTCAGAAGTTTCTGTTTGGTATCTCATCGCCAACGCCGGCGTGCTGGTTCAGCTGGTCATGCTGTTGCTTGCCCTGGCGTCCATTATCTCCTGGGCACTGATCTTCCAGCGCCTGAAGGTGTTCCGCAAGGCCAAGCAGGCCCAGTATGCGTTCGAGGAACGGTTCTGGTCCGGAATGGACCTGGGTCAGCTATACCGGGAAGTGAACAGTAATCCGACGCCGTTCTCCGGCATGGAGTCGTTGTTCCGGGCCGGTTTCAAGGAATTTTCCCGTCTGCGCCAGCAAAGCCGGGATGCCGATGCCGTTATGGAAGGTACCCAGCGTGCGATGCGAGTGGCGTTTTCCCGGGAGCAGGAGCGGCTGGAGATGCATTTACCGTTTCTTGCAACCGTGGGCTCTACCAGCCCCTATGTCGGTCTCTTTGGTACGGTCTGGGGCATCATGAACTCGTTTCGGGGGCTGGCTCAGGTTCAGCAAGCGACCCTCGCCACGGTGGCCCCTGGTATTTCCGAGGCTTTGATAGCAACGGCGATGGGCCTGTTTGCGGCCATACCCGCGGTGATTGCCTACAACCGATTCTCCGCTATTTCCGACGCTCTGCTGAAGAACTATGAAACCTTTGCCGATGAGTTTTCGAGCATCCTCCATCGCCGTGTGCATAACAGCGAGCAGTCAGCCGCATGAGGATGGCAGCCAGTAACGGTCAGTCAGTCGGGAGAGCAGAAACATGAAAGGCATGGGAATGATGCCGGCGAGAAGTAGCAAGCCGATGTCTGAAATTAACGTTGTGCCCTACATCGACGTCATGCTGGTGCTGCTGATCATCTTCATGGTGACGGCGCCGATGCTGACACAGGGCGTAAAAGTGGATCTGCCGGAAACCACATCGCAGCCGATCCAGTCTGACAAGAACGTGGAATCCATCGTGGTGTCCGTGGACAGCAATGGTGCGTATTTCATGGATATCGGCGATGAAAGCAGTGATCCGATGTCACTCGCAGACATTCGCGAACGTATTGCGAAAATCCTGTCCCAGCGTACGGATCGCGAAGTACTTGTTCGGGGTGATGAGCATGTTGAATACGGTACCGTTGTTCGACTGATGGCACAGTTGCAGGCCGCAGGGGCGTCAAATGTCGGATTGATCACCGAAGCGCCATCCATTGATGAGTAGGTACAGAGCAGGCAGGTTTTTGTGAGAGGTCATGAGCGTGATGTAACCAACACGGGCCAGCCCCCCTGGAAGTCGCCCGTGGCTCTGTCAATCCTGCTGCATGGGTTGATTCTGGGCGTGGCTCTGGCGGGGTGGACCTGGACCGATCCCTCGGAGGATCCGCCGCCGCCCAGTATTTCTGCACGCCTGATCACTCCAAACGAGCCTGAGCCCAGCCCGGTGACGGAACCGGTTGATGAGCCGGATCGTGATGAAGAACGCAGGCAGGAGGAAGAGCGGAAGCGTAAGGAAGAAGCCGAACGTCGAAAGGCCGAAGAGGAACGCGAACGGGAAGAGGCCCGACGTATCCAGCAGGAGAAAGAGCGCAAGCAGGAACAGCAGCGCCAGGAAGAGGCGGCGAAGCGCGAACGTGAACAGCAGCGCAAAGCGGAAGAGGCTGCCCGCCAGAAGGCTGCGGCGGAAGCCAAGGAGCGTGAACGTCAAAAGGCCGAGGAAGAAAAGCGTCGGCAGGAGGAGGCTGCCCGGAAGGCTGCCGAGGAAAAGCGCCGAGCGGAGGAGCAGCGCCGCAAGGAAGAAGCTGAGCGCAAGGCTAGGGAAGAGCGAGAGCGCCAGGAAGCCGAACGCAAGCGCAAGGAGCGTGAGCGGCGTTTGAAGGAACAGCAACTGGAAGCCATGGCGGAAGAGGCCCAGCAGGAACGCGAGACCGAGGAACGCCGTAAGAGAGAGGCGGCTGCCGCCAAGGCACGCGAGGCGCAGATGCTGTCGGAAAGCCAGAAGTATCAGGCGCTGATTCGTGAACGGTTAAGCCAGGCTTGGTATCCGCCTTCGTCGGCAACGGAGGAGATGACCGCAAGGCTTCAGATCACTTTGCTACCGACTGGTGAACTTGCGTCGGTAAAGCTTGTCTCCTCCAGTGGCAACACGGCATTCGATAATTCGGCGCTGGGCGCGGTTAAGTCGCTGAATCGTTACCCGATTCCCGATGATCGGGACACATTTGAAAAGTATTTTCGCCAGTTTACGATTGAGTTCAATCCCCGGCGGTTGAGATAAGGACAATGGGAAATCAAATGACGAACCGGACCAAAACAGGCATAACCCGTACTGGCATGGCCGCGGCGTGGTTCCTAATGCTGGTAGTGATGACAGCAGGTAACCCGGCAAACGCTGAACTGTTGATACGAATCACCGAGGGTGCGGATTCGGCCATCCCGGTCGCCGTGGTTCCATTCTCCGAAACGGGGCAAATCCCATCTGGCGACAAGGTCAGCAATATCGTCCGTGACGATCTCACCATGAGCGGTGAAT
>CAJXOQ010000014.1 GCA_913057975.1 uncultured Marinobacter sp.
ACGAGATAGGAGTCCGTCTCGTGGGCTCGGAGATGTGTATAAGAGACAGGTCGTCCAGTATCTGGCGAATGTGTGGGCCGGCCTGGAGGGCGTACCGGGTGGGGACGATGCCACGGCCGGATTTGACGAACAGGGCGTCGCCCAGGGCCTGGCGTAATCGGTCCAGGGTGTGGCTGACGGCCGATTGACTCACGCCCAGCCGCACTGCGGCACGGGAGACACTGCCCTCGTCCAGCACAGCCAGGAAAGTGCTCAGGGCACGGAAGTCCAGGTTCAATGTATCAATGGGGTTCATAAATGGCAGTGTAGCCTGGGGTGATTGCGGGTGCTACGGTGATTCAGGCGCTCTGACTGTCACCTGGCACCGAAATTCGCGAGACTAACCAGCGATTTCATATCCGGAGATCTTGCTATGACTGATGTTTTCGAAAATCCGATGGGTCTTGATGGCTTCGAGTTTGTCGAGTTTGCGTCACCCACTCCGAATGTACTGGAGCCAGTTTTCGAATCAATGGGCTTCGTCAAGGTGGCCCGGCACCGTTCAAAAGACGTGCTCCTGTATCGCCAGAATGGCATCAATATCATTATCAATCGTGAGCCAAAGGGCCCGGCCGCATACTTTGCCAGAGAGCATGGACCGTCCGCGAGCGGCATGGCGTTTCGGGTGCGGGATGCCCGTCAGGCCTATAACAGGGCTCTTGAGCTTGGCGCCGAGCCTGTCGAAATGCCCACCGGGCCAATGGAGTTGCGCCTGCCCGCGATCAAGGGAATTGGCGGTGCACCCCTGTACCTGATCGATCGTTACGGTGAGAAAGGTTCAATCTACGATATCGACTTTGAATACCTGGTCGAGGATCGTTATCCCGAAGGCGCCGGCCTAAAGCTCGTGGATCACCTGACACACAACGTCTACCGCGGTCGCATGACCTACTGGGCTGATTTTTACGAGCGCCTGTTCAATTTCCGCGAGGTCCGCTATTTCGATATCAAGGGTGAGTACACCGGCCTCACGTCAAAAGCGATGATGGCCCCTGACGGCATGATCCGAATCCCTCTCAATGAAGAGTCATCCAGGGGGGGAGCAGGCCAGATTGAGGAATTTCTGCTGGAGTTCCAGGGCGAGGGAATTCAGCATATTGCGTTTTTGAGCGATGATCTGCTTGCGACATGGGATAAGCTGAAGGCTCTGGGGGTGCCCTTCATGGACCCGCCTCCCGACACCTACTATGAGATGCTTGATGAACGCCTGCCTGACCATGGCGAGCCCGTTGAAGCGCTTAAGGCCCGGGGTTTGCTGTTGGACGGAACAACGGACCGAACCAAGCGCCTGTTGGTACAGATTTTCTCCAAGCCACAACTGGGCCCGGTATTTTTCGAGTTTATCCAGCGTAAGGGTGATGACGGGTTCGGCGAGGGGAATTTCAAAGCGCTCTTCGAATCGATTGAACGGGATCAGATCCGGCGTGGTGTGTTGGATGCTGATCGATAACCCCTGACGCGGGCTGAATGCCCCCCTTTGCCAGATTCCGATGACCTCGATGACTGGGCTTTCTTCTGGCTGGTTGCGAGCCAGAGTGAGGACAAACTCAGTGACTATCGGGTTGGCATACGGGCCGCGCATCGGCGAAACACGTCAATGTGTCGCAGTGGTCCGCAATGCGCAGGATCGTCGGGTAGTTGCTCAGGTCACAATCGAAGCGGCGGGCATTGAATACCTGCGGGACCAGGCAGACGTCGGCCAGTGTGGGTACGTTGCCGTGGCAGCAATCACCGGTTTCAGAAGCGCCGGCGAGCATGGTTTCCATAGCGAGGAAGCCCTCATGGATCCAGTGCCGATACCAGTCGAGCTTGCGTTCATCCTCGATGCCCAGTTCCCCTGTCAGGTACTTGAGTACCCTGAGGTTGTTAAGCGGATGGATGTCGCTGGCCACCACCTGGGAGAGGGCCCGTACCCGGGCTCGTCCCTCAAGGTCGTCTGGTAGTATCGAAGGCTCCGGGTGGCGCTCCTCAAGGTATTCGCAGATCGCCAGCGATTGGGTCAGCCACCGGCCCTCGTCCGTTTCCAGCACGGGCACCAGTCCCTGCGGGTTTCGCACGAGGCTGCCTTCGCTGCGCTGCTCACCCCTGACCAGATTGACAGCAACCTGTTCATAGGCGAGCCCTTTCAGGTTAAGCGCAATGCGCACCCGGTACGCTGCCGATGAACGGAAATAACCATACAGTTTCATGCACCCTCCCCCTACGTCGGCTGGTACTGCACCACCTTCTGATCAATGGCGCCGAAGATGGTGTTGCCCTGGTGATCAAACATCTCAATACGCACCCTGTCGCCGAACCGGAGAAAGGGTGTTGTTATTTCACCCTGTTGGATCTGCTCGACCATCCGTATCTCCGCGAGGCAGGAATAACCAACTCCGCCCTCGGCAATGGGCTTGCCGGGGCCATCGTCTGGGTCCGGATTGGATACCGTGCCCGAGCCGATGATAGCGCCGGCGCCCAGATGCCGTGTTCTTGCGGCATGGGCGATGAGCTGTGGGAAGCTGAAAATCATATCAGGGCCGGCCTCCGGTTCCCCGAATTTCTCGCCGTTGAGGTGTACGGTCAACGGTAGATGAACCCGGCCGTCTTTCCAGGCGTCGCCTAGCTCATCCGGTGTCACCGCAATCGGTGAAAAGCTGGATGCCGGCTTGGCCTGGAAGAAGCCAAAGCCCTTAGCCAACTCACCGGGAATCAGACCCCGCAGGCTGACGTCGTTGACCAGCATGATCAGTTTGATGTGGTCCATGGCCTGCTCAGGCGGGGTTGCCATTGGTACGTCGTCGACGACGACCGCGAGTTCGCCTTCCAGATCGATCCCATGCGATTCACTGATGGCTTCGATGTTACCGGTTGGCGCCAGGAAACTGTCGCCGCCACCCTGGTACATTAGTGGATCGGACCAGAATGACTCAGGCATTTCTGCACCACGTGCTTGCCGAACCAGCTGAACGTGGTTCAGGTAGGCGGAACCATCGGCCCAATGATAGGTGCGTGGTAACGGCGAATGCAGGGCGGTCAGATCAAGGTCAAAGGCGTCTGTGACCTGATCGGCGTTCAGTTCGGCATAGACCTTCTCCAGCTTGGAGGCTGACGTGCTCCAGTCTTCGATCGCCTGCTGAAGAGTGGCTGCGATCTGCGGTACTCGTACGGCGCGGGTCAGGTCGCGTGAAACGACAATCAACTGACCGTCGTGTCCATGATTAAGTGAGGCAAGTTTCATAACAGAATCCCTATTCTGGTGCTGATGTGATCAGGAGTCAGCGTTGGTCCGGGGTGAAGTGTGACTTCAGGCCAGCCCAGACGTTGACGTAGTCATGTTGGCGGAAGTCAGCATCCAGCGCTGCCGGTGTCGGCTGAAACACATAACGACTCTCAAACATGAAGGCCAGGGTATCGCGCAGGCGCTGCGGGGCGAGTTCAGCAGAGGACGCCCTCTCGAAGGTCTCCGCGTCAGGGCCGTGGGGCGACATGCGGTTGTGCAGGCTGCCTCCTCCCGGCAGGAAGCCTTCTGCTTTGGCGTCATACTCGCCGTGGATCAGGCCCATGAATTCGCTCATCAGATTGCGGTGGAAATAGGGAGGTCGAAAGGTCTCTTCGGCCACCATCCAGCGCGGCGGGAAAATCACGAAATCGACGTTGGCGGTTCCCGGCGTTTCGGATGCGGAGGTCAGCACCGTGAAGATCGATGGATCGGGATGATCAAAGCTGACCGTGTTGATGGTATTGAAGTTCGCCAGGTCGTACTTGTAGGGAGCGTAGTTGCCGTGCCAGGCCACGACATCCAGGGGCGAATGATCCAGCTTTGTGGCCCAAAGCTGGCCGGAGAACTTGGCGATAAGCTCGAAATTGCCGGAGATGTCTTCGTAGGAGGCTACCGGGGTCAGGAAGTCGCGGGGATTGGCCAGACCGTTGGCCCCGATGGGCCCCAGACCTGGCAGTTCAAAGGGGTTGCCGTAGTTCTCGCAGATATAGCCCCGGGCCGCCTCGGTGTCGTGGCCCAGCTGAACCTGGAACTTGATGCCACGAGGAATCACCGCGATTTCACCCGCCATCACGTCAAGCAGTCCCAGTTCAGTGCGCAGCGTAAGGGCCCCCAGTTGCGGCACGATCAGAAATTCGCCGTCAGCGTTGTACAGGAACCGCTGATCCATATTGCGGTTGAGGGTATAAAGATGCACACCGCAACCGGTTTGCATAGAGGCGTCGCCATTGACCGCGATGGTCATCAGACCTTCGATGAAGTCTGTAGATTTATCGGGCAGTGGGCGTGGATTCCAGCGCATCTGGTTGGGATCCGCAGCGGGTTTATCCGGAGGTGCGGTGGCCAGCATAGCGACAGATACAGGCCTATAAGCGCTCTGGGCGACGGAGGGCCGGATGCGGTACAGCCAGCTACGCAAATTCTGACTGCGTGGCGCGGTGAACGCCGAGCCGCTCAGTTGCTCGGCATAAAGGCCGTAGGGGCAGCGCTGTGGTGAATTCCTTCCTTTCGGGAGTGCGCCCGACAAGGCCTCGGTGGCATGGTGGTTACGGAATCCGCTGAGGTATTCCTGCGTTTGGCTATTCATAACGGCTCTTATTATCAGTCGGGCCATAAAGTTACAAATGAAACTAATCGGTATGCTAGGAGTAATTGAGAGGGTTCGTCAAGCGTGGCAACTCCAGCAGCAGGGAAGGTTTTGCCCAGAACCAACGATTGCCTGGCCCAAGATTTCTGGGTATCGTATTGTTTTATATGTAACTATTATTATTTTCCAGCGCCAGAGCACAGCGACCATGAGTAACCTGGAATTATCCGCCAAGCCCGAAATTGACCTTAACCAGTTTTTGCCTTACCGGCTCAATCGGTTAGCTGACTGTATAAGCGACAAGCTATCCCAGTTCTATGCCGAGCACTATGGCCTGAACGTCGCTCAGTGGCGGGTATTGGCGTGGCTGAGTCATTGCGAAACCCTGACGGCCAAAAAAATATGCGTTCATACAAATATGGATAAGGTGCGGGTATCGCGCGCGATACAGTCATTGGAAGAACGTGAGCTGCTCATTCGCTCACCTTCACCTGATGACCAGCGTATACAGGTCCTGAGCCTATCTGGTCCGGGGCAGAAGCTGCTTGCAGAACTTATACCTCAAGCCCAAGCCTGGGAGGCGGAGCTTGTGGGGGTGCTCACATCAGGGGAATATCGCGATTTGTTCAATATAATGGGAAAGCTCGAACGGCAACTTGAGAGACAGGAGAAGCACCATCTCTAGACTGGCTACGCCATCGGAGAAGGTGTACGTGGTGTAGCCAGTTGCTTAGGTCATGTCTTGCAGGCGTTATAGCGCTGAGTCCTGTGGTCTCAGTGTCTCCAGCCTGCACCTGCTTTATTCCATGCAGTTTACCAGTTGCTGGGCGCAGTCCAGCGCCGCCGTGGTGGCAGCCTCCACATCCAGATCCTGCAGCGCGACCACGCCGACGCAGCCTTCGAACCGGAAGTGGCTTTCGGCGGGATAGACCAGCGGCGCCGCCACGCCAATGGCGCCTGCCTGAAGCTGCCCCCTGGTGACGCTGTAGCCATCGCGCCGGGCCTGGCGTAGCGCCTCGGAATCCTCCGGGCGTTCCGGGCGCAGGGAGGCGACGGCGATACCCGCCGCGCCTCGTTCGAGCGGATGGCGGCTACCCACGCGGTAGGAAACACTCAGCAGCAGCGTCTCCGGTTCGGCCACCTCGACGGCGACACACTCTTCTCCCTGTCCGACGCAGAGGAATGCCGTAGCCTGGGTTCGTTCGGCCAGCTTCTGCAGCAAGGGACGAGCCATGGCCCGTAGCTGCGGCTCGACCCGCGATGCCAACGCCACTACCCCGCCCCCGAGGCAGATTCGGCCATTGAGGCCACGGGTCACTAGGTCGTGGCTCTCCAGGGTCGACACCAACCGATAGATGATCGCCCGGTGTACTCCCAGTGCTTCCGCCAACTCGGCTATCGCCAGCCCATTCTCTTTCTGGGCCACCAGCTTCAGGGCGGTCAGCCCCCGGGACAAGGTCTGCAAGGAGCTCATGTGCTTATATCTCTCATGGTTTGACGAACGATCAGATGAGTTCTATTATTCAATAATGCACTATATGTGCGTTATTAGTAAAATAATAATAAGGAAGTCACGATGAGTCAAAGCGCGGATAAGCAGCAGACCCATAACACCCAGGGGTGCCCCGTCACCGGGACAGCCGCGGTCGGCTGCCCCGTTTCGCACCAAGCAGCGGAATTCGACCCCTTCGGCGACGACTATCAGTTGGATCCGGCGGAGGCGCTACGCTGGTCACGGGATCAAGCGCCAGCGTTCTACAGCCCCAAACTAGACTATTGGGTGATCAGCCGTTACGACGACATCAAGGCGGTGTTCCGCGATAACATCACCTTCTCTCCGGCGATTGCCCTGGAGAAAATCACCCCCGTGTCCGAGGAGGCTCAGGAGGCGCTCAAACAATACGATTACGCCATGAACCGTACCCTGGTGAACGAGGATGAACCTCAACACACAGAGCGGCGCCGGGTTCTGATGGAGCACTTCACACCGGAGAACCTGGAACGGCACAAACCGATGGTGCGGCGTCTGACCCGGGAGGCCCTGGATAGGATCGTCGACCAGGGCGAGGCGGATCTGGTCGAAGAAATGCTCTGGGAGATCCCCTTGACGGTGGCGCTGCACTTTCTGGGCGTGCCGGAGGAGGACATGGGCAAGCTGCGCGAATACTCCATCGCGCATACCGTGAATACCTGGGGTCGCCCCTCCAGAGAAGAGCAGGTCGAGGTGGCTCATGCCGTGGGCCATTTCTGGCAGTATGCCGGCAAGGTTCTGGAGAAGATGCGCGCCACCCCGGACGGCCCGGGCTGGATGCGCTACGCCATCCGCCAGCAGGTGAGCTACCCGGAGGTCATCACCGACAGCTATCTGCACTCAATGATGATGGCCATCATCGTTGCCGCCCATGAGACCACTGCTCACGCCTCGGCCAACATGCTCCGTCGGCTGCTGGAGCAGCGCGAGTTGTGGGAGGAGGTCTGCCGCAAGCCGCAACTGATACCCAATGCCGTCGAGGAATGTCTGCGCCACACCGGTTCAGTTGTTGCCTGGCGGCGCATCACCACCCGCCCGACCACTATTGGTGATGCCCAGATCCCGGAGGGTGCACGGTTGTTGATGGTTACGGCCTCTGGCAACCACGACGAGCGCCACTTCGAGAACCCCGACGAACTGGATCTCTACCGCGACAATGCGGTGGATCATCTGACCTTCGGTTATGGCAGTCATCAGTGCATGGGAAAGAACATCGCCCGAATGGAGATGCGGATTTTCCTCGAGGAGTTCACGCGCCGGCTGCCGCACATGGAGCTGGTGCCGGATCAGCAGTTTACCTACCTGCCTAACACCTCGTTTCGCGGTCCGGATCACCTTTGGGTGCGCTGGGATCCGGCTCAGAACCCCGAGCGGCGCCTGGAACAGGCCAGGGAGCCGCGCATGGACTTCGAGATCGGCGCGCCGGCAGTCAAGGATCTGGCCCGTAGCGTGCGCCTGGCTGACAAGCGCGTGCTGGCGGAGAACATTGTCGGTTTGAGCCTGGAAGACCCCAACGGCCGGCCCTTGCCGAACTGGACGCCTGGGGCGCACGTCGAACTGCTGCTGGATGACATGGGAAGGCACTACTCCCTGTGCGGTGACCCGGATCGTCCTGAGCGCCTGGAGCTGGCGGTATTGCGCGAGCCACAGAGCCGCGGCGGCTCGGTCCACGTTCATGAGCGCTTGCAGGTGGGCGACGAACTTGGCATCCGAGGGCCCAAGAACCATTTCCGTTTGGACGAGCGCGCCGCGGAGTATGTCCTCATCGCCGGCGGCATCGGCATTACCCCCATCATTGCCATGGCTGACCGTCTCAAGCGCCTGGGCAAGCCCTATACTCTGCACTACGCGGGACGCTCACGCCGGACCATGGCCTTCCTTGATCGACTGGCGACGGAGCACGGGGATCAGCTGCATCTTTACCCCAAGGATGAAGGCGAGAGGCTTTGGATCGACACGGCCATTGCCGAGCCGGTCGAGGGACGACAGATATATGCCTGTGGCCCCGATCGGCTGCTAGAGGCCCTGGAGCTGGCCACTGATGGCTGGCCCGCCGGTATGCTGCACCTAGAACACTTCGGCGCGGCCGGCGCCCTGCTGGACCCGACCAAGGAAGAGGCCTTCGAGGTGGCCCTGGAAGACAGCGGCTTTACCATACGGGTGACACCGCATCAGACCCTTCTGGAGGCCCTGCGCGCGGCCGGTATCGATGTGGCCAGCGACTGCGAGGAAGGTCTGTGCGGCACCTGCGAGGTGGCGGTGACCTCGGGCGAGGAGATCGATCATCGTGATCGGGTGCTCAGCCGCGAGGAGCGCAGTGAGGGCAGCCGCATGATGGCGTGCTGCTCGCGGGCGCGGGGCAAGATCAGCCTCGCCCTATAAACCGGTCGCAATAGCCGGAGGCGGCCAGGTCGCTTTGTATAAAACAACAATAGCCGATGAGGAGATAAGCCCATGTTCCAACGAAGCCTGATTGCCGGGGTTGCCCTGGCTGCGGTGGTGGCGATGCCAGCCGCCGCGCAGCAGAAAATCACCCTAAAACTGAGCCACTTTCTGCCGCCAGTGCATGGCATCCACACTGACTTCATCGAGCCCTGGGCCGAGGACCTGAATCAGTGCACCGATGGTCAAGTGGAGGTGCAGATATACCCCGGCGGCACGCAAATGGGCGGGGTCGCCAGCCAGCAGGAACAAGTGATGGCCGGCGTAGTCGATATTGCCCACGGCTTGCACGGGATCCCGCGCGGGCGCTTCCCGCGTACCTCCATCATCGACATCCCTTTCCTGGTGGCGGATGCTGGTGTTGCCAGCCGCACCCTCTGGAAGCTTTATCCGGAGTACCTGAAGCCGGAGTACCGGGGTCTCAAGGTGCTGGCGCTGCATGCCCACAACGGCGGCGTGATCCATTCCCGCGATACCAAGGTCACCTCCATGGAGGATCTGGAAGGCCTGCGTATCCGCACACCAAGCCCCGCCGTCTCCATGATGCTTGAGGAACTCGGTGCCGAGCCAGTGGGCATGCCCCCCGGACAGGTTTATGAGAGCCTGCAGAAGGGCGTGATCGACGGCACCGTGTTCCCCTGGGACCCAGTGAAGTCGTTCCGGCTCGATGAGGTGCTGGACTACCATCTGGCTGGCGGCGTTTACACGGTTTCCTTCTTCTTCGTGATGAACCAGCGCAAGTACGACTCGTTGCCCACGAATGTACGCGGCTGCATCGACAGCCTCTCCGGCGACACGCTGATGGTCAGGTTTGGCGACTGGTGGGATAAGTGGGACCAGGCTGGCCTGGACGCCGTCAAGGCTCAGGGTAACGAGATCACTGAGCTGAGTGACGCGGAGCGTGCCCGCTGGCGCGAGGAACTGCAACCCATGATTAACCGTTACCTCAAATCGCTAAAGAGCCAGGGTGTCGAGAATCCTCAGGAGATATATGAGGCGGCGCAGAAGTATGTCTCTGAGTTCTCCAACTAAGCCAAACGGGGCCGGGGTCGACGACAAGGGCCACCGCCCGGGAATCTGGTCCCGAGTGGTGGCCCAGGTCTTTCGTGCGACGGCCCTGTTCGGTATTGCCTGTCTGCTGGGGGCCGCGGTGGTCACGGTGGTGGATATCGGACTGCGCGTCTTCAACACAGCCATTCCCGGCGTGGTGGATATCGTTCAACTGCTGATTCTGGCAACCGGATTCGCAGCTATCCCCTTCGCCTTCCACCGCGACGCCCACGTCAGCGTTGACCTGCTTAGCCAGTTTCTCCCCCGACGCATCCAGTCGCTGCTTGCCGCCCTTGCCTCGCTGGGCGGGGTAGTGCTGATGAGCCTGATCCTCTACTACGGCTGGGAAGCCGCGAAAATGCAGATGATGTTCGGTGACGTTTCGCAGAATATTCGCATTCCCATGATCTGGTACTGGGTTCCGTTGTTGGTCGGCTCCGCATTGTCGGTGCTTGCCGCGGTGCTGGCGACGCTGCAGGCCCTCGCCGGTCTGTTCAGATCTTCTTCCTGAAGGAGCGCGCGATATGACGCCCCCCGTGATTGGCCTTCTGGGCTTTGTCGTCACCGTGGTCCTGATTTTTTTTCGGGTGCCGGTTGCAGTGGCGATGTCTCTGACCGGCATTGGCGGCTTCACTCTACTGAACGGCTGGAATGGCACCGCCTTCGTACTCGGTGCAGCGCCCTTCGGGGCGGTATTCCCCTACAATCTGTCGGTGGTCCCGCTGTTCATCCTGATGGGCATTTTCGCCGCACAGGCGGGGCTATCCCGCAGTCTTTATGATGCCGTCAACGCCTTTACCGGCCATTTGCGGGGCGGACTGGCCATGGCCACCATAGGTGCCTGCGCCCTGTTCGGCGCTATATGTGGATCATCCCTTGCCACCAGTGCCACCATGTGTGGCGTGGCGTTGCCGGAGATGCGGCGACATGGTTACGATGATCGCTTGGCGACGGCGTCCATCGCTGCAGGCGGGACGCTTGGTGTGCTGATCCCGCCTTCGATCATCCTGGTAATCTACGGGCTGCTGACGGGCACCTCCATAGGCCAGTTGTTCATTGCCGCCCTCATTCCCGGCCTGCTCGCAATGCTGCTATACATGGCGGCCGCCTGGCTATGGGTATGGCTGAAGCCGGAACTTGGGCCGCCGGCGGAACGTCACAGCTGGCGCGAGCGTCTGACCGTACTCGGCCGTGTGTGGACCGTGTTGGGTCTTTTCCTGATGGTGATCGGCGGTATGTATCTGGGCTGGTTCTCACCCACCGAGGCGGCAGCCGTCGGTGCTCTGGGTGCCTTCCTTATCGCTCTGGTCTCGGGCTCCTTGACTCGCTCGACATTCCTCACCAGCGTCTGGCAGGCTGCCGAGGTCACCGGCATGATCTTTCTGATCCTGATCGGTGCCGCGCTGTTCAATTACTTCATCGAGACCTCGAATCTGCCCTTTTTCCTGGTGGACCTTATCGAAGGGGCGGGGCTGACGCCGGTGATGACACTGCTCTGCATTGTAGTTTTTTATCTGTTACTGGGCTGCGTTATGGATGCCTTGTCCATGGTCCTGTTGACCATCCCGTTCATCTTTCCCATCATCTCGGCTTTGGGTTTCGACCCTGTCTGGTTCGGCATAGTAGTGGTTACTGTCGCCGAAATCGGCTTGATCACACCGCCGGTGGGCATGAACCTGTTCGTGATCCAGGGCGCGGCTGGCGACGTCCGGCAGTCAACTATTTTCCGCGGCATCGTGCCGTTTTTGATGGCAGATCTGGTGCGCATCGCCCTGCTGTTGCTATTCCCAGCGTTGGTGCTCTGGCTTCCGGACAAGATGTTTTGAGCGGTGATTGAGCACGACCTCGATACAGCGCTCTGCCAGATAACGGGCCAGATCCCGGAATACGAACGGCGAATCACTCAGGCCATGCACCAGCATAATGCCGGTTCGGATTTCCGGTCCGCAGCTGTCCGCCGGCGCCATCCGGTAGGGGAAGTGAGCTCCCGTTGGTCAGTGTTGAGTGATCATTCAATCACGGATACTGTAGTCAGAGTATACGACCACAAAACCCTTTCCAGATGAGGAGCTACTTCGATGACCATGACCCTCGTGTTCGATGTCTACGGAACCCTGGTGGACCCCATGGGAATGGCAGACCTGTTGGCGCCGGACGCAGGCGAGGCGGCGGAATCCGTGAGTGCCCAGTGGCGGGAAAAACAGTTGGAGTTTTCCTTTCGCAAGGGGCTTATGCGCATGTACGAGGATTTCGGAGCCTGTACGCGGCAGGCGCTAAGGTATGCGATGGCCAGCCATGGGTTGAGCTTAAGTGGAGAGCGGGAAGATGAGCTGATGGCGGCCTATCTGTCCCTGCCTGCGTTTGACGACTCGTTGTCGGCACTGGAATCCCTGCAGGGCGTATATCGGATGTTTGCCTTTTCAAATGGCACCTATCCGGCGTTGGAGAAGGTACTGGGGCATAACCATTTGCTGGATCAGTTTGAGGGGCTGGTGTCGGTGGATGACATCAAGAGCTTCAAGCCGGACCCGGCGGTGTATGCCTATGCGCGACGGGCAACCGGGGCGATGGATAAGCCTCTATGCCTGGTGTCCAGCAACGCGTGGGACGTGATTGGTGCCCGGGCTGCGGGGTTGACGGCAATCTGGGTGCAGAGGGATGCCGGGAAGGTGTTTGAAGATTGGGGGATTGAGCCTAATGCGGTGGTTCGGAGTCTTTCTGAGTTGCCTGCTACTTTGAATAACCTCTAGATCTGGTGAAGGCGAAGTGCGCCGATGGCTTTCCAAAACACGCTGTGAATACGTCCATGTACGCTTGGGCTCCGCCATCCATGGCTCCGCACAGTTTTGGAAAGCCATCGGCGCACTCCGCCCATAGTTGAGCGTCATACTGTTTCAGTTCAGTCTGATCTTTCAGCCAACCACTCCGCCATTTCCAGCCAGCTTTCCTTCGGCGCTTTGCTGCCGGCCAGAATGCCCATGTGGCCCCCGGGGGTAACCCGGAAGGTGACGTCTTTCGAGCTGACATGGTCTTCGATGCGCTTGACCGCGCCGGGGGTTGCCAGGGTGTCGGTGTCGCCGGCGATGGCGAGTAAGTTGGCGTTTACATTGTCCAGCCGGGCGACGTCTTCGCCGATCTGGATCTGGCCTTTGGAGAGTTCGTTGTCGATCCACAGGCGCACTACGGCGTCCTGCACAATGCCGCCGGGGTAGGCGACCATGCGGTCAAGGAAGGCGGAGGTGGTGGCGTGGCTGGCGACGAAGTCGCGGTCGCCCAGGCGGACGATGAGTTCCCAGTAGCCCATCACGCTGCCGATGGGATTGGTGAGTTTGAAGCCGATGGTGTTGGCCCAGCCCGGGGAGTGGAACCAATGAGGTTTCACGTCATGCAGGCGGAAGCCGGTGCGTTTACGGACGAAATCGGCGACGTCGGACACCCGCTGGTACATCAAACCCATCAGACCTGAGGCGTGGCTGTCGATGGGGGAGCCCAGCACGATGGCGTTGCGGATGTGCTGATCGCGGCTGAGGGCGGAGTAGAACAGCGTGAACATGCCGCCCAGGCTCCAGCCGTGCAACGACAGCTCCTGCTCGCCGCTGTGCTCCCGCACTCGGTTCAGGTACGCTGGCAGCAACTCCGCCACATAGGTGTGAAGGTTGTAGTGACTGTGCTGTCGCGTGGGTACGCCCCAGTCGATCAGGTACACCTCAAACCCCTTGGCCCGCAGGAAACGCACCAGGCTGCGTTGGGGAAACAGGTCGTAGATCAGCATGTTCACCGCCAGTGGCGGCACGATCACGATGGGCGTCTTGTGGGGCGTACGTTCCACATCGATCATTTCGCCGTCCAGCTCGATAAAATCCTCAGCCAGCGGCGGGTAGTATCGCAGGCTTACCAGCCCATCGGTGTACAAGGTCTCGAACGGCGTCTGCCCTGCCTGTACCAGGCTGGCGGCCCGAAATACGCGGTCGAAGGCGTTACCGGCGTAGAGTGCGGTTTGTCGGGTTAACCCGGAGGCTTTGTCGAAAGCGTATTTTATCGGGTTGGGCATAGAGGTTCCCATAAAATGCATGTCGCTAAGCGGTTCAGGATATAGGCGTGCAACTGGCACATACCTGCACAGCCTCCGAGGTCCAACAAGATTAGACGATCAGTACGGGCCAGAACTATGGCAAGAACGTCCATCACTAATGGCAAACCGGTCACTTCAGGCCACTGCCCAAACCGGCCAACCATTGGTATCATTCAGCCATCGAAAAAAACCAACAACAGGACCACCATGCTCAGCTTCCTGCCAGCCCCCGTTATCGGCGTCATCAGTTCCATCCTTCTGGGGCTGAATACCCTGTTCTGGTGCCTGCTCCTCTACATCCCGGCCATATTAAAGCTGATTATTCCCCACACCGGTTTCCGGGTAATGTGCACCAAAGTTATCATCTGGATCGCCGAAGCCTGGGTTGCCTGCAACACCGGCTGGATGAAGCTCACCCAGGGTACGGAGTGGACGGTCCACGGCGACGAAAAACTCAAGCGGGAAAGCTGGTACCTGGTGCTCAGCAACCACCAGAGCTGGGTCGACATCTTCGCCATGCAGCGGGTGTTCAACCACCGTGCACCGTTTCTCAAGTTTTTCCTTAAGCAACAGTTGATCTGGGTGCCGGTGATTGGTTTGGCTTGGTGGGGGCTGGATTTCCCATTCATGAAACGCTACACCCGTGAATACCTGATCAAGCATCCGGAAAAGCGCGGTGAAGACCTGAAAGCCACCCGCGCGGCGTGCGAGAAGTTTCGCTACACTCCGGTCAGCGTTATGAATTTCGTCGAAGGCACCCGCTTTACCCAGGCCAAGCACGACAAACAGAAATCAAAATACACCCACCTTCTAACACCCAAGGCCGGTGGCGTGGCCTTTGTGCTGGACGCGATGGGAGACTCCATCGAGACCCTGGTGGATGTCACTATTGCCTATCCCGGCGGAGCCCCCACGTTCTGGGATTTCATGTGCGGAAGGGTAAGTAAGGTCGGCGTGGAAATCGATACGGTTACCATCCCGGCGAACTTAAAGGGCCGGGATTATGCGACCGATGCAGAGCACCGAAAAAACGTGAAGAACTGGCTGGCGGAACAGTGGCGGGCGAAAGACGAACGCTTGTCGAGGATGCTCGAACAGAACTAATTGCTGTCCTCGTCGTCTTCGACCTCGTCCGGGTGCTCTTTCTTGTAACGCTCCCACTCTTCCCAGTCATGGGGCGTGCCAGCATGAGGGCGCTTCAAATGCTTTGCGTGCTCCATCGCGTTATGGCGCAAGCTGTGGTCGCGCTCCTCTTCTTCCTCATCGAAGCCGTACTTCTTCAGGAACTCGGTTGGGCTGATAGGCATCCGGATTCACCTCCGTAACGAATAAGTGCCCGCTTATTCATTAAGATGGCGCTCCGGCGCCGAATTTTCAAGCCTCGTTGGTGTTTGCAGGCTCGCTGCCTTCTGTCGGCGCATCCACCAGATTGAACTGGATCTGCTTTCGTTCGTCGTCGACGCCGGAGAAGGTCACGGTCACTGGTTGTTCCAACTGGAACGTACGGCCGTTCTTGTTGTGAACCAAGCGCAACGTAACGGGATCGAAGCTGAACTTACCTTCAAGTGTCTTACAGCTCACGAACCCTTCCAGTCCATTGGCATTGAGCCGTACAAAGAACCCTGCAGGCGTTGTGCGGCTGATCAGGCCAGTCATCGCGCCCTCGCCAAGGGTTTTCGCAAAATCGCTCTTGAGCCAGTTCTCAAGGCTGTTGGCAGCCTGACGGGCACGGATCTGGGTCTGTTGCAGTTCGGCCAGTTGTTCATCGTTGAGCTCGTTCAGTGACTCCTGCCACAGGATCGACTTGATCAGCCGATGCACGTGGAAGTCGCTGAACTTGCGAAGTGGCGATGTGAACGTGGTGTAGGCGGCCAGTCCCATGCCCTGATGGGGGGCCGGCGTGAACGACAGCTCGGCGCGGGCAAGCTGGCGGGAAATAATGGCTTTGACAGGAACCTCTGCGACCAGCCCGTCGGTCTGCTTCATCAGGTCGCGAAAGCCTGCGGCGCTGGTGGCGTCGATATCGGCGAGCTGTGGGGCATAGCCTTCCAGCAAGGCGCGGACGTTATCGGTGCGGTCGTCCCGCAAACCGGGATGCTGGATAAACAGCCCTTTGTCACGTTGCCCAAGGAAGTCGGCCGCGCAGCGGTTGGCGGCGACCATGCATTCTTCCACCAGGCGATGGGCCTCGTTCTGAACGGAGGGCTCGATCAGCCGTATCCGGCGATTCTCGTCCAGGCGCAGCCGGAATTCGGGGCGGTCGCCGTTTACCAGCGCGTGCTCGTTTCGCCATTTGCGCAGAGCGGTGGCGATCTGGTGGAGCTGGTCGAGGCTGTTGGAGACGGTATCCGGCAGCGCCTTGATCTCGTCGTCTTCCCGGCCTTCGATCAGGTTGGAGACCAGTTCATAGCTGAGCTTGCCGTGGGAGCGAATCACTGCCTGGTGAAATTGGTAGTCGCCGAGGCTGCCATCGTTGTTCACCTGAAGGTCGCAGACCAGTGCCAGGCGCTTGGCGTCCGGCATTAACGAGCACAGGCGGGTACTGAGGGTATCCGGCAGCATGGGCAGCGGTTCGCCGGGAAAATAGATGGCGGTGGCGCGGCGGAAGGCCTCCTGCTCGGCAGGGCTGCCCGGCTCGATAACAGCCGTCGGGTCGGCAATGGCGATGGACAGTTTCCAGCCAGTGGCGTTGGGCTCTGCCAGCAGGGCGTCGTCCATGTCCTGGGTGCCGGGGCTGTCGATGGTCACATAGGGCTGGTCGGTGCGATCGTCCCGGCCTTCGCTTCTCGCCTCGACCGTGGACTCATCCAGCGCACTGGCCTGTTTCTGCACGGCGTCGGGCCAGGTGTCTGGCAGATGGAAGGTGGCAACGGTGAGCGCGCGTTCGATGCCGGTATCACCGGCTTTGCCGAGGACTTTCAGGATCTTTGCCTGGCCTTTGCCATCCTTGATCGGATGTTTGTGAATCTGGCAGTAGATGTAAGCGTCGGGCTCGGCACCCTGGCGCTCTTTCGGCGGTATGAAGATCCAGCGGTTGATGCCGGGGGTTTCCGGCACCACGAAGTGGCCTTTACCCTTCACCAGGTAGCGACCAACGAACGTGTCCAGGCTGGTGTCCAGCAGTTCGTCGATCATGCCCTGGGTCTTACCCTTGTCGCCCTCTTCCTCGGTAACCTTGACGCGGTCACCGGGCAGCACTTTCTGCATTTCTTCCGGTGGCAGGAAGACGTCTCGCCCCTCATCCAGCGCGACAAAGCCGAAACGCCCATTGGTGGCTTTGACGGTACCCGGAAAGACAACCTTGTTTTCCTCGATATTGGTTTTCAGCTGGCGCAACTGGCTGAGGGCGTCGGCATTGAGCATGAACAGAACCTGGCTGGATAAAATTTGAGTGTCGCTGCGGAGTATACCGGTTATGGCGGTATGAGTCAGACCATGTTACGCGGGGTTAATTTCCTGGCCCGATGCATCAGTGATAAGCACTTTATTCCGCCCCTGTTGTTTCACACGGTAGAGTGCCTGATCGGCCTGTCGCAGAATAGTATCAACGTTGTCGCCAGGCTGGCAGAGGTAACCGCCCACGCTAACGGTTACCGGCGTGCCGGTGCGAATGCTGTCCCTTTCGATGGTTTCGCGTATCCGCGTGGCAATCTGGCACAGCGTCTCTTCATCGCAGGGCGAGAGCACCACCACGAATTCGTCGCCGCCCCAGCGGCCGGGGTGGTCGTAGGGCCGCACGCCGGCCTTGAGCCACAGTGCCACGCGGCAGAGAATGTCGTCACCGGCCTGATGGCCAAGCTCGTCGTTGATGGCCTTGAAGTAGTCAATGTCCAGCCAGATCAGACCAAAGCCCGTGTTCTGTCGTTTTGCCCGCTGTATTTCTTCATCCAGGGCTTCATCCAGACCACGGCGGTTCTTCAGCCCGGTGAGGGCGTCAATACGCGCCAGTCTGTTCAGTTCGTCAGTACGTTGCGCAACCTTCCGTTCCAGTTCGCGGGTTGAATGCTCGAGCGTGTCGGTCATTGTCTCGAAATGACTGGCAAGCCGGCCGATCTCGTTGTCCGGTTTTTCCAGGTGCGGGAGCGCAAAGCTGCCACCCCGAACCTTGTCAACAGCGCTCTCCAGGCTGACGAGGGGTTTGAGGATGCGGGAACGGATGATCAGATGGAACAGAATCAGGGTGACCAGCAAACTGGTCAGGAATACGGCAACCAAAGGCCATAGGTAGCTTCGGGGCAGGAGCGCTTCAAGATCCAGCAAGGTGATTTCGAACCAGCCAATGGCTGGCAGGAAGGCCACGCCAGCCAGGTGTTTTCGGCCGTCCACGGTCACAAAGCTGCTCTCCACGGCACCGGTGGCACCGCCCCGGTTTTTCAGGAGCTGCAGCATGCCGAGCACCTTCTGCTTGTCTTCCGGGTTATCAAACAGCAGGTCGACGGTGCTTTTCTGGCCTTCGGGTTTGATGATGCTGGCAAAGTCGATGTAGTTGCGGTCGCGGTAGAGCTGTATCGCGCCGTTGTAGTCCACGAACAGGGTGGTGATACCCTCCTGGTCAATATCCACGATATCCTGCAGGAACGCGTCCAGGTCCAGGCCGGTACCGACCATGCCGACGATGCGATCTTCCTCATCCCGCATCAGCACGTCGATCCAGAGTTTGGTCACACCGAGTTCGGTATCAGGGTTTACGTTCAGATGAAAATTGCGGCCTTCCTCAATCAGTTGGAAGAACCAGGCATCTTCGGGTTTGTCGGGGTCCAGGATGTAGCGGAACTGATCATTCGCAAATTCGTTGTTGGTATTATTGTAGTAATAGCGGCGGGAATCACGGAGGGCGACGAAATAACTGTTGTCGCGGAAATTGCTTCGGAAGCTTTCCATTTCGCGGATGGCGTCGCGCTGTAACGCCTTGTCTTCCGGTGAGGTAGCCCAGTTGACCAGCGTGGAAGAGTCGGCCATCTGGCGGGCAAGCCCGATTTCCCGTTCCAGGGATTGCAGCAGGCGGGCGCTGTCGTAGCGCACCTGAATTTCAGCAACCTGCTGCCCCCAGCGCTCAATGATGTCCTCGGAAAGCTCACGATACGCAAGCCAGGAGGCGACTGAGACGATGATCATCAGAGCCGCTGCCAGGCCGAGTAGTCGGGTTTTCAGGCTCAAAAAGCTTTCCTTATGCACAGTCTGGATCTATCAGGAAGCTATGATAGAGCAGGCATGGCAAAGTGTGTAGGAAAACTAGTTGTGTTCTGCGAAGACTTTGGTCTGGCCGCTGTCGTTGAACATCAACACCTGATAGCGGTCCTTGCGATCCCCCACTTCCATGCCGGGGGAGCCAGCTGGCATGCCAGGCACCGACAGGCCCTTTGCTTTCGGGGCTTCGGCGATCAACCGGTGAATGTCATTGGCAGGCACATGGCCCTCAATCACATAATCGCCGACGAACGCAGTGTGGCAGCTGGCGAGTGACGGTGTCAGGCCGGCGTCGATCTTTATCGGATTCAGGTTATTGGTTTCAGTGACTTCGACCTTGAAACCGTTTTCCTTCAGATGGTCCACCCAATCCGTGCAGCAGCCGCAGGTCGGTGACTTGTAGACATGGATGTCTTTCAGCCCGTCTTCGGCCTGTAACTGACCGTTCAAGCCGACGGTTGCGACGAGGCCAAGGGCCAACATATGTTTTTTCATGATGTTACCTCAATGATGATGGCTGTGATCGTGGTTTGGTTCTCCGTCGCCAGAGGGTGACAACCAGAACCACCAGACGATGGCGGCCATCAGGATCAGTCCTCCGGCATTGACCAGAAGTGTGTTCATTGGTTCCCCTCCTTGCCTGCGTTACTGGTGGTTTTGAACAGTCGCAGCCGGTTGGCGTTGGTGACGACCGTGACCGAGGACAGCGACATCGCGGCGCCGGCCAGTATCGGGCTCATCAGAATCCCCCACAGTGGGTAAAGCAGTCCGGCCGCGACGGGGATGCCCAACGAGTTGTAGGCAAAGGCGCCGAACAGGTTCTGATGGATGTTGCGTACTGTGGCCCGGGATATCTCAATGGCGTCGGCAACGCCGTGGAGAGAGCCCCGCATCAGCGTAATACCGGCGCTTTCAATGGCGACATCGGTGCCGGTGCCAATGGCAAAGCCAACGTCCGCCGCTGCAAGGGCAGGCGCATCGTTGATGCCGTCGCCTACCATTGCCACGGTATAACCTTTGCCCCGCATCTCGCTGACGATGGTGGCCTTGTCTTCCGGCAGAACTTCAGCGCGGTAATCGTCGATCCCGGTTTTCTCGGCAATGGCCCTGGCGGTGCCGTCGACGTCGCCGGTCACCATCATCACCCGGATGCCGGCGTCGTGCAGTCTCCGTATGGCGGCTTCCGAATCCTGTTTCACCGCATCGGCAACGCCGACCACTCCCAGCGCCTGATTGCCCAGGGCCAGGAACAGTGAGGTTCCGGCCTCGGCGGTGATGGCATTGGCCTCCTCCTGCAGTTCGGCCAGATCAATGTTCTCGCTCTCCAGCCAGCGGCGGTTGCCCAGGCGCGCGGTTTGTCCATCCAGCTCGCCCTGCACGCCTTTGCCGTTGAGGGCTTCGAAGCGGGTGACATTGTCCGGCGTTGCCCCTTGGTCCTTCGCCTTCGCCATAATGGCTTCGGCCAACGGGTGCTCCGAGTGTTGTTCCAGACCGGCGGCCAGGGCCAGCAACCTGCCGGTATCGCCGTCGGTGGCATGAAAACGGGTGACGGCCGGGTGCCCCTCGGTAATGGTGCCAGTCTTGTCCAGGATCACCAGATCCAGCTTGCCGGCCGTCTGCAGTGCGTCCCCCTGGCGAATCAGTGCGCCGTACTCGGCCGCCTTTCCGACGCCCACCATCACTGACATAGGTGTGGCAAGCCCAAGGGCACAGGGGCAGGCGATGATCAGAACTGTTGTCGCGGCCACCATCATGTGAACCACGGCCGGTTCCGGCCCGACGTTGTACCAGACCAGTGCCGATACCACGGCAATCAGCATCACGCTGGGTACGAAAATCGAGGAAATCCTGTCTGCCAGGCGGCCGATAGCGGGCTTGGAGCCTTGGGCCTTTTTCACCAGACGGATGATTTGTGCGAGGGCGGTTTCGCTGCCTACGCGGGTGGCCCTGTAGATAATGGCACCATGGGTGTTGATGGTGCCAGCGGACACTTCGTCGCCTTCGCCCTTGCTGACAGGCATGGGCTCGCCGGTGAGCATGCTCTCGTCAACGCGGGTAATGCCTTCGGTAATCTCCCCGTCCACCGGGAGTTTTTCACCCGGACGAACGCGGATGTGATCACCAGCCCGAACCTGGTCCACCGGCAGATCTTGCTCATCGCCATCACGGATTACGCGTGCGGTTTTGGCGCGCAGATCCAGCAGGCGGCGCACGGCTTCGGAGGTTTTGCCCTTGGCGCGAAGCTCCAGCGCCTGGCCCAGATTGATCAGGCCAATAATCATCGCCGATGCCTCAAAATACACGTGTCGCGCCATTTCCGGCAGCGCATCCGGGATACTGGCTACCGTCATGGAATAGACCCAGGCGGTACCGGTCCCTAAAGCAATCAGCGTATCCATGTTGGCATTGTGGTGCCGGAACGCTTTCCACGCTCCAGAGAAAAAGTGACCACCGGTGACCGCCATGACGCCCAGGGTGACAACGCCAAGGATCAGCCAAATCAGTTGGTTCTCGCTGGTCACCATCATGGTGCCAAACCCCATGCCCCAGATCATCAGGCCGAGACCGAGTCCCAGACTGACAGCCATCTTCACCAGCAGGGTCTTGTACTGCTTACGGTCCTCCTCCTGCTTGCGGTCGTCCGCCGCGTCAGGGTCTTCGATTTGGCTGGCTCCATAGCCGGAGCTTTCCACCGCCCTGATCAGAGCCTGAGGGTCAGCATGCCCGGTCGCCGTGGCAGTTCGGTCGGCCAGGTTCATGTGAGCGCCAGTGATGCCGTCCACCGACTTCAGCGCGCTCTCAATCGTATTCACGCAGGAGGCACAGTTGGCGCCGGTAACGGCCAGTTGAATCTGGCCGTCGTTCAAATCGGTTTTCTCATTCATCGAGCCTTACTCCTTCCAACCGTCGTCCGGCAGGGATTCATCCCAATGTTCAATCAGCCTGCAAATCGTGTGTCCGTCCGGTGTGCCGTCCGGCATATCCTGCCAGGCGGACAGCGCGGCGGTCATACGACTACGCAGTTGCTGTAACTCGGCAATCTCACGCTCCACTTCCACCAGCCGCTGCTGGAACACGTCCCGCACCATCGGGCAGGGCGAATGATGGTCATCTGCCTGCTCCAGAATCTGTCGTATTTCCGGCAGTGAAAATCCGAGTTGCCGGGCTTTGCGGGCAAATCGTAACCGCCGCAGGTCTTCGGAATCGTATTGCTGGTAGTTGTTGTCCGGGTTAACCCCGGCGCCAATAGCGATTTCTTTGACTTTCATAACGTTGCCGGCCATTCCGAACGTCGAACAAGTGAGTGGAAGGTATCTGTTTCCAAAACTGTGCGGAGCCATGGATGGCGGAGCCCAAGCGTCACATGGATGTGCCGCAGGAGCGTGTTTTGGAAACAGATACCTTTCAATCACGAACAGGCACCCAATGTCGGGTACCACCAGGCATTGCATTAGGAATAGACTAAAACCTATGAGCTACTCATAGGTCAAAGGTTTTTCAGGAAGAGTTTTTAGCGCGCAGGAAAGTGCCACAGGCTTTGCACTGGTCTGGGGCCATCAGCTTGGCCTGCCAGCCAATCTTTTGCCCACAGGCGGGACATGCAAGACGCAGTTGCAGAATGATAATGGGGGTAACTAAAGCGGCAATCAGAAGCCCCAGCGGCCCCCAGCTGTCGCCACTGGACAGCCCAAGCTGGCTGCTGAAGACCAGAACAATGACCAGCGAGAAGAACGCGAAAATGAAGTAACGCTTGTTCCAGGCTTCCCACCGTCGCAGAAGGACATCCTGTTCCGGCGTCAGATATTTAGAACTCATGAGGCCACACCTTGAAAATGAATACGGCAATAGTGGTGAATTGCGGCACTCATTTCAATCAGCTACCAACCGGCGTGTCGATTTCCAGCAAACCAGCACTCAGCGCCCGCTCCAGTTCACGTGCCGGAATCGGGCGGCTGATCAGGTAACCCTGAATCACATCGCAGCGGTGATTCTTGAGGAAGGTCAGCTGCTCATGGGTTTCCACGCCCTCCGCCACCACCTGAATGCCCAGATTGTGGGCCAGGTTAATCACCGCGCGGGTAATCACCGCATCGTCGTGGCGTTCGGTAACGTCGGTAATGAAGGAGCGGTCAATCTTCAGCAGGTCCACTGGAAAATCCCGTAGGTAACCCAGTGAAGAGTAACCCACACCGAAGTCATCAATGGCCAGGTGCACACCCAGCTTGTGGAGCTTGGTCAGCTGGTTCAGGTTGTGCTCGATATTCTGGATGAAGATCTCTTCGGTCAGCTCCACCTCCAGCCGGCTCGCGGGAACGCCATTGCTTTCCAGCGCTTCCTGGATATGGTCGACAATGCTTTCGTCATCCAGTTCGCGCCCAGAGAGATTCACCGCGATGCGCAGATTGGAGTAGGGACCTTTCTGCCATTTCGCCAGTTGCCGACAGGCGGCCATGACCACCCAGCGACCAATGTCGGTAATGCGGCCGCTTTCCTCCGCCAGGGGAATGAAGTCCACTGGTGGCAACAGGCCACGGCGAGGATGCTGCCAGCGTATCAGAGCCTCTACGCTGTTGATCGACGAGTCGTTGAGATCCAGTTGGGGCTGGAAATACAGCACGAACTCGTCGTTGGCCAGCGCGTGGTTAAGATCCTTGTCCAACTCCAGGCGCATGACTTCCCGATCCTGCATGCCTTCGGTGTAGAACTGGTAGGTGTTGCGGCCCTGTTCCTTGGCCCGGTAGAGCGCCACATCGGCATTGCGCAACAGGGTGTCAGCATCCAGGCCACTCTGGGGGTAGACGGCCACGCCCATGGTTGCGGTAATGCCGTGTTCCTCGGCCTGCACCGCAAAAGGTTCCTCGAAGCATTGCTTGATCTGGCCCAGCAGATTGATTACATCATCAATGTTTTCAACATGCTGTTGGCACACCATGAACTCGTCGCCGCCGGAATAGGCCACCATGACTTTTTCGTCGCTGAGAGCATTCAGGCGCTCAGCGACTTTGATGAGCAGTTCGTCACCGAATTGGTGGCCGAGAGAATCGTTGAGCGTCTGGAACCGGTCCAGGTCGATCATCACCAGCGCTGCCTGGCGCATCTGACGGTCGGCGATGCTTAGGGTGTGTGCCAGATCTTCCATGAAAAAACGACGATTTGCGAGGCCTGTCAGCGCATCTGTGGTTTCCAGACGAGCGAGATCCTTTTGCACCGCCTGACGTTGGCTGATCTCAGCGTCCAGCTCCCGGCGGGTTTTCAGCAGTGCATGGTTGCGCTTGAGAGTCAGCTGCACCAGGAGTGTGGTAAGGCTGGTCAGCAGGCCCATGAACAGCATGACGATGAAGGTCACAAATGGCCAGCGGCTGCGTTGTTCCTCAACCCACGAGATGGAGGGAGTTACCGCCAGTGTCCAATCGAGTGTTGGCAGGTCAACATCCAGGGTGCGGGAGAACCTGGAGTCTGTTGCCATTGAATCGTTAAGCACGTAGGCGGGTTCGCCTTTTTCCCGGATTTCGATGTGGAAGGAGGTCAGGGCGCGGTTGGAAAGCATATAATTCGCCAGGGTTTCCATCCGGAACACGCCGGCAATAAAGCCGTTGTTGGCGTTGCCGGTGAATATGGGCGCGTAGATGACCATACCCTTACCACCCTGCTTCAGGTTCACAATGCCGGAGATATCGAGGTTCCCCGTGGTCTGTGCCTCAAGCAGTGATGCTCGTCGTTCCTGGGAGAAGGCCACATTGAAACCGATGGCGTCTTCGTTACCTTCGATCGGCACCATCCAGCGGATGACATAATCGCGGTCAATCCACTCGATCGCCTGGTAGACGCCAAAATCTGACAGGTATCGGCGGGCGTCTTGCTCCCAGATCTCTTTTGGCGTGTCCGGTAGGGCTTCAAATCGTTTCGCCATGCGGCTGATGGAGTTTGCGTGAACACGGAATTCCCGCTCCAGCCGCTTTGCCATGGAACTGGCCTCGCTGCCAAGATTGGACTGGATTTGGGTGTGGTCCTGTTTTTCGATGCCGTACTGCAAAACCAGGGCGATTCCCAGGAACACCAGGAAAATCAGTGCCGGAAATGCCGGGTTCAGCAGTCCCCTCACGAACAGGGTTAGCGCCGATGCAGGTTTGTCCACAAAATGCTCCGGTTGATGAGGTGAGTGACTAACATATCGGCCGTATTCATCTAATTATGAGGGATAAACGCTATGATCTGTTACCAATTGCTGAATCCTTCCCTTCAGTGAAATTCCGAAAGCGCCATCCGGCAACGGATGGTGAATCGCTTGCTGCTCTTCGGTTGTCGGGTTTGCCAGGTCAACGATTCGGGGAGGGACCGGCTTTTTGTTGGCATCCATCAGTATCTCAATCCTGGGTTTGAGTTTTTTACCCGGGTGCACGGTCACGATCAGGGCCACTTCCCCGCTATTGAGCTCCACCAGTGTTCCAGGTGGATAAATGCCCACCATGCGAATAAAGGCTTCTACCATGTCAGCATCGAACTGCCGGCCGCGATTGCGGTATAGAACGCGGATTGCGTCAGATGCCGGAATTCCGTCACGGTAGCAGCGGTCACTGGTCATGGCGTCGAATGCGTCAACGATGGAGACCAGCCTGGCAAAGCGGCTGATCTGCCATTCCTCCAGTTGCTGCGGATAGCCGCGGCCATCCAGGCGCTCATGGTGGTGACGGGTCACATCCAGGACAATTGGATCCAGCTTCGGGTCAGAACTCAATAGCTCATAGCCGAACGTTGTGTGTTTTTGCATGATCGCATATTCAGCCGTGCTCAGAGCGCCAGGTTTATTAAGAATTTCGTCAGGAACCTTAAGCTTGCCCAGATCGTGAAGCAGTCCGCACATACCGGCAATTTCCAGGTCCTCGTCGGGCAGACCCAGAAAGCGAGCGAAGGCTACGGTGAAAATGGCCACCCGCAAACAGTGTTCCGCGGTATAGGCGTCGCGGGACTTGATGCGGCTCATCCAGAACATTGCACTGGCGTTGGCTTTGATACTTTCCACGCATTCCCGGATAACGGGGCGGGCGTCTTGCAGATTCAGGTCATTGCCCCGTTCAAGGGCAAGGGTGATCTGTTCCACGAACGCCTGGGTTTTGCCCCACACCTGATTGGCGCGAGGTATTTCTTCCGCGAGGGAACGGGTTTCCGGAAGTGGGTTAGCCGTGCGCTGTTTGTGACTGGTGACCCTTGCGAGGGCCTCAGCCAACACCTGCTCGTCGCCTTCAACCAGCGCCCATTCGCAGTACTGACGGAGTATGCGAGCCTGGTGATCGTTCTCAAGAGTGAATCCCTGGAACAGTACGGGCACTTCGATCCAGGGTCGGTCCAGCTTGACGATGCGCATGCCGTAAGTCAGCAGATCGACGGGCAGACGGACGCGCTCAACTCTGGTTTGGGCGTCAGGGTCAAGCGATCCTGCCTGAGAACGGGCAATCGGTTTTCGTGAAGGAGGTGTGCTGGTTTTACGTCGGAACCACATGGCTCTGCCAGTCTTCTGATTGTCTGGCTAGATTATGGCAGAAGTGTTGCGGTCAGAACAGGATGGCGGGAATCCTGACTGTGGGCGACAGCTTAGCCTGGCGGCCGCGACACTGTGGGCACGCCAAGGCGGGGGATTTCCTGCTTGGGGCACCGGTCCATCACGACCGTTACACCGGCCTGTTCAGCTCTGTGAGCACCCGCTTCGTTGATAACGCCGATTTGCATCCAGATAACGGGAATGCCCAGCTCAATCGAGGAGTCGATGACGGGGTCGGTATGGCTCGGTGCGAGAAACAGATCCGCCATGTCCACCGCTACTGGAATGTCTGCCAGGTTGGCGTATGCGGTTTCCCCCAGCACCGTCCTGCCAGCCAGCCTTGGGTTCACCGGAATCACCCGGTAGCCTCGGCTCTGCAGATAGGCCATCACCTCATTGCTGGGGCGGTTGGGTTTATCGCTGGCCCCAACAAGCGCTATGGTGCCAACATCGCGCAGGATAGAGTAAATTGTTGTTGGTGTACTGATTGGCATAATGCGTTCAACGTTGGTAGCGGTTTTGCGGGAACATAATACTCAAAGCTCGGAGTTTATATCTAAAAGCTTGCATATATTACTATCCCTGTTCAAGATTTTTGTCACCCTATCCCTTCCGGTAACTACTTAAAGGAACGAATTATGGCAACGCTGACAATGCTGGGAGTTGGCCACTCCGAAGCGCTCAAGCATTGGAACAATAATGCAATGGTGGAAGCGGGTGGTCGGAGATTATTGATTGACGCGGGCTATACGATTAAGTTTGCGCTTCAAGATCAGGGGTTGGGTCTGGCCGATGTACACGCGGTTTTTATTACTCATGCCCATGCCGACCATTGTTTTGGTCTGGAGCGATTAGGATACGAGTGCCGTTTTCAGCATGGTTTTCGTCCTACTCTTTATCTGCCGCCTGGAGTGTATGAGGAGCTGTGGGAGCATACATTGAAGGGTGTCATGGGGCAGGTTGGTGAGGGGCCTGCTGAGTTGGACGATTTCTTTGATGTGGTTTTGCTGGAAGACATGAGCTTTGAGTTTGAGGGCATCCAGTTTCAGCTGTTCCAGAATCAGCATACCCCGCAAAAGCCATCGTACGGCCTGTTTATCAACAACCACCTGATGTTCAGTGGCGATACACGGCCGATTCCTGATCTGGTCGAAAAATTCACTCCCCAGGTCATTCTTCACGATGCAACGCTGTCGGACTGGAATCCTGTTCATGCCTCGGTACGTGAACTCAGGGAAACCTATCCCTTTGAGGTGCGCCAACGCATGCATCTGATGAGTTACGAGGACAACTTTGAACAGCACCGGCTCGAAGTGGAAAGCGAGTTTGCCGGTTTCGTGAGGCAGGGACAGGAATTTGCGCTTTGACTGACGAATTGGTGTTTGCGCAGGTACTCCATTCGGATCTGAATGCCGGTCGCTTCCTTGTACTTGTGACGCACGATCAGCGTCTGTGTTACAGCCACTGGCGACCGTTTCAGCAGAAAGGGTTTCCAGCAGTGGCCGTTGGCCAAGGGTTCGAGGTGCGCCTGGGGAAGGATCGCCGGGACGGAGAGACCCTGGTGGTGCGCGAGGTGCTGACTCAATGCGCCCCTCCTGACATCACCGTGCGCAGCGATGGTCGTGAAGCACCAGCAGACGAACCGCGGCCTGTTGGGGAAGCCGAATTTCTGTCCGTCCTGGACGATTTTCATGGCGTCGTTGTCATCGCGAACAGAGTGCTGGATGGCTCTGAACAATCCGACATGAACGTGGCTGGATCGCTGGTATTGATCAACTGCCGGGTATTGGGAGACTTTCGTTGGATTCGTGCCAGGTTTGCCGGCAGCCTGTGGTGCCTGAACTGCAAATTCGACAATCATTTCAGTTTGAAGTCCGGGCACCTGAACGGCAGCGTACTGATGTTTGGTTGTGATTTCAGCGGTGCGGGAGGGGTTTCCTTCCGTGGGCTACAAGCCTGCTCGTTGCTGATGGAGTTTGGCACTCGTGGCAGTGATGACATGCTCTGGCTTAACGAGATGACGTTGACAGGATGCTTGGCACTCAACGGTACCTTTGATGCTCCGGTTCAACTGATGGCGATTCAGGATGATGCGCCTGTGAATACGTCGCCTTCTCTGGGGCAGGTTTTTATCGGCCGTCAAAGCTATCAGGCCGAACAGCTCAGCAAAAACAGCTTCAATGGCGGGTTGCATATCGCTGGTTACACGGTATCTGGTGATATCGAGATTCATCGTACTCACCTGCAACACCTACGGCTTACCGACATAGAGACAAACACACTTCTGGTGCAAGATTGCGAGTTGGTTGCAGATTTTTGTATGGATCGGATTCAGGTGATGAATGAGGACGCCGGTATTGCCATCCGGGACACATTGGTTGGGCGTCGCCTGAAGATAACGGGGCGCCATTTGCGTGGGCGCTGCAGTTTGAACGGCTCCTCGGTGGGCCAGGCTTGGATAGTGGAACTGGAAGCGCCAGAGGAGGGTACGCCAAGTGTGGATCTGACACGTTTTCATGCTGACCAGGCGTGGTTTGATCCGATCTCGCTGATCTACGGGCCCACTCAACGACGTCGTGCCATGACCCCGCCCCCTTTTGGTTTGCTGACGCGGGCCGATGTCAGTAATCCGGGCGAGGATGATCGCCGCCACCTGGCAGAAGCCTACACGCAGTTCAAAAACTGGATGTCTGCCACAGGGCATTTGCGTGAAGAGGATCATGCATTTTTCCATATGCGGCACTATAAAGAGGCAAGTCGCTCACGCCGTTATTTGCTTGGTGGTATGTTTGGCTGGGGGATACGTCTTCGCAACATTCTGGCGGCAGCGTTGATGATATCCTTGATGTTTTCAGCCATGTTTGTGGCACTGGGCGTTGGGTCTGGTGAGGCGGTCATGCTGAGCCTCCAGAGTTTTATCAGCAGCTTTTATGGCAACTGGAGCAGCCCCACCCCTCCTGCTACCGGGATCATGTCAATACTGGTAACGCTAGAGTCGATGATCGGTGTGCTCTTCGTGACCGTACTTGTTGGTGCATACATCCGAAAACTGCTGAGATAACCTGATCATGTGGTATCTGTGTGGGTTGGGCAGCAACATCAGGCCCGAGACGAATTTGGCAATCGCCATTGACCGATTGCTGGCCGATTATGGCTCACTGTGGCTTTCGCCAGTGATTTCCACGTTTCCCGAGGGTATTGATACCGAGCGATCGTTTCTCAATGCACTGGTCATTGTATTTAGCCCGCAATCCCCGCTGCATCTTAAAAGCAGCTTTAACCATCTGGAGGAAACTCTCGGGCGTGATCGCTCTGATCCGCTCAGTAGCCGCAAGGACCGAACCATTGATATCGATATTCTCGAGCACAGTGACAACGGATTTTTTAGCGGGCAGCAGATTGGCGAGCGTTACTATCGGGACTTATTCAACGACAGGTTTGATGCGTCATTCCTGTCTACGATTACCGTGCGCGGCCATTCCCTGGGCAAGACGCCGACCACCATCTACCGGAATTTGTGCGCCAGTGATGAAATCGTTGTCCAGCAAGGCCAACAATTGAATAACCACGGCGTCAAATCCACCCTCGCAGGCCAGTAACGTTTCCGACATCACCTGTTGTCTCTGGTTTTCGGTATGACGAGGCAGGAAACCAATGGGGCCCGGCATGATGGCATTCACCCTGACGGTCGGCGCCAGTAGCGCCGCGTAGCTGAGAGTGGCATTGGCAAGCGCCGCCTTTGATGCGCAATACGCTGCGTAGTGTGGGTTGGGTCGTTCAGTGAATATATCCGTTATGTTCACGATCAGAGACGGTCGCTGATGTTCCTGGGCAGCCATCTCCAGATGTTTCGCGAGCCCATCCATTAACTGTATTGCCGCCGTGCAGTTGATTTGAAACAGGCGCGCTGCTTGTATGACCCGCGCCTTTAGGTCCGGGGCGTCCGGTTCAAACTCTGAGGCGTTGTTTATCAACAAACTGATAGTGGCAGTTTGTTGCGCAACTTCGTCGATTGCGGCCTGAAGCGACACGGGATCACAGAGATCAACTGCGATTGCGGTCGCACCACGTCGGACAAGATCTTCAATATCGACGGTATGGGTGCGATAGAGGGCAACAACCTGAAAGCCTCGCTGAATCAGGGCGTCGCTTATATGGTAACCAAGTCTGCGCCCGGCACCGGTGACCACAGCAACTGGCTTAGTTGTCATGCGCTCAGTTCCGTTGATTCAGAAGTTGGAGGAATTCGGCCCGCGTAGCTTGTGACTTGCGAAATGCGCCGAGCATCACCGATGTTTTCATCCTCGAGTTTTGCTTCTCCACACCACGCATCATCATGCACATGTGTTGGGCTTCGATAACCACAGCAACGCCGTTGGCATCGGTTACGGATTCTACGGCTTCCGCAATCTCGCGGGTCAGATTTTCCTGGATCTGCAGGCGACGGGCGTACATATCGACAATGCGAGCAAACTTAGACAGGCCAAGCACCTTGCCCTGTGGCAGGTAGGCAATGTGGCACTTCCCGATAAACGGCAGCATATGGTGCTCACACATGCTGTACAGCTCTATGTCCTGAATCACCACCATTTCATCCATGGCGGACTCGAAAACCGCGTTATTGACCAATGTATCCAGGCTTTGCTTGTAACCCTGCGTCAGGAACTGCATAGCCTTGGCTGCCCGTATGGGGGTGTCCTGAAGTCCCTCGCGATCAGGGTTTTCGCCCATGCCTGCAATGATCTGCTGAAAATGGCTGGCCAGGTCGTCGAGCTTGTTGGTCATAGTCGCTTCCGGTTAAATGAGTCAGTTCAGGGCGAAAGCTTAAGGGAATTTGCCCGTGTCCTCCAGATTTACGACCACACAGGGTGAAAAGACCACCCCGGAACGCTCAGGTTCGCAAATTGTCGGACCAGATCTGGCGAGGGCGGTTGGTTTGATTTAAAGTTTCAATTTCAGGCTGGTTTCAGGAAACCGCAATGGAACAGGTAATACCGGGAGTTCGGGGTGCCGCCCCCGGCGCAGGGACTGCGACACTGGAATGGTGGCAACAGGAAGGTAAGTGGTTTTCCTACGGCGGCCACGCTATCTTCAGCAGAATGGCGGGCCAGGGTGATCCCGTGGTACTGCTGCATGGATTTCCAACGGCCAGCTGGGACTGGAGCCGGCTGTGGCCAATGCTGGTGCAACATCACACCTTATTCACCCTCGACATGCTGGGCTTCGGTTTTTCCGATAAGCCGGCACTTTACGACTACAGCATCGAAGATCAGGCTGACATGTTCGAAGGTTGGATCGCTGGCCTGGGACTGAAGAGCGTTAGTCTGTTCGCCCACGATTATGGCTGCAGCGTGGCCCAGGAACTGCTGGCCAGGGATCAGGAAGGGCTTTTGCCTTTCACCATCGCCCGGGTCGGCTTTCTTAACGGGGCCCTGTTTCCGGAAGTTCACAGCCCGCTTTTGATCCAGAAACTCCTGGGCAGTCCTCTCGGTGGCCTGATCAGTCGCGGGCTCACCCGTCGTACCTTCGAACGCAACTTCCGGCGCCTGTTCGGCCCGGAAAACCCGCCGTCGCGGAAAGATATGGATGATTTCTGGTACCTGTTGACCTACAACAATGGCCGGGGAATTCTGCACAATCTGATCCATTTCATGGAAGAGCGCCGTTGCCACCGTAATCGCTGGGTGGGTGCCCTGCAGGAAGCAGAACAGCCAATGAGGCTGATCTCAGGAATTGCGGACCCGGTGTCCGGTTCCGCCATGGCGAGGCGTTACCGGGAGTTGGTGCCGAACGCGGATGTGGTGAGTCTTCGCAATGTCGGTCACTATCCTCATTTTGAAACGGCCGGCGAGGTATATCGGGCGTGGCGGGACTTCTGCAAGCAGCAGGCGTAACCCTGCTGTGGTTACAGGTCGGTGGCCAACGTCGTGTGGTCAGCGTCCTCTGGTGAGCCTTCGTGCAGCCTTCGGGCGGCGCTGACCACTTGGTTGCGGCCTCTCGCTTTGGCTTCGTAAAGTGCCTGATCCGCGCGGTTCAACCAGACTGACCAGGTTTCACCCTTGCCCACTTCCGCCACACTCGCGCTGGCCGTGATCTGTATGCCTTCCACGAATGGGCGTGCACTGATGCTCGTCAGCAATTCCCGTGCGACTTTGTCAGCATCCTTCTGGCGGGTTTCCGGTAGTACTAGCATGAATTCCTCCCCGCCAATACGGAACAGGCGGTCGCTCTCTCTCAGTCGCCTGCTGATCCGCTGTGTCAGCTCCTGCAAAACCTTATCACCGGCCAGATGGCCCCAACGATCATTAATCATCTTGAAGTAATCCAGGTCCAGCAGTATGAGACTGGACACTCGTTCATATCGCTCACGCATCTGGATCTGTCCATTGAGGATGTCGGCCAATTGCGAACGATTGAAACAACCAGTCAGGGGATCGGTGGTGGCGAGGCGCGTCAGTTCGACCTGCAGACGGCCCACCAGCCAGGCGAAGATCATCACGAACAGGCAGGTCAGACCGAGGGAAAAGGTGATGCGCCAGAAATCCGCTTCCGGAAACTTGATAAACGACACGACGGACATACTGACTAAAAACACGATATTACTGGCGGTGGCCTCCTTCAACGGAAGCAAGAAAAACAGCGCGGCGGCGGCCGGGTAAGCCCAGTAGAGCCCGGCGTGGCCATTGATCAGGGTGGAGTACACAGCGCAGACCACCGCCAATGTTGGGAACAGGCGCCCCTGGAGAAAATAGATGCCGCGGAACCGAAGGAACGCAATAACGGCCACTGCGTTCAGGCAAAACAGAACCAGAAGTAATGCCAACAAAACATTGCCCTTTTGCCATTGCACCATCACTAATGGAGCGACGGCAATAAAAGCCCAGAAATGCAGGTGATAAACGATCTGACGCTTGAAACCGAGTACTGCGAGGGTGGGGTTGGTGGCCAGGTTGTCTGTAGTGGCAAGAGGATTCACAGCATACTCCCGCTGTTTGTGGTGGGCCCGCACTCCTTGATCCAGGCTTTTTCAAAGTCTAGCACGACCTTCGCGGGAAGGTAGTTGGTTTTACACCTTTCAATGGGCGAGAATCGCGCTCTGGCTGCCGGGAGTCCAGTTCGCTAAACTGGCGGGCTCGGAACAAGGAGCCGTTATGAGCGCAGTACACACCCGTTCTCCCGCATTGACCATACGCGCCGGCCGCCGTGCTTTTGAGCGGTTGCGGGAGCAACCGTTCGCGGCGGGCGACGTGCACGTCATCCCGGGCGCGGCGGGTGGCCCCAAGGCGTTGGGTATTTCCGGCCTGGATAAAGCCATCTTTGGGGACTTTCTGCCCAGGGCGCCACAAGAGCGCTCGCTGATTGGCTCTTCCATTGGCAGTTGGCGATTTGCAGCGGTGGCCTCGACGGATGACCCCAAGGCGCAGCTGGCCCGGCTGGCGGACCTCTACACATCCCAGCGCTTCTCCAAAGGCGTCAGCATGGCGGAAGTCAGCCGCAAGAGTGTGTTGTTTCTGGAAGAACTACTGGGGGGCCATGAGAACCATATTCTCAATCATCCCTGGTACCGCCTGAACGTTGTTGTGGTTCGCAGCCGCGGCATGCTGGAGCACGATACCAGGGGGCGCCTCAGCCTGGGCCTGATGAATGCCATCAGTGCCAACATGGTCAGCCGCCGACATCTGGGCCGGTTCATGGAGCGGGGCATCATCCATGATGCGCGAGTGAAAGCGCCCCTGGCCAAACTGGTGGATTTCCCCAGCCATGAAGTGCCGTTGAGCCGCGATAATCTGATGCCAGCGCTACTCGCGTCTGCGTCCATACCCATGGTGATGTCCGGCGTCCGTAACATTCCTGGCGCCCCTGATGGGTTATATCGGGATGGCGGCCTGCTGGATTACCATCTTGACCTGCCGTACCAACAGCCTGGGGTGATCCTCTATCCCCACTTCACAGATAAGGTGGTTCCAGGCTGGTTCGACAAAACCCTGCCCTGGCGCCGAGGCGATGCCACTCGACTGCAGGATGTGCTGTTGGTGTCACCCTCCCCGGAATACCTGGAATCCCTGCCAGACCGGAAACTGCCGGACCGGAAGGACTTCGAGCGCTACATCGGAAACGACGCTGGCCGCGAGCGGGCCTGGCGCAAGGCGATTGCCGAAAGTGAACGATTGGGCGATGAGTTTATGGAATTGGTGGAATCCGGCCGTCTGAAGGACGTCATGCGGCCTCTGGATGGGAAGCGCTGAGCGCGGGCAATAAGCTCCGCTTTGACTATACTGCCCTTGAATACAAAAGAATAAAGCGGGGGCTGACCAATGACTGATGAGAAGCCGGAAATTCCCAGAACCACGCCGTGTTCAGTGCTGGTCGAGGGCGGCAAGAATTACTTCTGGTGCGCCTGTGGCCGCAGTAACAGCCAGCCATTCTGCGACGGCTCCCACAAGGGAACAGGATTTACGCCGGTTAAATACACGGCCGAAAAGAAAGAATGGGTGTGGTTCTGCGGCTGCAAGCACACTGGCAACCCGCCGTTGTGCGATGGCACCCACAAAACCCTGGATCAGGGTGCCTGAATACCGGGCTGGAGGCTTAGCCGATAACCGCTGAAACCGTGTAGCGTGTCCTGCAGCGCCAGTACTCTTAGCGTAACAGAGACCTGGCGATCGTCGGCATCCAACAGCTTCAGGTCGATACGCTGTATTTGTCGCTCCTGGCGGGACGCCTGCAGGGTTCTGAGGAAGTTTTCCACGTAGGCCGGGTCGACCAATTGCTCAAATGGGGTACCTGCCAGGTCCGCCGGTGCCCTCTTCAGAAGGTCCACCACCTGGGGTGAAATGTATCCGGTCAGTGCCTTTTCATCCAGCTCACAGATCGTTGCGCCGGAAAGGGCGACCAGGTCCCGGCTGCGTTGTTCGCTGTCATTTAATGCCTGCCGCAGGATCGATTTTTCAACCTGCATGTTGTTCAGTTGTTGTTCATACCCGTGGGATACTTTTTCGACGTTGCGGTAGTGGCTTTGCCAGCGGCGGATGCGCAGGCACAGGAAAACCACCACCACCGTCGCCAGCACCGTGATCACCAGCCCTGCGAGCCAGATAAAACGGAACGAGCGGTGGGCAGGTTGCGCCAGGAATCCGGAATCCGGCAGTGTGGTTACCAGCCAGCGATACTCTCCAATTGCGACTTCAGAGCGCAATGACTTGGAACGGTCCGGACTTTCCGCGCGGGTAGCCTGGAACAGCGGGGTTTTGGTATGTCTATCCAGAGTATCCACGCGTAAATTGAGCGTGCCGGGCACCGAACCCTTGAATACGGTTGTGAGCCAAAGCTCAGCCGGGGTAGTGTGGTTGATGGTCCTGGTTGGCGAAACGCCGTCTGTGTAGAGCGGTGGAAGCTCGTCGTACCCACGTAAGCGGGCGACGAGTGTGTTGTGCTGCTTGCGGTATACCTGCTCGGCGAGTGAACGCGATTGCTCTTCGAGCGCCTGCGCCGTCAGGCCGGTAACAACAAGGCCGGCGAACAATACCAGCAGGGGCGCCCACAGGTGTGGCAACGCAATAACGTGTCCTGTCCCTGTCAATCGGGGGCTTTCCATAGGTTGATCCATAACCGGTGGCGAACGTGTGGGGGACTTCCTGTTCCTATACTTTAGACCACTGCTCGCGCCCTGAAAAACTTTACTCCGGAATCCTCTAATGTCATCTCTGGAGCTGCCGTGCCGAACCGTACACCAGCAGGAATACGGCAAAACCCGTCACCACCACCGAGGGGCCGGCCGGTGTATCCAGGTGCCAGGACATCGTAAGCCCACCACTGACGGCGATAAAACCGAACAGCATGGCCAGGACCACCATATGTTCGGGGTTGCCGGCCAATCGTCTGGCGGTGGCAGCCGGAATGATCAGTAATGCGGTGATCAGCAGGACCCCGACAATCTTCATGGCCACTGCTATCACGATGGAAAACATCAGCATCAGCACCAGCCGCAGACGTTCAACCGGTATGCCCTCAACCCGCGCCAGTTCCTCGTGAATGGTGCTCATCAGCAGACCGCGCCAGAGCACAGTCAATAACGCCAGAATCAGGATGGCACCGCCGTATATCCACAACAGGTCGTTTCGGCTCATGGCCAGCAGGTCCCCAAACAACAGGCCCGTCAGATCCACTCGAATGTCGGGCATGAAGCTAAGTGTGACCAGGCCGATGGCCAGGGCACTATGGGCGAGGATGCCCAGCAGGGTATCGGTGGCCAGAGTCTTGCTGCGAGAGAACAGCACCAGGGCAATCGCCAGGACCACGCAGGTCACGATAACCCCCACATTCAGCGGAACACTGATCAAAAAACTCAGGGCAATGCCCAGCAATGCCGAGTGCGCCAGAGTGTCGCCGAAATAGGCCATCCGCCGCCACACCACGAAGCAGCCCAGCGGACCGGCGATCAGGGCGACACCGAGACCGCCAATCAGCGCCCGCCAGAAAAAGTCGCCGAGCACGGCATCAATGATGGGCATGGGAGCACTCCGCGTGGTCGTCGTGGTCAGCGGACACCACATCGCCATGAAGGTCGTGGCTGTGGTTGTGGTGGTGATGGTATACCGCGAGGCTTTCTGCCACCGGACGACCGAAGGTTTCGATAAAGGCGGGATCGTGGGAGATATCCGCCGGATACCCGCTGCAGCAGACATGCTGGTTCAGGCAGATAACCTTGTCAGTGGCAGCCATGACCAGGTGCAGATCATGGGAGATCATGATCACGCCGCAGTTCAGTTCGTCCCGCAGGCTACGGATCAGCTCATAGAGCGAGGCCTGGCCATTGATGTCCACGCCCTGGGCCGGTTCGTCCAGAACCAGTAGATCTGGCCTGCGAGCCAGCGCCCTCGCGAGCAGCAATCGCTGCTTTTCGCCACCGGACAATCGATGAACCGAGGCGTCGAGCAAATGTTCCACACCGGTCTTGGTCAGCGCTTCAACGCACTCCTGTTGTGATCGGCCACTGAGCAGCATGAACCGCTTTACGCTGAGTGGCAGTGTTGTCTCCAGTGTCAGGTGCTGGGGCACGTAACCGATGGTGAGCCTGGGGGCGATGGTCAGGGTGCCGTCCGAAACTGGCTGGATGCCCAGTATCGCCTTGATCAGTGTGGTCTTTCCGGCGCCATTGGGGCCGATAATGGTGATGATATCCCCGCGCTGAACCCGTAGGTCTACATGGTCCACCACGGGACGGTCATCGAAATTGACGGTTAGTTGGTGTAGCTCTACCAAGGCATCAGTCATGGGCAGTGTCCGATGCGCAGCCGGGGCAAGTGCCGGATACCTCGATGGTCATATTGTCCGGCTGGAAAGCCTCGTCCGCCGCAGCGTTCTTGACGGCATCGGACACGCCGGGCGCCGTCAGTTCCAGCACGTTGCCGCAACAACGGCAGATCAGGAACAACCCATGGTGGTTTTTATCCGTGTGAGTGCAGCCGACGAATGCGTTCAGTGACGCAATCCGGTGAACAAGGCCATGCTGCTGTAGAAAATCCAGTGCGCGGTACACCGTGGGGCTGTCTCTTATACACATCTCCGAGCCCACGAGACGGACTCCTATCTCG
>CAJXOQ010000015.1 GCA_913057975.1 uncultured Marinobacter sp.
GCGAGGGCAGCAACGAACTGCGATTCGAGGACGAAGCGGACAAGGAACAGATCTACGTCCATGCCCAGAAAGACCTGGACCTGCTGGCGGAGAATAACCGCACCGAAGTCATCAGGAATGACAGCCACCTGACCGTGGACAATCACCGCAAGGCCCACATCAAAGGCAATGACCACGCCACCGTGGATGGTGAGAAGCGGGAACACACCGGCAAGGATCACAGCTTCAACGTGAGCGGCACTCTGCATCTCAAAGCTGGCACCGCCTGGCTCAGCGATTCCGGCACCGAACTGCACATCAAGGCCGGCCAGAAAGCCGTTATCGAAGCCGGTGCGGAAATCACTCTCAAGGCCGGCGGTAGCTTCGTGAAGATTGACCCCAGTGGCGTTGCCATGGGTGGTGCCGCCATCAAACTGAATGCTGGTGGGTCACCGGGCAAGGGCAGTGGGCAGAAGGTTCAGGTGCCGGAAATGCCGGGGTTGGTGGAGAAGAATGCTGGGGCTGTTGCGCCTGCTGAGATTGCAGATGTTGGCCAGCGGGCGAATGCCGAGCCCAAACCTGTGGTTGCGCACCGATTGAAACAGGCGCGAATGAATCGGGCAGCGGTGGTGGAACAGTGTCAGGAGCAGCCTGATGGTTCGTGTCCTCTCAGTAACTGCCCGTGTGGGAAAGCTCAGCAGGTGTAAGCGGAGAGTTTCATGGTCAATTCACCTAAAAAGTTCAATAAAACTCGTTATCTTGTTTTGGAATCTCAGCAAAAAAAGCCCTTGCTCCAGGAACTCTACGAAATCTCGGAAAGTCCTCAATGGCTCTACCTGTTTGCGGATACCGACTGGCAAGCCTATCTCAAGGATGGTCCGATTTTGTTGGAAGCCGGACAGGACAGTGCTGAGTACCGTTGGGCTCTTAAGGGGCTGAAGCAAGAACGTTTGACCGGTCTTATTCTGGAATCTACAAAGGAACTTGATGTAGTAGCCAACTGGTTGAGGGAGCGCTTGACTGTGCGTTTCGAGGGTCAAAGAGAAGGACTGCTTCGGTTTTACGACCCACTGATCTGGCATCAATTGAAACCACAAAGTAAGCCAGGGGCAGTTGTCATTGATCGGGCCATCTATTGGTATGACGAGCTCGGTCAACAGCGGTGGCTAACGACTGAGAATCCAGAACCAATTGCCATGTCGCCAGCGCCGTCACTGGACGAGCAACAGTGGTTGGCATTGAATGCCACCAGCGCCTAAACATGAATTTATCGTTTTAAGCGAAAGGAATTACATGGATGTCTGAAACCACGTCTACCCAAACAGCAGGAAGCTGTGGCCCGGCCTGCGAGGGCGAATCGTTGATCATTGAGGTGATAGGAAAAGATCACCCTGAGGGGCATGCCTTCCGGATCTATGACGAAAGTGATAATGAGCAGCAGGAATGGTTAGAGAATCAGGGGCAGGTTGAGGATCTGGATGAGTCGATGCTGACTATCTGGCCATGGAAAGGACAGACAAACCGTAACATCTGGCTTGATATTGAGGCTCGGGAAGGCGCTCCCATCCGCGTTCCCCTGTTCAACGGTGTTGCCAGCACCCCGCGTCAGCTCGAGAGACAGTGGAACCGAATATGGCCAGTAGTTCCCCTGGCCATGATAAATGATCCGGACCCGGAACCCGGCCAGTCTGCCGGTAACGTTGTTCCGGTCAGGCCTGGTTTCATCTACATCTTCCGGAACGGCACACTCTGGCGCGAAATTGAGGTTCGCAATGGGGAAGCAGGTGTCCCGGAGTTCTGTGATGTCCGCCTCGCGGATTACCTGGAGCCGGGCTCGTCGGGCGTCACCGATGATCACCGTGACGTCGCAGGTAAACCCTTGCCCGGAATCTGGTTGCCTGTGTGTCACATGAATAACTCCGTCCTGGTCGAGTTTCAGATGGCCTTCTCGGAAGTGCAACTATCTGCTGAGCGTATTACTTATCTGGAACTAAACAATGCAGCCCGGCAGCAACGATGCCAGACACTGCGAGGCCCGGAACCCCCGGTTTCCCCGCTGGATTCTACCGAGCAGCAGATGACGGCGGGCGGTTTGGTTTCCCTTACCCCCCTACCGCCAATGCGACTGAGGGAGTCGGAGCTGGAGCAACGTCTGCCTCGTCCTTGGAATCAGGTTTACAATCTCTCCGGTACCCATGCCAGTAACCTGTTCAGTCAGGCTAGGGAAGAATTGCAGGCTTTTGGCACCGGTGGGGCTTCTGCGGAAGAAGCCTGGGAAGCTGCGTACTATAGCGATGCCCCCCTCCGGGGAGCGCCTGCCGCCCGGGCTGATGCCCTGTTAGCAGGATCAGAACCCGATTCCGTTAATACTGAACTCTGGCAAGCACTCGATACCTCGGAAGATGCCTTGTCATCTGCAAAGGAAAACCACTACGCAGGCGTAATCCTGGAGGACCGCCTCTTTTCTCTGCGTCATCGCCTTACCCAGGCACTGGAAGCGCATCGTCTGCTGACTGGCCTGCTGGAGGCGGTTGGTCAAAAACCTCATAGTGATAGCGCCCAGCTCGTATACCGACTTATGGGGCCGGAACGATTGGGAGGGCAGGACAACCCCTTGCATGTCCACTTGAATGAAATAGACTCTAGCCGATTCGGCCCTCTGCACACCCATCTGCTGACCGCACAACGCCAGCTTGCCCGGGAAGAACTCGCCGAGGCTCAGAAACAACTGGCAGGGCTGGTTCGGCAAACTGATAACCAGATTGCTATGGCGGATCTGTTCAGCCTCTCGAACGCTGACTATATCGAAGGTTTTTCCGTTACCCGAGACCTCTTCCTGGCGTTGGCGCTGGATCCCGACGGTATCGATCATCTGGCCCGCGCCGAGTCCACCAGCGAAGCGCAGGTACAGGATGCCAACGACCTGGTCCTAAAGATCGTTGAAGAGGGCAGCGACCAACCACTGCATCGCATGTTGTTCCCATCTGAGGAATCACAGGGGCCTGACGGCGTAGCTCATGGAAGCGCCGCAAAGGGAGAATGCGGTGATGGCCGATGCCGCCCGGCAGACTTGGAGAGATTACCCGACCAACCACCTAAAATGGATGAGGTGCAGACCCTGACGGCAGCGGCACTGGCCGGTCTGGCGAAGACCGATGCTATTGATCTGTCCTCTGAAGCGAAACGCTGGATGGCCGCCGTCGGCGCGACCCTCGACGGGATCGACAAGCATGTCCGCGCCCTGGCCAACCGGCTGAAATCCCAGGCCTACAGACTCGACAGCCGGCTATATGGTCCACTGTTGAGAATGGCAAAGGCTCGCGATCCCTCACTACTTGGTAGCGTGCAGTTGGTGGCCCGAAATGCGGTCCCCCAGGGTTGGATTATCCTCGGGTTACGTGACCCGGCCTCCGGCCTGGAGATGGGGCTAACCGAAGCCGACCGTGAATATGCCCACAAAATCAACGGCCACCGACGTTTCTACGGAGAATACCTGGACTCTGATGGCAACCCCTTGGCAAGTACCAGAAAATCCAATATTCCGGACCTCACCGGGACCGCCGAAGCCCGCGAAGTGAGAGTCTACGCTGCCCCCGAAACCTCGGAGGTGGTCCGGGCGCAGCGGGATATGAAACGGATGAAGCGTTGGGATGATTTTTTTAGCAGAATCAGGGTGCCTTATCTGGTATTGGTCCTTGAGGGGCATAATATTTGGAATGAATTCAGTCTTCTTAAAAAAGTCGAGGCTCAGAAAGGTCTAACTCGTGCAGGGTTCGGAGTTGTAAGCGCAGGATTAGACTTAATATTTGCAGGAACTATTGCTGTTGAGCGGCTGAGCATGGACCTTAAAATCTGGGGTCAAATTTCTTCCAAGTTGGGAGATAAAGCGTTCCAAACCACCAGCCCCGTTTTCCAACGAGCATTGCCTTCACTTGCTCGGGCAATACCAGCAGTTGTTACAAAACGCATGCTCGGTGGCCTGATTACCGCTGGACTCACTATTACTGTCTCACTACTGGACATGGCCCACGAATGGGATACTGGCGACATTGACTCTGCAGCAGCCTATGGTGCTTCAGCGGTCGGTGGAGGCATGATGGTGATGGGAGGGCTGATGATGGCCAAGATGACCGAGGCTGGAATCGCACCGATTCTGTTGGGCCTGGGGCCTTGGGGTTGGGTTCTGGCTGGAGCCACGGTCGCTATTGGCGCCGGGTTGCTGGCCACAATGCTGAACGACCCGCCTCTAGTCGACTGGCTGAAGCGTAGCCCATTTGGCCCGGAACAAGACGATGCTTATCCCCATCTGGCGGACAATCCGGAAGAAACCTATTACCGACTGGTGAACTTGTTGGCAAAGCCACGCATTACGATTGAAACGGTCAATAACCTGCACGCTAAACTAGCAGGAGAAGGCTACGCCATCGATACAGGGCAGGAGAGAAAGCTTGCAACCATCAACACCGTTGTACGGGTTGAAAATAATCTTGCCGCCATGCTGGACTCAGCCATCCTTACCATTGCCATGCGACCGGTAACGGTTACGCGTACTCCCACCCGCCGAGGACTGAGAACGCGACGGGAGATAGCCGAAGAATCACCGCAGGTGATACTTGAACAACCTATTCCCAGTGGTAAGGCCTGTTACCTTGCACTGCCACCGCGGGAAACCTTTAAAACCACTTGGGGCCAAGAGGGCGTAAGAACCCGTGAGGTAGTGGTCCGTGCGCAATGGCAGGGTAGTGTGGAATTTGACGAAACCTGCCGTAACATGGTCTTTCCCGCCCCGGAACTGCACGACAACACCACCTTTGATCTGGTTGCTCACGGTGAGCCGGACTTCAGCGAGACTCGCCGGCGTTTCTGGGCGGATGAGCAGACTCATAAATCGGAGGAAACCACATGACGGCCATCCAGGAGGATTCCGGCTACGCTTCAACTGCGTATCGCAGCAATCGGAAAGCTCTGGAGCCAAGAGAACCCGACCAGCAAAGCGCCCTGTTCCATAAGACTTGGACCATGGGGCCGCCGTTACCGAAAGGTCCCCTCTCTGGAGTGTTTCCTCACAGCTTTCTGCAAACTTGGGGCCCAAAGGAAGTTAGAGAGGACGATGAGAACCTCCGTCGCTTCAAATCCGAGGCTGAGGCTGGGGGAGAGCCACTTGATCCAGTGGGCTGGATTAATGACGAAAGTATACGCTATGCCTCTCTGCCCAAGGTGAGTTGGGTGCTATTGTGGCTCCAGCATGGGGGGCGCCTCACATCCCTGTGGCTATTTCCATTTTTCATATTCGCTTGGTCGGTTTTGTGGTTTATGGAACCTGAGCGGGATTCTTTTTCACAATTCTTTTCAGATGGAATACTCCCGACACTACTATTCTTTTTCCTACCCTTACTTCTCTGCTGGGGCATTGGCAGATTCCTCGAGATCAAGTATCCAAAAGTTGTCTATCAGCAACCCAAGGGCCCTCTGTGGGAACTCAACCGCCGCACTGGCATGGTCACCCTCTTCAAGGACCCGGAGAAGGAAGGTCAGTCCGGCGAAATACGGGGCGAGGCCCCATTCCATGAATGGGACGGCTACCTACTCAGCCTGCCAGACCATCAGGGCAATATCTGGTATCGGCTGGTACTGGTCCACAAAACGCAGGAGTGGGCGCTGCCCATGAACCAACTATTAGCCGCCACGACCAATAGGGAAGACGTACTCGCATACTGGGATCTGGTCCGCCAGTACATGGACGTCACCAAACCATTACCAGATATTCCATTGTTTGAAGCCTACCGTTACCTCGACCCAACTACCCGTTCGCACGATGAGAAAAAGGGAAGAGATCCTTTATACTGGCGTAATATGAGCGAGCAGGACTACGAAGCGTTCAAACGTAAAAACCGCACCGCTCTGGCTGGCCACTCATGGTAGTCGGCAAAGCACGTTTCAGTGAAGAATCACTAATATCGAAATGGATAGTTACCCATGAAAGGACTCCTAATCCTACTCTGCCTACTAACCACCCAAATCACCCAGGCCGGCACCTACCGCTGGGTCGATGAAAACGGCCAGACCCACTTCGGGGATCGGCCTCCGGCGAACGCAGCCTCTGATGAAGTGGAGCTGAAGGCCCCTGCGCCGTCTTCGGATGCCGATGCCCGAGCGCGCAAGCAGCGGATGAACGAATTCCTCGAGCAAACCGAGCAGGAGCGGGCAGAGCGCAATGAGGCAAAAGCACAGCAGGAGTCGAAAGCGGCGAAGCATGAGGCTATGTGTGAGTCCTTGCGGGCACGTTTGAAGTATATGAAAAGCGTATCGGGGATATACCGGCTGAATAATGACGGCGAGCGGGTGTTTGTCGACGATGAGGAAAACAAGCGTATCCGTCAGGAGTTTCGTGCCAAGGTACAGAGTGAATGCGGCGCCTGATTGCGTTCTGGTTTGTTTTTGCTCTCGTTGCAGCGTTCAACGCCCATGCAGAACCACCGGAACTCGCGCTGGCTGGCGTCTATGAGGAGGGCGTTGCCCTCAATGATTACTGGGTAAGCGAGAAACTGGACGGTGTTCGGGCCTATTGGGATGGTGAGCGATTCTGGTCCCGGGGTGGCAACGAGTATCGGGCGCCGGACTGGTTTACCGAGGGCTTTCCTGATGTGCCCATGGACGGCGAACTTTGGATGGGACGAGGCCGATTTTCGGAGTTGTCCGGTGCGGTTCGACGGCTGGAGCCGGTAGATCCGAGCTGGCGCCAGATCCGGTTTATGGTGTTTGATCTTCCGGCGCTCGATCAGCCCTTTTCTGAACGTATTGCGGCTATGGAGGCGTTATTGCAGCCATCACTGTCGCCATTCCTGGCCATGGTCGTGCAACGTAAGGCCGCGGATCATGAGCGTTTGATGTCGGCGTTGGACAAGGTGGTGTCCGAGGGCGGCGAGGGTTTGATGCTGCGGCGCGGCGGCAGTCTTCATTCAGCGGGCCGCTCAGATGACCTGTTGAAGGTGAAGCGTTATGACGATGCCGAGGCGGTCGTGGTGGAGCATCTTGCCGGCAGGGGAAAATACGAAGGCATGCTCGGATCGGTGCGGGTAAGACGGGATGATGGGCGACAGTTCCGCATCGGCACCGGGTTCAGTGATGAGCAACGGGAAAATCCGCCGCCGGTTGGGGCCACCATCACCTATAAATATTACGGCTTCACGTCGACGGGCCTTCCACGGTTTGCCAGTTTTCTTCGAGTTCGCAATGACGAACCCGCGGCACCTTGAGTTACCCCGCTGAATTACGAGGTCTTCACATGGCGCCCCGAACCTTGTGCTACAGTGAATCTAACCGTGGTTGTTCTAAATCTTCCCATGGTTGCTGAATAGCTGCATTGCAAGGACAGTTTTTCAAGCGGTGTTCAGTGAGCAGTGTGTATCGTTACCACAAGCCGAAATAGCAGTAAGGTTTACTGATAAGGAGGCAACAAATGGAAGCGAAATCCGGTCAGAATGACTATGAGCAGGTCAGGCAGGACCTGCAGCAACTTCGCGAAGACCTGTCAAAACTCACCAAAACCGTTGCCGATGGGCACAAGAGCAATATCAGCAACTTGCGTGATGAAATTCGCCGGGAAAGCCGGGAAGCTTTTGACCAGGTCAGGCAGCGTGGGGATGAAGCCTTCAACCGCGCCCGTGATGCAAGTACTAAGGCGGTGCACGATGTTGAGCACAAAATCGAGGAACGGCCGTTCCTGAGTGTTGTGCTCATGTTCCTGGCAGGCTTGTTGGTTGGCCGGTTGCTGGATCGCTGATCATGCCTGATTCAGCCTGGTTGCAGGGCGTCTTGCGCAAGGCAGTCGCGGCCATCATTGGTTTTATGCTGGCCTTTGTGTTGCTGGTCGCCCTGCTGATCACGGGATTCTACATGCTCGTTAATGCCGCCACGCTGGCGTTGTCACCCATGCTGGGTGAAGCCGGCGCCATGGCGGTGACGGGCGTCTCCTGTCTGTTGCTGCTGGCGTTGTTTTTCTACCGGATGACACGTCCCGCTACGTCCAAAAAAACCGCCAGTAAGGGTGATCGGTCTTCCGCCTCACCAATCGATACCATCAGGGAGCTTGTCCGTAACAACCCGCTGGAAGCCGCATTCGCGGCGTTCACGCTCGGTGTGGTGGAGCACGGAGACCCTCGCCTGAAGTCACTGCTGTTGCAGGGTGGGATGGTCCTGATGAAGGAAGCCGAAGCCGAGCAGGCCCGAGACAAAGACAAAACGGACTCACGGGAAAGTGGCACGGAGGCGCCAGTCACATGATCGTCACCTGAGCGTAACCCCCCGCGCCGACAATAGCCGTGCAGTACCATTCATCGCACAGGGAGCTTGTTATGAAGTTACGCACGTTATTGGTTATGGCATTACTGATGTCTCTATTCTCTGCCGCCCATGCGGCACCGGATTGGCATGGCAAGGGTGAGAACTGGACACCCCCGGCCCTTGAAAAATGGCACGACAAGTGGCCGGACCTGAAGGACAGACATCACCGCGGTAAACGTGAGGTCCATCTGGGGCCGAGACCATTCTGGCTGGTGGAAGACATGGATGAGGGGCGCCTGAAAGACCGGCTCCAGTCCTGTCGCGCCGACAAAATCCGTCCTACGGATTTCTCCATCGGCCATCGGGGTGCGCCGTTGCAGTTCCCGGAGCACACGCTTGAATCCTACGTCGCGGCTGCTCAGATGGGCGCAGGCATCCTGGAGTGCGACGTTGCCTTTACCAAGGATCGGGAGCTGGTTTGCCGTCACGCCCAGAATGATCTCCATACCACCACCAACATCGTGACGATTCCGGAACTGAACGCCAAGTGTACGCAGCCGTTTGTCCCGGCGGACCCGGCAAGTGGCACTGAGGCGCAGGCAGAATGCCGAACCAGCGATATCACGCTGGAAGAGTTCAAGTCACTGGAAGGCAAGATGGATGCCTTCAATCCCATGGCAACCACGCCTGAGGAATACCTGGAAGGAACAGCAGACTGGCGCACTGAGCTATACAGCAGCCGCGGCACTCTGTTGACCCATAAGGAGAGCATCGAACTCTTCAAACGCCTGGGTGTGAAGTTCACGCCGGAACTGAAAACGCCGGTGGTTGAGATGCCCTATGAGGGCGACTACAGCCAGGAAGACTACGCCCGCCAGATGATTCAGGACTACGTCGAGGCCGGTGTGAACCCGAGGGATGTCTGGCCGCAATCGTTCCTGCTGGATGATGTTCTGTTCTGGATCAATGAAACGCCGCGGTTTGGTCGACAGGCGGTGTTTCTGGATCAGGAACCGCTGACACCGGAAAATTCCTCCCTGGCGTGGATGGAAAGCCTGTCGGCGCAAGGCGTGAATATCCTGGCCCCCGCGCTGTGGAAGATGTTGACCCTGGATGGCCACCAACAGATCGTGCCGTCGGACTACGCTGAAAACGCCAGGGCGGCGGGCCTCGATATGATCGCCTGGACGGTCGAGCGTAGTGGTGCATTGGCCAATGGCGGTGGTTGGTATCACCAGACCATTACCGACGCCATCAATAACGACGGCGACGTGTTCAACGTGATTGATGTGCTGGCCCGGGATGTTGGGGTCATTGGTGTCTTCTCGGATTGGCCCGCCACCACGACCTTCTACGCCAACTGTATGGGATATGCTGGTAGAGATCACTGACCGTAGATGCGCGCCTCAGTCATCCGTCTGAGGCGCGCAGATTTCGCATAGTTGGCAGATCTGGCCGCAGGCCTTCCGATGTTTGCAACAGGGTTGTGCCTCGAAAAGTTGTCATCCCGACATTAACCAACATGAAATGAAGGTGAACAGACCGTATTGTGCATTTAACCCACATCCCGCCAATTTGTAGGTAGCCTGAGTTCAGGTAATCGGTATGACGCTTTACCGGTTAATCCAACAGGAAATCAATCATTTCCGAACTCAGAAGGATGGATGCGATATGAGCTATAAATCCGGTTTTGCCTATGTAACGGTTCTGGCCTCGGCCATGCTGGCCGCCCCGGTTGTATCAGCCCAGGACAACACCGATCGCGACAGCTCCGGTGTATATCTGAGCGGCAGTTATGGTGGCTACAAAGCCCATGGTGGCGAGTTTGATGATGAAAACGATCTGTTCGGCGTGGGGCTGGGCTACCAGTTCAACCAGTTCTTCGCCCTGGAAGCCGAGTACATTGATTTCGGCAACTTTGGCGACGATGACGTCGATGGCAAGTTGAAGGGTACTTCCCTTGGCCTGATCGGGCGGCTGCCTTTGACGGATACCTTTGGTGTTTATGCTAAGGCTGGCGCATTTGCTTCGTCGTTCGATGTAGACGCGTTTGACGAAAGTGAGACCTACGATGAGGTCAATCCATTTGTCGGTGCCGGTGTTGATTTCCGGGTCACCGAACAGTTGACGGCGTTTGCGGAATACAACCGCTACAACGTTGATATCGACGAAGACGACTTCAATGGCCAGGTCACCAATGACGGGCCGGACTTCGATACCGGTCGTGTTGGTATGCGTTTCCAGTTCTAACGTAAGTGCTTGAAAACCCGGGGCGATTCTGGCCCCGGGCTTTTTATCAGCTTCTCTGCAATACCTGCCGTATTACTGAACGTTTTCCAGCTCGCCAAACCGCTCTGCGAACAGCGCTGACGACAGGTAGCGCTCGGCGGAATCCGGCAGAACCACCACGATATTCTTGCCCTTGAATTCCGGCAGCTTTCCGATTCTGACCGCAGCCACAACCGCTGCACCACAGGAAATACCACAGAGGATGCCTTCCTCTTGCATCAGCCGGTGCGCCATGTCCATGGCGTCCTGATTGCTGACTTTTTCCACCAGGTCCACCAGGTCCATGTCCAGATTGCCCGGAATGAAGCCGGCGCCAATGCCCTGGATCTTGTGGGGTGCTGGTGTTTGGTCCTGACCGCCGCGGGCCTGAGTGATGATTGGCGAGTCTTCCGGCTCCACGGCAACGGTGGTGATGGCCTTGCCTTTGGTATTGCGGATGTAACGGGTTACGCCGGTCAGGGTGCCGCCGGTACCAACCCCGGAAACGAAGATGTCGATGGCACCGTCGGTATCGTTCCAGATTTCGGGCCCGGTGGTGTCCTCGTGGATGCGGGGGTTGGCCGGGTTCTCGAACTGCTGTGGCATGAAGCAGTTGTCCGGGTCTTCAGCAACGATCTCTTCGGCCTTGGCGATGGCGCCTTTCATGCCCTTCGCCGGCTCCGTAAGCACCAGTTCCGCCCCCATGGCCTTCAGTACTTTGCGGCGCTCCAGGCTCATGGATGAGGGCATGGTCAGTTTCAGTTTGTAGCCTCGCGCGGCGGCCACGAAAGCCAGCGCGATGCCGGTGTTACCGCTGGTGGGCTCCACAATAGTCATGCCGGGCTTGAGAGCGCCGCGTTTTTCCGCGTCCCAGATCATGGCAGAGCCGATCCGGCATTTTACGGAATAGGCCGGGTTGCGGCCTTCAATCTTGGCCCAGATGGTGGCCCCTTCGTTGACCCGATTAAGCTTGACCAGCGGGGTGTTGCCGATCGACAGCGAGTTGTCTTCGTAGATCTTAGCCATGGTGTCGTCTCCTTTGCGTTTTCCCTGTCGCAAAAGGATAGCATCAGCTAGCCCCGTCTGGCTGCCTGATCTTCAGTGGTGAGAGCTTCCAGGCGGTTGCGGCCGTTTTGCTTGGCGAGATACAGCGCCTTGTCTGCCAGCCGAAGGAATTCCGCCGGCACCGTGTCTTTGCCTGGCGTGCCAGTGGCCAGGCCGATGCTCACGGTAAAGCGGATCTGCTCGTCGTCGCAGCAGGTGGTTTGCCCGGCCAGGCCCTCGCGGAATCCTTCCAGGCGTGAAACCAATTCCTCACGGTCGCTGAAGCTGGTGAACATCACAAACTCCTCACCGCCGAACCGGGTAAGGCGGTCAGTGTCACGCCGAAAGTGGGTGCGCATGGTATCCGCCAGCGCCACCAGGCAACGGTCGCCCGCGTCGTGGCCATAGGTGTCGTTGATTTCCTTGAAATGGTCCGCATCCACCATCGCCACGGCAAACCCCGCTCCATGCCTCTGACACCAATGGAAGCTCTTGCTGAACTCACGGTCGAAATAGCTGCGATTGCCGATCTGTGTCAGGTCGTCAGTGACGCTGAGATGTGCAAGCCGGTCATTTGCTGCAGCCAGTTCGCGATTCAGACGATCGAGTTTGCGGTTCCAATAAAACAGCATCCCCAGAAGCACCATGGCACCCATGGTAAGCTGGAATATCAGGGTGTAGTCGACGGTCTGTTCCAGCTTGAAGCCCGCCCATTGCTGTTCAATGGTTTTACGTTCTTCGTCCGTCAGGCTGGACACCAACTTTTGCATGATGTTGAGCAGCTCGGGCTGGTCATTCCGGGTGGCGACTCCCGGGGTCCAGTCTGCGGGAATCCGTCCGAGCACTTTCAGGTCCGCCAGGCCGAGCTCCCGCATGTTGTAGCTGGCTGTGGACAAAGTGCCAAGATACCCTGCCAGCTTCCGTTCCTGAACCATGCGCAGTCCAGTTTTTTCGCTGGGTACTTCCACCAGATTGAGGTGGGGGTTGGTTGTTCTCAGCAGTTCCAGAAAAGCGTAATCCTTCACTACGCCGACCGGCTGGTCCGATATATCATCCAGTGTATTGATATAGGGGGCTTCCACACGCCCCAGTAGCACGCTGGGAATCTGGATATAGGGTTCTGTGAAACTCAGGTATTCCAGCAGCTCCGGTGTTTCCATGGCCATAGAAAGCAGATCGCATTGGCGCTCTTTGACGGCCTTGATGGACTCGGCCCAGCTATCTACGGGAAGAGGAGTGAACTTGATATTGGAACGTTCGGTAAACAGGGCGAAGATGTCGGCGGAAATTCCGAGGTGTTTATTGCCCTCGCTGAGGCCCTCCAGAGGAAGCCAGTCGGGGTCCACGCAGATGGTCAGTCTTCGGTTGCGATCGGCCAGCCAAGCCTGTTCGGCGTCGGAGAACGTTAACGGGCCTGTGCCAGGCGGCCGGTTACGACGGGTAGAGGTGCCGAGCCAGCGATTCTCGATCGTGCGCATTTCCGTTTGGCTGATAGCGCCCAACGCGGCGTCCATAATGAAGGCGAGCGGCTCAAGAGCGGGACGCACACCAAAACGCAGATCTTCTCCCGGCATTTCATCAAGGGTCATTTCACCGGCAATATTCACACCGGCAATGCGAAGTTCCCTCACCCAATAGTTGCCGTTTGGCAGGGCTGCCAGGGCAACATCGACCGAGCCCTCTGCCAGGGCCTGGAACATGGCCTGCTGTGCCGTGAAAGAGAACACATTGTCGCCCAATGCCTCACGAAGGGCCCCCTCATAGTAAATGCCTGAGCCAATAGCGACCTTTAGTCCCTGCAAGTCTGCCAGTGAGTTGAATAGCAGATTCTTGTCCAGCGTGAAGGCGACGTTGGGAATGATGTGGTAAGGCCGGGTGAACCGAATGAACGCCTCACGCTCTTCGGTTTTCGAAATATTGGCCATGATATCGATGTCACGATCCAGAAACCGGGGGTACAGTTCCGACCACTGTCCCGACACCGGTATGATCTGCAGCCCAGTCAGATCCGATATCCGGTTCAGGACGTCGACGGAAAGTCCTTGCAGCGTGTCCTCACCGTGAAAGCTGAAGGGGGCATAGTCACTCATAAAGCCTATCCGTACCGGGCCGACCTCACTGATGTAGCCCTGATGGGCCTCGCTTAGGGTAAAACTCGACGATTCAGCAATGCTCGTCCCACCGTATTCCTGCCAACGGTTAAACAGTTCCTGGATGCGCTCCGCTGGAATGGCAGCCAGGCCGCTGCTGACCCTGTTAAACAGCTCGTCGTTTTCCTTCAGAACGCCAAGCCGAAAGCCTTCTTCTGACCATTCACCCAATGGTGCGGGGCCAGCAACTTCCAAAAACCGGAAACCGGCCTGGTTAGCGTAGTAGTTCAGGGGCAGTTCCGGACCGATGATGCCGTCCACCCAGCCGAAGGCCAGTGCCCGGACCAGGCCGGGAATGGAATCGTAGGTGACGAGTGACACGCCCGCCGTTTCAAGTGCGTCGCGGAAATAGGCGTCACGCACAACGCCAATACGGTAGTCATTGAGGGATTCCAGGGAATCAATGCCTTTGAGCGGGTTGGCTGGGTCATGCATCAGATGCATCTGGCGAATGTGGTATGGCTCGGTAAACTGTATGGTTCTGGCGCGGCCGTCGTTGTATGAAATTCCTTCGATAACGTCGATGTCGCCGCGCTGGAATGCGCCGAACACTTCGGGCCAACTGCCTGCCCGAAACTCAATGTCCAATTCTGACTGGCTAGCCACCTCCCGGACTATATCGATAGAGAAGCCGGAGGCTGTGCGGCCCGCCATGGACGTGTAAGGTTTGTTGTCGGCCACAATGCCAACGGAGATGGGTTCTTTTACAGAGGGCCAGGCAGGCATCGATAGGAAGGTGAGCGCCAGTACACCGAAAATGCTAGCAAGCAGTGTGATCAGAGATGGCCTTTGCCAGGCAATTACAGCGCTCATCGGGTGATTCACAATTCTGTGGTGATTAACTAGTGAGTGTAGTCGTTGGCGGGTTGGTTGCCCAATGACGAGGTGATTCGTGGCCTGCTATTGCTGGTGCGTGATGGTAGGATGTCGCCACCTCAGTACGTTATGGGAACGACCATGGGCCTTTTGTTTGAACAGATCGACAGCCAACCCTCATCATTGGGAGAGATCACGCTTCGCCGCCGTCGCATTCCGGCGCTGGGTGACCGGGACATCTATGAGGTGAAGCTGGGTGAAGAATTTCTCATGTCCAGCATGTTTGTGGACGCGGAAGTCGCCCTGGCGGACCTGGGCCTGAATGCCGTTGAGGGCGAACAATTAAAGGTGGTGGTCGGCGGCCTGGGGCTGGGCTACACCGCGGAAGCGGCCCTCAAACATGAGCGCGTGAGCGAGCTGCTGGTCGTGGATGCCCTCGATACGGTCATCCACTGGCACCAGCAGGAAAAGGTTCCCCTGGGTAAAGTGTTGAATGCCGACCCACGTTGTCGCTATGTGTTGGGCAGTTTCTTCGATCTGGCGGTATCGGAATCCGGTTTCGATACCGACACCCCGGGCAGGGTGTTTGACGCCATCCTGCTGGACATTGACCATTCCCCCAGAGCCCTCCTGAACGAGTCCAATGCCAGTTTCTACAATGCTGAAAGCTTAGGCAGAATGGCGGCCCACCTGCGCCCTGGCGGCGTCTTCGCCATGTGGTCCAACGACCCGCCGGACGAGCCGTTCATGGACGTGTTGCGAACTCTGTTCACGGATGTGGAAGCGAAGGTGGTGTCGTTCTACAACCCGTTCCAGAATCGGGAGTCCACCAACACGGTGTTCCTGGCCAGAAAGCCGCTCAGTTAACGGAGCGGCCGGTGTAACTCGAGAAATCCGGCCTTTGCGGTTGGTGCTGATCATCCGTCATATAGGCGGATGTCAGGATGAACTCAGCGGTGGCCCGGTTGCAGGCGACGGGAATGTTCCACAATGCAGCAATGCGTAGCAGGGCCTTGATGTCCGGGTCGTGTGGCTGGGGTTCCAGCGGGTCCCAGAAGAACACAAGCAGGTCAATTTCCCCTTCCGCGATCTTGGCGCCAATTTGCTGGTCGCCTCCGAGCGGGCCGCTGAGCAGGCAATGGATGTCGTCCCGGCCCAGGTTTTCCTTGAGCAACCGGCCAGTGGTGCCGGAGGCGTAGAGTCGGAGGGAGGCAAAGCGTGTCTGGTTGTCGGCGACCCAGTCCACCAGTTCTCTCTTTTTGTTGTCGTGGGCGACCAGAGCGACGGATTTAACGGCCATTTGCGGTAAAGTCTCCTTTTTGGGGTGTGTCCGGTATAGGGCTCCAGTGTTTCATATTCGTGATAAACGCGGAACAGGAAATAGGTGTTATGTCGACAGATCACGCCATCAACTGGGCAGAGACGCCCGCCGCCGTGTGGCGCCGCCACCGTCAGGGACTGCGGGCCATTCGGCGGCTCGACCCGGTGGGTTGGGCCGACCTGACCGGCATCGAGCGACAGCAGACGGCCCTGGCCCGCAACACCGAGCGCTTCCTGGCCGGTGAACCCTCGAACAATACGTTGCTCTGGGGAGCCCGGGGCACCGGCAAATCATCGCTGATCAAGGCGCTGCTTAACCGGTATCGGGAGCAGGGGCTACGGATGATCGAGGTGGACAAGGACGATCTGGTGAACCTGCCGGAGATCGTCGACGACATCGCTGAATTGCCCTGGCGGTTCGTGATCTTCTGCGACGACCTTTCCTTTGAAGTGGGCGAGTCTGGTTACAAGGCGTTGAAGAGTGTGCTGGAAGGCTCGCTGGAGCTGCCGCCTGAGAACGTCAGGGTGTACGCCACGTCTAACCGCCGGCACCTGATGCCGGAGTTCATGGACGATAACCTGAAAAGCGAGATGCGCGGCGGCGAACTCCATCCGGCGGAGGCCATCGAGGAGCAGGTATCCCTGGCGGACCGGTTTGGGCTGCAGTTGTCGTTCTATGGTTTTCCCCAGGATGTATACCTGCAGGCCATTGATGCCCTGTTTCCCCAAGTGAGTGATCGCGAGGCGTTGCATCTTGAGGCCATTCGCTTTGCCACCAGCCGGGGTGCCCGTAACGGCCGCACGGCGCAGCAGTTCTACCGCCAGTTTGCCGGCGACCCGGATGCCTTTGGCCAGTAGGCAACTGGTTACTGCCGCCGCGCCAGCCTGATGAACCGGTGGTGAATCATCCGCACGCCGATGAACACCAGGCCCAGCACAACCGGTATGGCAATGCCCAGAACCAGCGAGGTGTTGACGTCGAATCCGGCGTCATCGGCGGACTCCAGCGCCAGCTTCAGCAGTGCCAGCAGGTAGTAGCTGATGACCACCACGGAAAACCCTTCCACTGTGTGCTGCATCATCAACTGGATTTTTGAGCGCCGGTCCATGGAGCTCAACAACTGTTGGTTCTGGCTCTGGATGGCCAGCTCCACCCGCGTACGGACCATGTCCGAGGCCCGGTCAACTCTGCGCGACAGGTCCTCCAGGCGCTCCTTCACCGATTCGCAGGTTTCCACCGCCGGTGTCAGCCGCCGGGTCATGAACTCGGTGATGGTGAGGTGTCCCGAAAGCTCATCCTCCCGCAGCTCTTCCAGGCGGGTCAGTACCAGCTGGTGATAGGCCCGTGTCGCTGAGAAGCGAAAGGTGGCGTGGGCGCGGAAGGCTTCGATGCGGGCTGCGATGTTGGTCAGATCCGCCAGTACCTCACGTTCATCGATGTCCTGGTTGTCCGCCAGGGACTGGGTTATCACCGCCAGTTGCTGGTCCATGTCGTTCAGCGAGGGTGTCATCTCCCGTGCCAGTGGCAGCGACAGCAATGACATCAGGCGATAGGTTTCGATTTCCATCAGGCGTTGGGTCAGCCGGCCGAGCTGGCTGTCGGACATGTCCCGGTTGAGAACCATGAAGCGCCCAAACCCATCGCTATGAAGTCGGAAGGTGCCCCACACCCGGGCCTTCCCTTCCCAGGGGCTGCTGCCCACCAGTCGTTCTCCCTCGAACCAGTGGCGGATTTGCGCCAGGTCGGTTTCCGGGCCGTTTGAGGCTTGCTGCAGGTCAATATGAAAGGCGGCCACAACGGTGCCGGTGAGCTTCTCGAGCCATCCCTTGGGCAGCGACGAGATGCCGGTATCCTGGAAGGGCTGATGGTCGTCCCCAATACCCAGATTGATAAACGTGTAGGAGGCAAACTCCATGTGCATTTCACGCCGGATACGCAGGGAGCCAAAGGTGGCCTCGTAGCAGCTGACGTCCTCCAGTGGTTCGGGTTGCCCCAGCATGATGTGCAGGTCTTGCCAGTGTCGGAACTGGACGGCCCGTTGCTCCGGGGTGGTTAGCAGGGCAATGTGGGTAACCTGCGCCGGGCATGGCAGCACGTGGAACGGCCGGGAATGGAGCTCGTTGTAGAGCTCTGCCCGAAGAGGGTGCAGATCCAGCTGTGTGAGCGGCGGGTTCAAGGCTTGGTCCTTTGACGACGATTGAGGGGCCTACAACGGAACAATAAAGGCTCGCGGGTCGTTCCGAAAGACGACTTGTGGCTTACGACTCTGGTCGCGGGCGGGACGGCAAAAGCACTGTAAAACGCACGCCACCGGTATCATCGCTGGCCATCACTTGGCCGTTGTGGTGCTCGGCAATTAACCTGACGATCAACAGGCCCTGGCCCAGGTGTCCTTCCTGATGGCCGGTTCGCACGGACACGAAGGGGCTGAAAATATCACTGGCGAGGTTCTCCGGCAGGGAGGAACCTTCATTGAACACGCTCAGTTCCAGTTGTCGGGCGTTCTGCGTCAGCCGTACTTCAATGTTTCCCTGCTCTGGTGTGAAATCCCGGGCATTGTCCACCAGTTTGTCCAGAAGCTGCACCAGCAATTCCGGGGAACCGTGGCACCGACAACCGTTGGCCGGTCCGACGTAGTGAATACGGTGGTCGGGGTCCAGTTCCTGATAGGCGAGGGTGGTCTGGGAGGCGACTTCGGCCAGGTCAAAGGTTTCCTTTTCGGCGTGGTCAAAGCTTTGCTCCAGCCGGGCTGCCTCGCTCATGCCCTGCAGTATCTGGCTGAGGCGGTCGGTGGCGGAACGGGCTCGTTCGATGTAACTGGCCTGATCAGCCGGGTCTGTGGTTTGCCCCAGATTCTCCAGGGAAGAACGTACCACCGCCACGGGGGTTTTCAGTTCGTGGGACAGGCGCCGGGAGAAGCTCTCCAGATAGTCTGTGTAGCCCTGAAGGCGGTCCACCATTTGGCTGAATTGCCGTGACAGGTCGCCCAGTTCGTCCTTCGCTTTTGCGGGTGGCAGGGTGCCCAATACGCGGCCGTCGTCGTCAATGCTGGCGCTGACCGCCCGCTGCAGTCGGGTAATGCGCCAGGACAGCCAACTGGCGTAACCCAGCAGAACCAGCATCAGGCCGATGATCAATAACACGCTGCGGGAAATGACCGAACCAAGGGTGCTGCCGGACAGCGCCAGCAATTGGTCCAGTGATTCTTCCAGTACCAGCGTCCGGCCATCGCCCAATGATTGTTTCACCAGCATGTAGGTGTCGCCTTCCCGGTGACGAACCAGCCCCTGTGATGGCAGTTCCCCAGCGTCCATGCGATGGGTTTCCGCATTCAGTGGTGAAGGCTCGGGCTGGTAGAAGCTCACCAGTGCCCGCAGGCCGTTCAGGCTGATGCGTTCCAGGATCTGCAGTGGGCTGAGGCTGTCGAATTCAGCCTCGTCGGTTTCGGAGTCGCGTGTCTGACGAGCGATCACCCAGCCGTCCGGCTCCAGGACCCAGGTGCCCTGGCCCGGAGCAATCATGGCCGCAAGTCGGTTTTCGAGTTGTGGCATTCGGGTGACGATGTGCGCCGAGGTGGGACCGGCAGAGACACGTCCATCACCGGTGGCTACCGGCTTTTCCGTAGGCCATGTCACCTGAAAACCAAGGCGGGACGAGGGTGCCGGACGCGGCATTCTCAATTCAGCCTGGTAGCCGTTGCTGACCGCCTGCCAGTAGCCGCTGATGCGATAGTCGGTTGCCCCTTCGCGCTCCGGGTCAATAGCATTGATGGCCCCTGGCGCCTGAGTTCGGATCAGGCGCCGCGTCGTCTGCTTATCACCGATAACCTGGAGTTGGATCTGGTCATGGGGTTGGCGGGGTTTGCCGGGGTTGAAGAAGTCAGCGGTTCTGCCGCTGACACGAATCAGGAGGTAGAGATGGGTTTGATCGACGGCTGCCTGCCAGGATAACTCGGGTCCGTCTTTGTCGATGGCCCGTTGTGTGCCTTGCCACTGCTGTCGGGATTCTTCCTCATCATATCCGGGCCAGTCGTCGCCGTAGCCATCCAGATTCGGGCTGCGGGACAGGAGGTCGGCGTAGATAACGTTGGTACCCGCAGCAATCGTTGGGGTCCCGGTAAGTTGTTCCGCTGCAAAACCGGCCGTGCGTCCAGCCTGGCTCTGCAATTGACGGGCGGCTTGGTCACGCAGGGCCTGGTCCAACTCAAGCACGAACTGCAGGCCCGCCCAGGGAATCAGCAGCATCAGCAGGCTGGCAATGAAGAGTTGGCGCTTAAGGGTCAAAACTCAGGCCTCATGGGCGTTCCAGCGGTAACCCATGCCGTAGGCGGTGTGAATGCCATCGAAGGCGTCGTCGATCTGCAGGAACTTGCGGCGTATACGTTTGATGTGTGAGGTCACCGTATTGTCGTCCAGTACCGTGCTGGCGGCTTCCATCAGTTGGTCGCGGCTGCGAACGTGGCCCGGGTGCTGAACCAGCGAATGCAGCATCCAGAATTCGGTGACGGTCAGGTCGATGGGCTGGTCATTCCATTCTGCCGTCATGCGGTCCACGTTTAATGCCAGGCGGCCACGGTGCACCACCTCATCCGGTTGCTTCAGGGCCTCGGCCCAGGCATCTGCCCTGCGCAGCAGAGCGGTAACCCGGGCCAGCAGGTGGTCCATGCTCATGTCCTTGGTGACATAGTCATCGGCACCCAGCCGCAGGCCGTGAACGGAATCGATGTCGCTGTCGCGGGCGGTCAGGAAAATGATCGGCAGGGTTTTGGACAGGCTGCGCAGGTCCTGGCACAGGGTAAAGCCGCCCTCGGGCTCATCGCCCAGTCCCACGTCGATAATGGCCAGGTCCGGCAGGGCGGTGCGCAATACCTGGAAGGCACTGTTGCGGTCACCATAGGCAGACACCCGGTATCCCCGGCGCTCGAACGCGTCACGGTAGTTTTCCCGGATGGCGGGTTCATCTTCAATCAGCACGATGTGTCGCTTCATAGCCTGCAACCATTCCCCTGTTAATACGGGTTCCTATTTAACCATGGCCTGTGACCAGAACAAGGTAAAGCAGAGGGTTTGCCACAATTCATCATTTTTCTATCGCCGGATCGCCAGATTGTGGCACCGGATCGCCGCTTCCATGGGCTGAAATAGTCGCCAGTTGCCACCAGGCGTGCTTTTTCAACCACAGTGATACAAGGAAGCGAAACAATGCTGTTGACCAACCTGGGACCCTATTCATCAGCCGCCCCGAATCAGAGTGCTGGTATGACGGAGAGCAAGGCCTCTCCGCGGCTTCGACGCTGGCTGGAGGGCATTTCCCTGTGGCTGGCAGTGCTGCTTTTCCTGTTTGTGCACCCGGTGTACGCAGAGGCCTCCGAAACCGGACGCGAAGGCGCCGGTGAGTTTCATTTTGTCGATGATGCCGGTCAGCGACTGGGCTCGGCAACCCTGTTGAACACAGACTATAGCGTAACCGTCAGCGGCCTGATTGCCGACACCCGCTTGCGCCAGAGCTTCCGTAATACCAGCCAGCAGTGGCGGGAAGGCGTGTTCGTGTTCCCGTTGCCGGAAAATGCGAGTGTGTACGGCATGACCATGACCGCCGGCGAACGGGTGATTGTCGGCGAGATTCACGAAAAGCAGGAGGCCAAACGCCAGTACGCCAAGGCGAAGGAGGAGGGCCGCAAGGTGGCCCGGGTAGACCAGCAACGGCCCAACCTGTTCACCACCCGTATGGCGAATATTCCCCCCGGAGAAACCATCACGGTTGAACTCAACTACCAGCAGGCGGTGCGTTACCAGTCCGGCGAGTTCGAACTGCGCCTGCCGACCACGCTGACACCGCGCTACATGCCTGGCCAGGCACTGGACAACGAGCCGGCGCAGTGGTCGGGTGGTTGGGCCACGCCCACCTCGGCAGTGCCGGATGCCGACCAGATCAGCCCGTTCACGGTGCGGCCCGAAGATGTGGGTCCGGATAGCCATCGCGCAACCATTGCCCTGGAAATCAACGCCGGCCTGCCGGTGAGCCGTGTGTCGAGCCCCAGTCATCGCGTGACCAGTACCTGGAACGGCAACACCGTGGAGGTGGCGCCGGAATCCCGGGCCGTGCTGATGGACCGTGATCTTATCGTGCGCTGGGCGCCTGCCCGGGGCATGGAACCCGCAGCCGCCGTTTTCCAGGAGCAGTGGCAGGGTGAGGACTACCTGCTGGCGTTGGTGGTGCCCGGCGTCAATGGAAAACAGCACCTGCCAAGGGAGCTGGTGTTCGTGATCGACACCTCCGGTTCCATGGCTGGCGAATCCATCCGTCAGGCCCGGCAGGCGTTGTTGCGGGGTCTGGATACACTCGATGCCGATGATCGTTTCAACGTCATCCAGTTCAACAGTCAGACCCATTCACTGTTTATGGAGGCGGTTCCCGCCAATGGCAACAACCTTGCCCGGGCACGTCGTTACGTGAAAGGGCTGAACGCCGATGGTGGTACCGAGATGGCTCCGGCACTGGATGCTGCGCTCGAGACGACCGGTGATGGTGTCGAGGAGTCCCGCGCCAGGGTCAGGCAGGTGGTGTTTATTACCGATGGCGCTGTCGGTAATGAAAACGCGCTATTCGGGAAAATTCATGATGGGCTGGGCAGCAGCCGGCTGTTCACCGTGGGTATCGGTTCTGCCCCCAACATGCACTTCATGCGTGAAGCTGCACGTTATGGCCGCGGCACTTACACCGCCATCAATGACCTGTCGGATGTGGCCCGCCCGCTGGACGAGCTGTTCGGTAAGATGGAGGCGCCAGTGTTGACCGATATCGCAGTGAGTTGGCCGGGCCAGGCAGCTGCAACCGAAGCCTTCCCTGGCCGAATTGGCGATCTGTTCAGGGGGGAGCCCATGGTGCAGGTTGTGCGTGGCTTGCCGGCTGAAGGCGCACTCGACGTTTCCGGGCGTCTTCCGGATGGCAGTCAATGGCAACAGTCGCTTAGCCTCGAACAGGCCGCCAACGGCAAGGGTCTGCACCGTCATTGGGCAAAACAGAAAATCGATAGCCTGATGGACATTGGGCTGACCGGCCAGATTGATGACGACGCGCAACAGCATGTGATCCGTCTGGGGCTGGAACATCAGTTGATGACAAAGTACACAAGCTTCCTGGCCCAGGACAAAACTCCGTCCAGACCGTCGCAGGAGGCCCTGGAAACCGACAGCGTGCCCACACTGCTGCCCGCCGGGAGCCAGGGCACCATGTTGCGATACCCCCAGACCGCAACCATGTCTCCTCTGCTGATCGCCATTGGCCTGCTTGGTCTGATGTTCTCGGCTGCGATCATGCTCCTGAAGCGGAGGGTATACCCATGAACCGATTGATCCTCCTGTTGGCGACGACGTTCGCGACTGTCCTCGCAGTTGGCCTGTGGATCCCGTTCAAGGCCCTGGTGGCGCAGGAACTTCTGGAACTGGCCTGGGCTGAAAGCCAGGCACGGCAGCAGGAAACCCGGCCCTGGCCCTGGGCAGACACCTGGCCAGTGGCCCGCTTGATGGTGCCTGAAACAGGACAGTCACTGATCGTGTTGGACGGCGCGCACGGTGAAAGCCTGGCCTTCGGGCCGGGACAGGTGCTAGGGAACGACGGCCGGGCGGGCCCAGTGGTAATAGCGGGCCATCGCGATACGCATTTCCGGGGCCTACAGCACCTGGAAACCGGCAGCCGGGTAAAATTGCAGGATCGCAATGGCAACTGGCGTTCGTTCCGGGTGGACCGTATTCGCGTTGTCGATAGCCGGCACGAGCAAATCAATACCGCACAATTGCCCAGGGATTCGCTGTTGCTGGTGACTTGTTATCCCTTTGATGGCCTTGAGAACAACGGTCCGCTACGCTATGTGGTGGAGGCCACAGCCGAGTCCCTGGTGACGACCAATCAAGCCGATAACGCCCTGGCCCGAGAGGCTGTTGCCGGAACCTGATTTTGGCGTACACTTGTGCGCCAAAAATTGCATCAGGGTTGTCGTTAATGGGAATGCCAAGAAAGCTGCTGGCCTGGCTGATGGTGCCGGTCATCTGTCTGTTTGCACTGGTTCTGTATGTTGCCCGGCCATTTAATCCGAACAATAACCGCTTGCTGGCACGAACGATTGCCCATGTCGGTCGTTTTCTCCTGGGCATGGAGCGCCCTCTGGAAGGGGCCGGCAACATGCCGCAGGACCGGCCCACGGTCGTTATTGCCAATCACCAGCACAACGATGACCTGTTCGTGATGGGGGATTTGCTGCCTCCCCGCACCGTCACGGTAGGCAAATCATCGCTGATATGGATCCCGTTTTTTGGCCAGGTGTTCTGGCTCGGAGGCAACGTCATCCTCAACCGGGGACGCTCCCACAAGGCTGTTGCGGTGATGCAGGCGACCAGCGAAGCGATCAGCCGTGACCGCAAGAGCCTCTGGGTCTTTCCAGAGGGCACCCGCAGCCGCGGCCGGGGTCTGCAATCATTCAAGAAAGGGGCTTTTCACGCCGCCATTGCTTCCGGTGCGCCCATCACCATGGTCTGCGCCAGCCAGTATTATGATCGTACCCTGGGGTGGTCCGGCCGTCGCGAACCGGTGGCTATCCGGGTGCTTCCGCCGGTTGAAACCGCAGGGCTCACGGTTGCGGATATTCCCCAGTTGATGGCCCAGTGCCGCCAGCAAATGGAAACGGCCATCGCGGACCTCGAACCTACCGCCTGAACGTGTCCCACGAAACTGCCTGCCTCCCTGCGGAAGTGCTTGAAGCGCCGGGTAAAACAGGGCAGTCTTTCGGGGACTGTTTCGCTGCTCGGAGATGCATACTATGAATCTGATTCTGTTCCTGATTATTGGTGGTGTGGCGGGTTGGTTGGCCGGCCTGATCATGAAGGGCCGAGGCTTCGGCGTACTGGCTAACATCGGTATCGGTATTGTCGGGTCTGTTCTGGGCGGTTTCGTTTTTCGCCTGCTGGGCCTGGCTGCGCAAGGCGCCATTGGTGAACTGGTTACCGCCACAGTGGGTGCCGTGTTGCTGTTGGCCGTCGTCAGCGCGATCAAGAAGTCCTGATTATGATCGTACCTGTCTCTGCCGTTTTTGCGGCCGTTCTCGGGCTGCTGTTGCTGGTGTTGTCGGGGATGGTTTCCCGTTTCCGCCTGAAATATAAAAAGAGCCTGGGCGTCACCGACGACCGGGACTTCGAGGCGGCTGTCCGTGCCCAGGCGAATCTGGTGGAATACGCCCCCCTGGGGTTGGTGATGCTGGCGATTGCCGAGTTGAACGGGGTTTCCAGTGGGCTGGTGTACTGGGCAGGGATGGCCTTTGTGGTGGGGCGAGTGTTGCATGCCTTCGGCATGATCAATGGCCGGGGTGGCCCCCATATCGCCCGTATGGCAGGTATCCTGTTGACCTGGGTTAGCATCCTCGCCATTGCCGTATTGCTGCTCTGGAATGTGTTCCAGGTCTACGGCTGAGTCTCCCGCGGGGGCGACGCGGCCCCCGGATCTTTTATTTGTAAGGCCGGGCTCCTAGAGCGCCCGTGCCATTTCCATGGTGACGTATTCCAGTTCCAGCCGGCGGTTGGCGGCGTGGTCTTCCGGGCGCGCCAGGGGGCGATCGCTGCCCCAGCCGCTCACCAGAATCTGGCTTTCCCTGACGCCCTCGCGAATCAGTACTTTCGCCGCGCTGCTAGCCCGCAGGCGGGACAGGAAATGGTTGTATTCACTAACGCCGAAATTATCGGCATGGCCATGGATGCGCACCGTAGCGCCCGGGTTGTGTCGCAGGTAAAGCGCGTGCTGGCGCAGGATGGCCAGGTCCTGCTCATCCAGGCGATGCTTGTTGAAACCGTAGTGGAACCGTAGCCGGTGTGGCTTGCGGGGTGTGTCGTCCGATGCCAGTGAGGGCATTGGCAAGCCTGATTCGATGGCCGCTCTGGCAAGTAGATCCGGGTTGTCCAGTATGAGTACAGTCATGGCAGTTTCCTTGGTTGCACGTCCTGTTTTTCTTGTTGTCCCGGCAACTATTAGCTGTGGCCGGGACAACGGCAATTGGCGATTGGTCGAAACCCATACTTCGTGCTCGTTTCGAGCATCGTGCGATTCGCCCCTTTGCGGCTGCCCTGATTGAATGTCATTTGTATGACCATCGTGTGACAACCGCAGAGTAGCCTGTTTGTGGTGCCGCGCACAGTTTGTTTTGCCCGTGGCCGGCTAAACCGCTTCAGGATTCATTACAACGCGAAAAACTGGCCATGCTGTGGTAAAAAGCACCTCTCAAGGGACAAATTATGATGAATTGTGACGGCCCATGCTGATTATCCCCGCCGAAAACACCGTGAACTGGAAGCGCCCACCCTGGGTTACCCTCGGGCTGATCACGACTTGCCTGCTGGTATTCTTCTTTTACCAGGGCGACGACAACCGGCTGATTGAAGAAGCGGTTGAGCAGTATCTGGAATCGGACCTGAAGTCTTTGGAAGCCCCGGTATACGAGGACTACCTCGAGCGCCAGATCGAGTTTGAAGACAATCAGAATCGGGTCTACGACCTGCAGAATTTCCAGAAACTGCAGGAAGAGGGCGGGGACCTGTGGGTTGCCTACAGCCTGTTGGCGGACCGTGAGTTTTACCAGTACATGCTGCAGAACCGGGACAGGCTCTGGGCGCCGGCCGAGCGCCGCCTGTGGCTGGAGCAGCGGGGGGACATTCAGACCCAACTGATGGACAGGCTCAGCGCCAATCAGCTGGGGCTGGTGCCCGCGGAATTTTCTCTCTACACGCTGATTACCTACCAGTTCCTCCACGGCGGTTGGGGCCACATTATTGGCAACCTGGTGTTCCTGTTCCTGCTGGGGTTTACCGTCGAGAAGGCCCTGGGGGCAGGGCGTTTCCTGCTGGCATACCTGTTGTGTGGCGCTCTGTCGGGTGTGGTGTTCACCGCGTTCTCCATGGGCAGTTACATACCCCTGGTGGGTGCATCCGGGTCCATCTCCGGGCTCATGGGCATGTACGTAACCATCTACGGGCTGCAGAAAATCCGCTTCTTCTATTTCGTTGGTGTGTACTTCAATTATTTTCGCGCCCCGGCGTTGGCGATCCTGCCCGTGTGGTTGGGCAAGGAAATCTACGATTACTGGTTCGCCGGGGCCACGGGCATTGCCTACATGGCCCACGCGGGTGGCCTGGTGGCCGGCGCGGGTATGGTCTGGCTGCTGGGCAAGAGCTGGTTGCAGGTGAAGGAAGAGTTTTTCGAACCAGAGGAAGATGAGCAGGACGAACGTTTCACCACCGGCTACAGCCAAGCCATGGCCAGCCTCGGCCGCATGGATTTCGACTTGGCTCGGCGCCAGTTCGAGGCGCTGAGAGAACACTACCCGGACCGCACTATCCTGTTGGAGCACTTATATCAGCTGGCGAAACTGCGCCCGGACCTGCCACAATACCGCGACCGGACGCAGGAATTGATGAACGAGTCCCTTAGCCGTCGCCAGCCCGAGCGGATGGTCGAAATCTGGCAGGAATACCTGGGCAAAGGCGAGGGCCATGCCCCGCTCGACGCAGAGGACCACAACCGGGTGTTGTTCACCTGCCTTCGTAATGATGACCTGAAAGCCGCGGAGAAAGCCTTCGAACGCCTGCGCAGTGCCGGTGATCAGCTCCTGGCCAGCGAAGCCTGCCGCTTGTTGGCCGAGGAGTTCGAAAAGCGCGAGATGACGCCCAAGGCTCGCCACTACAGGCAGTTGTTACAAGAAAGCTAGCTCACGGTTGGACGGCCGATTGTTGGGGAGGCTTTTCCAAAACACGCTGTGAATACATCCATGTACGCTCGGCTCCGCCATCCATGGCTACGCACGGTTTTGGAAAAGCCTCCCCAACAATCGGCCTGACTCCCTTACTCCTGAACTGCGAAAGAAGCCTTCGGGCCTTTCAATGGCTCCCGGTTCTCAACCTGCTGCAGGTACACATCGACCTGCTCGTGCAGGGGATGGTTCAGGCATCGCTTTTTGACGAAATTCAGGAACGCCGAGGCCTTTTCCCACTGCCCCAGACCGTTCGCCAGCGCCTGGGCGACCAGCAGATAGGCCGGTGCCAGTTCCTCGCTGTCCGGGAAACGCTTGTGGAAGTCCTGCAGTAACTTCAGTGCCGGTTTGAAATGCCCGCGCTGATACAGGCAACCGGCGCAGCGCACTGACAGTTCGGGGTCCTCCAGCCGGAACCCCGGCTCCACGGTTTCGATAGCTGCCAGTAACGCCGCGATACCCTCGCCGTCGTTCCGTTCCGCCAGCATGTTCAGCAATCGGGGGTGATACCGATACAGCTCCGGAATATCATTACGGGCGGTCAGCAGCTGATGCAACTGTCCCAACCGAAAGGCGTTCTGGGAATCCCGTTTCAGGGCTTCCTTGAGCATCGACTGGACCCGGTCGTAGTTGCCGTCCTTCAGGTTCATGTCAATGTCGGCGTCAAACCGATGGGTGCGGTCGCGGTTCTGCATTTCGCCGGCGTTTTCGTCATCCTGCAGATCGCTGGCAAAGCCCAGCTCCTCCTGGTACTGGAACAGCAGGTAACCCAGCATGTGGAACAGAATCAGCGTAAAGGTGCTGTTGAGAAAGCCCGCCAGTGTGCGGGCAACACCCGGAGCGAAGTGGGTGAGGGCGAAATCCTGGGCCGCCCCGGACGCCAGGGTCAGCAGGATCAGGTAGCCATACAGCAGGAAATAGGGCGTGCCGATGCGCGAGATCAGCACCGCCAGGTTCATGGGGTTCACCGCGGCCATGACCGAGCGCTCCATGGCGAGCACCATAATGCTGGCGGGCAGGGCCAGTATCACGAAGGCCACGGCCAGGAACATCAACAGCGGCCCGCCGACCATGGCAGCGGCCGCCACCATGCCGCCCATAAGCGCAAACACCAGTAACTGCAGGATCACAATGTCAAACCCGCTGCCGGTGAACGCCACTGCTACCGGAGGCGGTTTCATATGACCCTCGGCGGTGTGGCTGATAACGGCATAGGTATACTTCAACAGTGCCAGGGCCAGCACCAGCGTGATAATCAGGCCGATGAGGTTGCCGCTGACGACCAAGGGCACCAGCGTACAAATGGCAATAACCATCAGCGGATCGGTGTGGAACGGGTAGCGGAAGAAAGCACCGATCCGGTTCCAGAATGGCACGGCCTCCGTGGCGGCACCGAGATAGCGCATGGCACGACTGCAGTGGGGGCACAAGGCGTGTTGTTTTCGGGTGTCCGCATCCGGCATGCAACGGGTGCAGTAGTGTATCTGGCAGTCACCGCAATGCCATTTTGCGGGTTCGCCGGGGTGGTAATGGCAGTCGTGTTTCACAATGGGCCCGGTTCTGGTACATCGAGGGTTTGAGGGGCAATGATGGCAGAAGGTCGGGTAGACTGTCACCGAATTTGCAGCGTACCAGTGTGGGTGGCATCGCATTAACGGAGGTTTCTTGGAGCAGGCGGCGGATCTGAAAGCAGTCGGGCCGGACAGCACGGGTCGCAACGACAACCGGTACACCTGGCGGGGCATTCTGTCCCTGGCCCTCAAACACAAGCCGCGGCTGGTGAGAGCGAACATGCTCGCCATGCTGGCCACGGTGGTCAGCGTGCCTATTCCCCTGCTGTTGCCGGTACTGGTGGACGAAGTGTTGCTTGATGAGGCCGGCCCGGTGCTGCCCGTAATGCAGACGATGCTACCCGAAACATGGCACCTGCCGGTGGTTTACATCGGCCTGATGGTGGTAGCAGCGTTTCTGCTAAGGTCGTTGTCGCTCACCTTCAACGTGCTTCAGTCCCGTGAGTTCTCCAAGATTTCCAAGGATGTGGTGTTCCGTATCCGTTCCCGACTGCTGGGCCGGCTGCAGCGGGTGGCCATGTCGGAGTACGAAACCCGTGGCTCGGGCGGCATCACCAGTCATTTTATTACCGACCTGGATACCATCGACCAGTTTCTGGGTACCACCATCAGCCGTTTCCTGGTGGCGAGCCTGACCGTCACCGGAACCGCCATCGTGCTGATGTGGGTTCACTGGCAATTGGGACTGCTGATCCTGCTGTTCAATCCGCTGGTGATTTTCGCCACCATGCTCATTGGCAAACGGGTCAAGGAACTCAAACGCCAGGAGAATAGCGCCTACGAGGACTTCCAGGGTGACCTGACGGAAACTCTGGACGCAATCCACCAGCTCAGGGCGGCTAACCGGGAACAGCACTACCTGCGCCAGCTGATCAGCCGCGCCCGCACGGTTCGCGACCATGCCATACAGTTGGAATGGCGCAGCGACGCCGCCACCCGCGCCAGCTTTGCGCTGTTCCAGTTTGGTGTCGACACTTTCCGCGCGGCCGCGATGGTGACGGTCCTGTTCAGCGACCTGAGCATCGGCATGATGTTCGCCATCTTTGGTTACCTGTGGTTTATGCTCACGCCGGTACAGGAAATGCTGAATATGCAGTACGCCTGGTTCGCCGCCAATGCGGCGTTGGCGCGCATCAACCGCTTGCTGGAGCTGGAGGAGGAGCCCCGCTACCCGGCGCTGGAAAACCCCTTCAGGGATCGTCACACCGTTGGCCTGACGCTGAAGGACATCCACTTCAGCTACGGTGAGGAATCCGTGCTCAAGGGCATTGACCTCCATCTTGAACCGGGAGAGAAAGTCGCGGTTGTGGGCGCCAGTGGCGGCGGAAAATCCACTCTGGTGCAGGTCATTCTGGGTATGTACACACAGCAGCAGGGGCAGGTGCTGCTGGGTGGTGTGCCGGTCCAGCGCATCGGGCTCCCCTGTCTGCGGGAGAACGTGGCCACCGTGCTACAGCACCCGGCCCTGTTCAACGACACCGTGCGACAGAACCTCACCCTGGGCCGGGACAAGACCGACGCCGAACTGTGGCAGGCCCTGGCCATCGCCCAGCTGGACGGGACCGTGGCGGACATGCCTCAGCAACTGGATACCATGATTGGCCGTCAGGGGGTGCGTTTGTCCGGTGGCCAGCGCCAGCGGCTGGCCATTGCCCGCATGGTGTTGTCGGATCCCTCCGTGGTGATCCTTGATGAGGCCACCTCCGCCCTGGACGCCGAAACCGAGTTTCAACTGCATCAGGATCTGGAGGCTTTCCTGCGTCAACGCACCACCCTGATCATTGCCCATCGTCTGAGTGCCGTGAAACAGGCCGACCGTGTTTACGTTTTCGAGGACGGCTTCATCACCGAGGAAGGGCATCATGACGAGCTGATCGCCCGCCAGGGGCTCTACGCCCAGCTTTATGGGGATCGACAGGCCTGAGGGGGATAGGGGTATTCACCGCCGCAATACTGAACATTCACGGAACCGCAGTTGAAGTCTGGTCAATCGGTGCAATAGTTATAGGAGACTTTCAAAATCAGGGTCTTTGCATCAGTCTATTGCCATCCGCGGTCAGTACGCTGATGCAAAGGCTACTGCTAAGCCTTCCGAAATCTTCGGATCATCAAAAGGAGGCACCTCATGTCGAAACAAAGCCTGAGTAAAGACAGTCTCAATACCCTCTCCAGCCTGGAGGCTGGCGGCAAGACCTATCACTTTTACAGCCTGCCCAAGGCTGCCGACACCCTTGGCAACATCGACAAGTTGCCGTTTTCCCTCAAGGTGTTGATGGAAAACCTGCTGCGCAACGAAGATGACGCCACCGTGGACCGGGGCCATATCGATGCGATGGTTCATTGGATGAAAGACCGTAAATCCGATACCGAAATCCAGTTTCGTCCTGCCCGTGTGCTGATGCAGGACTTCACCGGTGTCCCCGGTGTGGTGGATCTGGCGGCCATGCGAGAAGCGGTCAAGTCAGCCGGCAAGGACCCCGCAATGATCAATCCGCTGTCGCCGGTGGATCTGGTGATCGACCACTCGGTGATGGTGGACAAGTATGGTGATCCGTCAGCCTTCAAGGACAACGTTACCATCGAGATGGAACGCAACCAGGAACGCTATGAGTTCCTGCGTTGGGGCCAGCAGGCGTTCGACAATTTCCGCGTGGTGCCGCCTGGGACCGGTATCTGTCACCAGGTGAACCTGGAGTATCTGGGTAAGACCGTGTGGAGCAAGGACCAGGACGGAAAAACCATCGCCTACCCGGATACCCTGGTGGGAACAGATTCACACACCACCATGATCAACGGCCTTGGCATCCTCGGCTGGGGTGTGGGTGGTATCGAAGCGGAAGCGGCCATGTTGGGCCAGCCTGTGTCCATGCTGATTCCGGAAGTGGTCGGTTTCAAGATTACCGGCAAGCTGCGCGAAGGCATTACTGCAACCGACCTCGTGCTGACCGTCACCGAAATGCTGCGCAAGAAAGGTGTCGTGGGTAAGTTCGTGGAATTCTACGGCGACGGCCTGAAAGATATGCCCGTTGCGGACCGTGCCACCATTGCCAACATGGCGCCGGAATACGGGGCTACCTGTGGCTTCTTCCCGGTGGACGAGCAAACCATCAAATACATGCAGCTGACCGGCCGCGAAGACGACCAGCTTGAGCTGGTGGAGGCCTATGCGAAAGCCCAGGGCCTCTGGCGCCAGCCCGGCCAGGAGCCGGTCTACACCGACACCCTGGGACTTGATATGGGTGACGTCGAAGCCAGCCTCGCCGGCCCCAAGCGCCCGCAGGACCGGGTTGCCCTGAAGAACATGAAGGCCTCGTTTGAACTGCTGATGGAAACCGCCGAAGGCCCGGCGGAATCCCGTGAAGGCAAGCTGGAATCCGAAGGCGGGCAAACCGCTGTGGGCGTTCAGGAAAGCTACGAGCATGCCGCCAGTCAACCATTGGAAATGAACGGTGCAAAGACCCGGCTGGACCCTGGCGCGGTGGTCATCGCAGCAATCACCTCCTGCACCAATACGTCCAACCCCAGCGTGATGATGGCTGCGGGCCTGATTGCCCAGAAAGCGGTCGAAAGGGGGCTGGAGACCAAGCCCTGGGTGAAAACCTCCCTGGCGCCGGGCTCCAAGGTGGTAACCGATTACCTGAAGGTGGGTGGATTCCAGGACGATCTCAACAAGCTTGGTTTCAACCTGGTGGGTTATGGTTGCACCACCTGCATTGGTAACTCCGGCCCGCTGCCGGATGCCGTTGAAAAGGCCATCGCCGATGGTGATCTTACTGTGGCCTCGGTGTTGTCCGGTAACCGTAACTTCGAGGGCCGGGTGCACCCACTGGTGAAAACCAACTGGCTGGCCTCGCCGCCGCTGGTGGTGGCCTATGCCCTGGCAGGCAACGTGCGCCTGGACCTTTCCAAGGATCCTCTGGGTGACGACAAAGACGGGAATCCGGTGTACCTGAAGGACCTGTGGCCAAGCCAGCAGGAGATCGCTGAAGCGGTCGAGAAGGTGAAAACCGACATGTTCCATAAGGAATATGCCGAAGTCTTCGACGGCGATGCCACCTGGAAGGCGATCAAGGTCCCCGAGAGCAAGGTGTACGAGTGGTCGGACAAGTCCACCTACATCCAGCACCCGCCGTTCTTCCAGGGTTTGAAGGAAGAGCCTGACGCTATCGACGATATCAAGAACGCGAACATTCTGGCGTTGTTGGGTGACTCCGTCACCACCGACCACATTTCACCGGCCGGGTCGTTCAAAGCCGACAGCCCGGCGGGGAAATACCTGCAGGAGCGGGGTGTGGAACCGAAAGATTTCAACTCCTACGGTTCGCGCCGGGGCAACCACGAGGTGATGATGCGTGGCACCTTCGCCAACGTGCGCATCCGGAACGAGATGCTGGACGGCGTTGAGGGTGGGTTCACCAAACACATCCCCACCGGCGAGCAGATGCCCATATACGATGCCGCCATGAAGTATCAGGAAGAGGACACCCCCCTGGTGGTCATTGCCGGCAAGGAATACGGCACCGGCTCCAGCCGTGACTGGGCTGCGAAAGGTACTCGCTTGCTGGGTGTGAAGGCCGTGGTTGCCGAGTCCTACGAGCGTATCCACCGCTCCAACCTGATCGGTATGGGCGTGATGCCGCTGCAGTTCAAGGACGGGGTCGACCGCAAGAGCCTGAAGTTAACAGGCGAGGAAACCATCAGCATCAAGGGCCTGTCCGGTGACATCAAGCCGGGTCAGACACTTGAAATGACGGTGACTTATCCGGATGGCAAGACCGAGACCTGCGAGCTGCTGTCCCGGATCGACACCGCCAACGAAGCGGTCTATTACCGCCACGGCGGTATCCTGCACTATGTCGTGCGGGAGATGCTCAAGTCGGCGTGACTGTTTGGTCTGGCGTTGGTCTGGCAGGGCAACCTGCCGGGCCTCTCAATACCCTGTTACCCATTACCCCGCCACTGGCAGTTCCAGCCAGAACGTAGCTCCCTCGCCCGGAACGGATTCATAGTCCACCGTGCCATTCATGCGCGTCATCAGTTCCCGCGTGATGGCCAGGCCGAGCCCGGTTCCGCCACGGGCTTTTCGGTCCGACGCATCGGCTTGTGAGAACTTCTGAAAGATATGCTCCCGAAAATGCGGGGCGACACCTTCACCGTGGTCTCTGATACACAGCCGAACCGACTCTCCACGATGGCTGGCGAAAATGTCGACGGAGGATCCTGCCGGAGAAAACTTGATGGCGTTGGACAACAGGTTGGTGATGGCCTGGTTCAGACGCTGACGATCCACATGAACTGTCACGGCTGGCAGTTCGGACACCTGAAGGTGAATGTCTCGCTGGTGGGCAAAGGTTGCGATGTTTTCAACACCCTCGTGGACAAGATCTTGTAGAACATAGTGCTCGCGATGGAAGGGCATTTTGCCGGCCACAAGCTTTTCCATATCGAGTAAGTCGTTGATCAGGAATGTGAGCTGCTGGCTGTTTCGATAGGCGATGTGCGCCAGTTCCGAGGCTTTCTCCGGCAGCTCGCCGACGGCATTGTTGGCCAGCAGCCCCAGGGAACCGGAAATCGAGGTCAATGGGGTGCGAAGCTCATGGCTGACAGTGGAAATGAACTCACTCTTCAGGTGGTCGGCTTTCTTCCGCTCTGAAATGTCCTCAGTGATCAGCCAGACAACGGGTTCGTCGCCGTCATCGTCCAGTTGCAGCCCGTGGAGCATGACGGGAGCCAGTTCCTGCCCAGGCGTCATGAAGTAGCCTTCAAGGCCGCTGAGTCTGGAATGTTCCCCAAGTGTTTCCTGGACCCTGGGCCTGTTTGCCAGCGGCTCCCCATGGACATCAAACGGTTGGTCGAAGAAATCCAGTGACTGGACGGAACTGCCAAACTGGTTTTCGAACGCTGGGTTTGCCCGGAGCAGTCGATTGGAGGTGACGCTGAACAGCCCGATGCCCATGGGTGCCAGTTCGAAGAGTCCCCAGAGCCGCCGCTGCATCTCGCGATCCCGTGATATCAGGCTGGTGAGCCAGAAAACCGCACCGCCGACAATGATCAGCATCGCAAACAGGCTGCCGCGGAAGATCCAGGGCTGGCTCGGGTGGTTTGGCCAGCCTCCAACCGGTTCGGCAAACAACACCCAGGTAGCGCCCCTCATGCGTATCGTGCTTGTGACCGGATCTTCCCATTGAAACGGGCGTGTTGAGAAGAAAACCGACTGGGTGTCATTGAGGTCGGCCGAAGACGAAATCGCAACATTGAAATCGTCTGGCAACGTGTCTAGCCCTATCGACGAGTACAGTTTCTGCAGGTCCAGTATCACTGAAACAACACCCCATAGATCGCCTGAGGCATGCTCGAATATGGGAACACGCCCAGCCAGCCCTTGCCCACCCTGAACCAGATTGATGGGGCCGGTGAATACCACGCGACGGGTGTTGAGCAGCATTTCGATTTGATCTGGCGATAAGCCCTGCGTGGTCAGGTCGAGCCCGATCGCAGCCTCATTGCCGGCCAGTGGGTAGACATGGCGAATCACGAAATCCGGAGATAGTCCAATGCTTCGGAGTTCTGGCGCCAGGCTGAAGATGACCGACGCCAGTTCCCGGAACCGTTGGTCGTCGATATCGGGTTGTATTGCGACGTTGGCGGCCAGCCCCCACACGGTCTGAATGTTCTGCAGTATGGTGCTTTGCAACTTGAGGCCTATCTCATCCGTCTTTTCCTGCCAATGCTGACGGACATCGTTGCGGTGGCTGGAAGAGCTGGACGCATCAAGGGAAACCGCGACAACAATAACCAACAGCAGGGCGCCCAGCCTTGCAGCCCAGATCAAACGATGAAACACGTTAGAACGCGTTTTTGCTGCCACTATCGATTATCCATCACTCTCATCGGGTTTGATATCCAGCCAGAACGTCGAGCCGTATCCCTCGGTGGACTTGAATCCCACGTCGCCACCCATTTGAGACATGACCTCCCGGGTAATGGCCAGCCCGAGGCCCGTACCGCCCCGTCCACGGGTGTCCGAGCTGTCAGCCTGGGCGAACTTTTCGAATATCCTGGGTCGGAAGGCATCCGGTATGCCGGTGCCATAGTCCGTGACTTCGATGCGAAAAAGACCGTCATGGAGGTGTGTCAGTATGACAACTTCGGCCTCCGGCGGGGAAAACTTGATGGCGTTGGACAGCAGATTGTCGAGCGCCTGTCCCAGGCGAAGGGCATCAATAACGGCGTTGATCCAGGGATGGTGGTTTTCGAACCGAAGGGAAACCTGTTGATCAACGGCATAAGTGGAGAGTCGGTCTACACTGTCCTGAATAACGGTACCGATGTTTTCACTGCGCATTTGCATATCCACTTGACCGGATACCAGTTTTTCCATATCGAGAAGATCGTCAATCAGATGTCGCAACTGATCGCTATTGCGGGCCGCGATAGCCACCATGGCTTTGACCTTGTCAGGCAGGGGGCCAAAAACCCCGCCCGCGATCAGCCCAAGGGAGCCTGATATGGAGGTCAGGGGGGTTCGTAGTTCATGGCTGACGGTGGAAATGAACTCGTTTTTCATCCGGTCAATCTTACGGCGCTCTGATATGTCCTCAACCAGCGACCATATCAGTGGCTCGCTGCCGGCACGCTCCACCAGAACGCCCTGGAGGAGGATCGGGAACCGGGTGCCATCCTTGCGGATAAACTCCTGTTCCATGGGCCCGAATCGCCCGTGTTCCTTCAAATCAGTGATGGCCTGTTGCGTCTGCTCCCTGTAATCCTCGGGCGTTGCGCTCCAGTAGTTCAGCGCCAGGAACTCGGAGTAGGAGTAACCGCTGTATTCCAGCAACGCGGTGTTAACATCATGGTTTTTCCCGCTTCTGAAATCGGTCAGAAGGATGCCGATTGGCGACAGTTCGAAGAAGGTGCGTAGCAGCTGCTCCCGCTCCGCGAGGGCAAGCTGAGAGCGCTTTTTTTCATCAATGTCGGCGACAAATCCGTGCCAGATGGTGC
>CAJXOQ010000016.1 GCA_913057975.1 uncultured Marinobacter sp.
CGTCTCGTGGGCTCGGAGATGTGTATAAGAGACAGGTCTTCATAACACCAGCATGACCATTGAAGCCCGCAATATCAGCTTTCGCTACGGCGACAAGCCCGTGCTCAAAGAGGTCAGCTTCGCGCTGACCTCTGGTCGTTTCCACGCTCTTCTGGGCCCCAATGGCGCCGGCAAGTCCACACTGTTTGGTTTGTTAACCCGGCTTCTGGCGCTCCAACAAGGCGAACTCCTGCTGGCCGGTCAATCGTTGAAAAAACAGCCATCCGAGGCCATGCGCCAGATTGGTGTGGTGTTCCAGCAGAACGCTCTGGATCTTGATTTGACCGTGCGCCAGAACCTGCAGTATCACGCCGCGCTGCACGGCTTATCTCGCAAAGAAGCCCGAACGAGGGGGGATCGCGAGCTGGCTCGTTTTGAACTGCTGGAGCGCGCCAACGAACCCGTGCGCAAGCTCAATGGCGGCCACCGTCGGCGCGTGGAAATTGCCCGGGCCTTGCTTCACGAACCCTCTCTGCTACTCCTTGATGAACCCACTGTAGGCCTGGATGTGGCTAGTCGCAGAGCGCTCAACGAACATGTGCGCATTCTGTGCGACGAGGCCCGCCTGACCGTGCTGTGGGCGACACACCTGATCGAGGAGGTGCAACAGGATGACCGGGTGTTGATCCTGCACCAGGGACAACTGCTGGCCGATGGCTCCGGCAAGGACATTTGCAAAGCCGAAGGCACCCGGGACCTGGCAGAAACGTTTCACTCGCTGACGGGGGCAGGATAATCATGAAAGCGGCCCATTACTGGCACTGTTTTGTCGGCATCCAGACGCGGGAGTGGTTGCGCTTCTGGCAACAACGCACTCGCTTCGCCAGTGCCCTGGTCCGGCCGCTTCTGTGGCTTGTGGTGTTTGCCGCCGGCTTCCGGGCCGTGCTGGGCATCTCAATTATTCCGCCCTACCAGACCTACATCACCTACGAGACCTACATCGCCCCCGGACTGTGCGGGATGATCATCCTGTTCAACAGCATGCAGGGGGCTCTGTCCATGGTGTATGACCGGGAACTGGGCAGCATGCGGGTTCTATTGATGAGCCCGTTGCCCCGCCCCTTCCTGCTGGTGACCAAGTTACTGGCGATGGGGGTGGTGTCGGTCGGGCAGGTGTATGTATTTTTGATGCTGGCATTGTTCGTAGATGTGGAGCCGCCATTGTGGGGCTATCTGGCCATCTTGCCAGCCTTGATACTAACCAGCCTGATGTTGGGTGCACTGGGCCTGCTAATTGCCACCTGGATCAAGCAGCTGGAAAACTTTGCGGGGGTGATGAACTTTGTCATTTTCCCGATGTTCTTCATGTCTTCGGCGCTGTACCCCCTGTGGAAAATGAACGAAGCCAGCCCCTGGCTGTACTGGGTCTGCCAGTTCAATCCGTTCACCCACGCAGTGGAAGCGATCCGGTTTTCGCTGTATCTGGAGTGGAACCCCACCGCCTTCGGCATTACCGCCGGTGTAACGGTCGTGCTGGCGCTTTTGGCAACGGCGGGGTTTCGGCCGCAGAGGACCAAGATACTGGGGACAAAGCCTGCCTGACCGAGAGGCATTCGGCAGGCAGGGGTACCCGCTTACCAACCTTCCTTTGGTATGCCGTGTTCTTGGAGGTAGTCGCCGTGACGTTTTAGATAGCCTTTCGTGCGTTCCGTGAAGTCAGAAGGATCACCGTAGCCCTCTGATGCCTGCATACGCATCACCTCGATCTCGTTGCCGATCTGGTTCATGATCCAGACCACTACGGTGCCTCCAGGAGCTAAGCCTATGGCCATCGTGTGACGAGGCCCCGACCTCACGTCCACCTGGGTTTTGTAGCTCGCGGGCTCCCGCATACGATCTTGTAAGTCCGGCGGCACCTTGATCAATTTGGCGTAGTACTTCTGTTCAGCAAAGGAGAACCAGTGAATAAAGATCAGCTCGGGGAAGGGCTCAAGTCCGTGGTGCGAACCACTGGGGCCGTTCGGGCCTTTCCAACAACAGGTAGCATAGCCGACAGGTGCACGCCAACTCCGTTCCCCGGTCTTCTCAAGGAACATATTCACACCCCATATATCATAATGTTCGGGAGCTACAACTTTTATACTCCAAGGGATATCTTCTTCAGTCGAGGTAGCGCAGCCACTCGCCAGTAGTGCTACGACGGCAATACTCACTATCCATGCCTTACGAATCATCATTCTCCCTCCTTTTGGGGATACACAAGGCGCTCTCCAGAAGGTGCAGGTTCATGCGGAAAGATAACGCCCAGCTTCGCCGGAAATCCCGCTATCTGGGACTCAATGCTGTTGTAGTTTGCCGAATAATGGATGTAGCGCTGAAGCAATAACTCCAAGTCCCTTGACTCAAGTGAAGGTTCGTCTTTGCCCTGAACAACCTGCGCCAGAATTTGTTGCAGAACAGGTTCCAGTTCACCCGGCACCGATACAGTCTCGTCAGTGGGATCAATTTCACCTAGAGGTAACTCCTTCTCGACCGCCAAACGATGCATCAAACGTAAAGCCACTCTCGAATACTCGCCGCGCACCTGACGCAACATCCGCAACACCAGTTCTAACCGACCATCCGGTGCCGGATGGTCGTAACCTTGGGCGACAATTTCCAGACGAGCAGGTCCTTCTGAGCCCAGATTCTGCGGCCAAGCCTGCAATTGATCCGACTGACGTACCGGCAAACTATAGGAACCAATCCAGCCTTGGGCTGCCACCTGATGCCGTTGAGCATCAAGGTTATCCCACTGTGCAGTCTTCTCCGGCCACTGCAGTCGGTTTTGGGGCACTTGCAGCATCGGACTCAGGAGAGCCTCTTCCCGCTGGCTGTCGCCATACCCACCTCCTATGTCGGAGTGGACACCCGGCAGGGTGATCTCCCGAAAGTTGGCTGGGAGGGAGCCGTCTCGGCTTCTTACACTGTTAAGCGCGAAGTTTTTACGATGCTCATGGGCGGCAGTTAGATGCACCACTTGGCCAACCTTGGCAGGCTCCAGATAGAGCTTCACGGGATAATTTCGGTCGTTGTAAGCCGACAGGTCACCAAACGCTGGGTTGACGATGGCGGCGACAGAGTCGAACAGTCCTACGAAACGGATATCCACCTGCGCCGGCCAGAGGATACCATTCTCCACAAACAGCCTTGCCAGCAGGCCGTTTGTTCCCTGATTGATCTCGTGGACCGCGTGGCGGGCCGCCGCTGCTCCTCGGCTGAAGCCGAAAAGATCGAGGGTCAATCTGTCGATGGTTTGTCCTCTCAAGTCTTCTTTCACTCGCAACGCCAGTCTTGAAAAGGCGTAGTCGACTTGCTGAATGACTCCGGCTTCCCCCATACCTGTGGCGGCGCCGTACCATTTATCGTCATCCGCTGTCTTTGTGCCCGCGCCAGGGGCGTAGACCTGCCGCCGATAGATTATCTTTTGCTCGGACTCCACTTTACCTTCTAAATATAGATCTCGCAGTTTCGCCACATTGGTAACCGCATTGCCATAACTGCCACCCATCAACATCGATAGCCGCCACTCACACTCCTCCCGACTAATATCGTCGTTCTCATAGGGAATCAGACAATCCCGCTCCAGCTGCTCGGCAAACGAGCGTGCATTGGCAGCGTTGTTCATGGTGCCGTCGGTAAATATCCCGACTTCCAGATGTACTTTGGGAGGAACAGCCTTGGAGGAATCTGTTTTCTCGGCGGCCAGTGCTGCCGCAGCACTCAGCGATGCCACTGAAGCAGAGGCTCCCAGCGGCAGGCTCAATCGATGATCTTCCGCCCCGTCTTGCGACTCACGCTCAGATCTCCGCCATTGACGATAATTCGCCGAGAACAACCCTACACCCAACCCACCAATGCCTTGGGGATGATACTGGCGCAGTTGTTCAGGGGTAATGTCGCAGGCATTCAGCTCTGCTACGCCTTTTTGGATGGCATAAGGTGAGTTCATTCCGCCACTGCGTAACCTCCAGCGTCCTCCCGCGGGCAGGCTATCGTCTGGCAGCCAGCTCACGACGGGAGAAAGGGGCCGGCCGGACCCGGTATAGACAAGCATCAGCCTGTTATCGCTGACTGCCCGGCAGACGGTTTCGGTCAGATGATGGCCGCTGCGGGTTTGGGGCCCGAACGCCGATTCCATGCGCGCGCGGACACTGCCATCGTCCTGGATAACGCGCCTAGCCATACTGGTGGCGATAAAGGGGGATTCAATGCGGGGAAGGTGGTAGGCCTTCAGGTCCCAAACCGGGACCAGGTCCATAAAGCCCATCGTCAGCACTCCTTGTTGACGGTAAAAGACAGGCTGACCATGTTAGCCGAAGTTTCACGAAGGCAACAATTCGAGTGTCACGTTTATGTCACTAAACCAGGTCCACGTCCTCCGCATCTCGCAACTTATCAAGAAGATTGCTGATCAAGCGGGGCTCACCAATGGCATCGTCCCACTGCAACTGCGCTGGACTACCATCCAGATACCATAGACGGTTCGCCAGAGTCTCGGCATCGCGCCCATCATGGGTTACGCAAATCATGGCCATGCTGGCATTGGCGTCCATGATGCCAGCAATCAGTGTTTTTAGTTCTCCCGCCTTTACCGGATCAAGCGAAGCGAAGGGCTCATCAAGCAACAACAAATCCGGTTTAACCGCCAGGCAACGTGCGAGTGCGGCTCGTCGAGCCATGCCGATGGAAAGCTGGTCCGGCAGGTAGTGACCGTATCCGGCAAGGCCCACCTGGCCCAGAACGATTTCAGCCTCCTCATCACTCGCCCCTACAAGCTGGAGGTTGGCATTCAGGGTTCGCCAGGGCAGCAATCGGTGTTCCTGGAACAGGTAGCCAACCCGCAGTGTCTCGCGGCCAATAATGGCACCCTGCGGGAGTGCTATGTCGAGCCCGGCGATGGCGTTCAACAGGGTGGTTTTGCCAATACCGGACGGCCCTAACAGGCAGATGCGATCGCCCCGCTCAATGGTGGCGAAGACCTCACCCAATACGGGTTTGCCAAAACTGCGCCCGGCGATTTGTAGCTCAAGCATGGGCGGCCTCCGGCTGACGCCAGCGACTGGAGCGGCGTTCAAGGGGCTGCAGGATGGCCAACTCGATGAGTTGCACCACGGCGATAAAGGCCAGACTGTAGGCGAGGATGGAAGCCACATCGAACACCTGAAAGGCCATGTGTAACTGGAAACCGACACCACTGGAACGACCCAGCAGTTCGACCACCAGCACGATTTTCCAGATTAGAGCCAAGCCACCACGCGTAGCCGCCATCAGATAGGGAAACAGTTGTGGTACCCAGACCTCACGAAACCGTTGCCAGCGGGTGAACTCGTAGACGGTGGCCATTTCCTCCAGCCGGTAGTCGAGGCTGCGGGCCCCTTCCCGAACCGTCACCGCCACATTGGGGACCTTATTGATCACCACCGCCATCACCGCTGCCACTTCGACCAGGCCAAACCAGACATACATCAAGATGATGGTTACCAGCGCGGGCAGGTTGAGAAGCAGGACCAGCAAAGGATCGAACAGCGCATTGGTAGTTTGGGAGCGCCCCATAGCAATGCCGATCCCGGTACCGAGCAGCATGGCCAATGCAAAGGCCACCACCACACGCGCTAGTGTGGCACCAAGGTGGTGCCATAGGGCTCCGGATTCGGATTCCTGCATCAGGGAATCTAAAACGTCGAGGGGAGTCGGCAGCAAGGGGGACTTGATCACCCAGGCAACCGCCGCCCAGAAAAAGACGAGAGACGGCAACACCACCCAGTAACTCCAGGCCGGAGGGCGGCCGGAGAAGGCGCTCACGGTTGGCCCCGGTGGAACAGGTCGGCGGGCATACGATTGTCAGGATTGGCACCGGTGAGCGCCAGCAGACGATGCAGGTCCGCAATGCGCTGGTCCGTTAGCGGTAATGGTACGCCTGCCACAAATCCTTTCCGCAGCGATTGAAACACAGCGTCGTCAGGCTCACCCATCAGTGGCCGCAAGCGTTGCCAGAACCTTTCGCTATCCGAGAGCTCTTTCTTGGCCTGCTGCAAAGATCTGGCAAATCGGTCCATCAATCCGCGATGGTCGTCCGCCCAATCAGCCGGGAAAACATACCCCAGAACCGGCAAATTTCGGTCCAGTTTGATAGCGGCCAGAAGGTCCGACATTCTGAACGCCGAGCGCCAGCCACCCTCACCTGTCAGGCGTGCCGCAAAATGCCAGTAGGTAATGATGACATCCACTTGGCTCCGCCTCAGGGCCTGGCTCAGCAGCGGTGGAGCGGCAAACTGCACCTCGGCAGATTCGGCAAGCTTGATCCCTTGCTGCTCGGCAACCTTTTGCAACAGTATCCAGCCCTTGCTGTCCGGCCCGCCTGCAACGCCGATACGCGTGCCGGCCAGATCGGCCACGGCGTGTATATCGGAGTCTTCAGCCACCACGATATCGCCAATCTGGGATGAAAACGGTACGTAAAGGTGAGGCGCTCCGTCCTCAAAACGGGCCTGAGCCCAAAGCAGGTCGGCTACGGCCCCGTTGACGGAGCCACTGGTTACCGCCAGGCGGGACGCTGGCAGGTTGGCCACCAGGGTGAGGTCCAACCGGTAGCCGTTCTTCCGGTCCAGCCTCCGGTGAAGTATATGGTCCAACTCCCAGTGAGCAGTGCCGAACTGCAACACACTGACGGACAACACAGGCAAGGGTTGGTTATCGCTGGCAATAGCTGACCCGGGTTGCGCAAAAACCAACCACACGATGGCCATAGCCATCCAGGCAGCGCGGACAGCGGCAACGGGAAATACGGGATCAGGCATTGTTATGGTTTGTTGGCTCATCCCTCCACGATACGAAGCCCGCCAGCCGGCAAGAATAGTACTTTGGTGCCTGTTTTTTGGTGCGATGGTCGCATTCAACCCAAGACGAGGATAGCGTGTAATGCAATCATCACAATAATAACCAGAGGATCACACCCCACTTGGGAGATCCCCTGTCCCAGGAGGCCGCCATGCTGAATGAGCCCGATGCCACACTCTCTCCCGAAAAGCGCTATGATGTCCCGAAAACCGTCCCTGATAACGACAACAAACCGGTGGAACCAGTGATGGAGCCAACCTACAAAATATTGATCGCCGACGACCACCCGCTGTTTCGTGAGGCCATCAGCAGCGTGATATCGACCGGTTTTGACGGCAGTACGATCATTGAAACTGCCGACCTCGATAGCGCCCTGGACATTACCCGCGAAAACGATGATCTGGATCTGATCCTGCTGGATCTGAACATGCCGGGAATGCACGGTTTGAACGGTCTGATTACCTTGCGAAACGAAGCGCCAACCATCCCGGTGGTCATTGTATCGGCGGAGGAAGACAAGCAGGTGGTGTTGCAGGCCATTACCTACGGCGCCTGCGGTTTCATTACCAAATCTTCTCCCCGCGCCCAGATGACGGACGCCATTCAGCAGATCCTCAACGGCAATGTCTATTTGCCTTCCGACATTATCCGTACCGGCAAGGAAAGCACCCATCGCCGCAGCCGTCATGAGGACAACCCGATTTCACCAGAGCTGCTGAACTCCCTGACCCGCCGCCAGTTGTTGGTACTGGAGCGTATGTCCAAAGGGGAATCCAATAAGCAGATTGCGTACAACCTGAACATTGCAGAGACCACGGTAAAAGCCCACGTCTCGGCGATTCTTCGTAAGCTGGGGGTTCACAACCGGGTGCAGGCGATTCTGTCGGCCAGCGACGTGGATTTCAGTCAGTATTTGAAGCGGTAGGAGATCACCCTCTCAAAAGGTGATTCAGCGCACTGCGCAACTTCAACGGCTTCACAGGCTTGTTCATCAACACGTGGCCCAACTCGCGGATGTGCTGCTTCAACTCGTTGGAGTAATTGGCGGTAATCATGACCACCGGCGCCGGGCAATGGCGGCGGCCATTGATCTCGGCTACCACATCTACCCCGTTTTCGTCGTTGTCCAGGTGATAATCCGCCAGGATAAGGTCCACGGGACTCTTGGCCGGGTCCAGCTGTCGCTCAAGATCTCCAAGGGAAACCGCTGAAACCACCTGGCAGTCCCAGCCTTCCAGCAACGTCTGCATGCCCTGGCAGATGGCATGGTCGTTGTCGATCACCCAGATCCTGGCGCCACCCAGGCCGCCGTGGTTTGACACTGCGCGGTCGTCATCCGCTGTCGGCTGTTTGGGCAACAACCGCCCGACCGGCACTTTTACACTGAACACCGAGCCTTTGCCCTCTATCGAGGATACCGTCACCTCGTGGCCCAGCATGCGGGAAATCTTGTCGACGATCGCCAACCCCAGCCCAAGGCCCTTGTCCGGCTGCGAGCCGGCGGGGCGAATGCGTTTGAACTCCTGGAAAATCTCGGTCAGCTTGTCCTCCGGAATACCGGGGCCGGTGTCCCACACCTGCAGCAACACGTGGTCCTGACGCCGGCGGCACCCCAGCAGGATGCGCCCGGTGCCGGTATAGCGAATAGCATTGGTGAGGAAGTTGCGCAGAATCCGCGCCAGTAGCTGGGAGTCGGACTCCACGATTGCCGACGATGGCACGAAATCGAGCGTCAGCCCCTCCGCCAGCGCCATCTGGCGAAACTCACGGGCGATGTTGTTGAGCAGGTCCCGCAAGTCGAAGGCCATGATGTCCGGCTTGATCACGCCAGCATCCAGCTTGGAGATATCCACCAGGGTGCCCAGCAGGTTTTCCACATCGTCCAGGGAGGTGCTAACTGAGCGCACCAGTCCCTCTGCTTTTGGCCCGAAGGAGTGCTCCAACAGAGCACTGGTGAACAGGCGTGCAGCATTCAGTGGCTGCAGCAGATCATGGCTGACTGCCGCCAGAAATTTGGTTTTCGACAAGTTGGCGCGCTCGGCGTCCATCTTGGCGTCACGCAGTCGGGCTTCCACCGCCGCCCTCTCACTGATTTCCTGTCGCAACTGACTGTTGAGGCCAGTAAGAGCTGCGGTACGTTCTTTCACCCGCCGTTCCAGATTATCGTACGCCTGCTCCAGCGCCAGCGCTGTCTTGCGGCGGTCGGTAATGTCCCGGATCAGCACGAAGAACCCGATAACCTCCCCGTGCTCGTCCACGTTGGGCACGTAGGCGCGAAGCATGTAGCGGGTCTCTCCGGTGTCGTTGGTTTCCTCGAACTCGAAGTTAACGCTATTACCTCTGAGCACCGCCTGCATATGAGGCATGAGCCGCTGGTAAAGCTCAGGCTGGTGAATGTTCTCCAGGTGTTTACCAAGTGGAGACTCACCATTGCGGCCATACCAGGCTTCATAAACCTTGTTGCAGAACTGCACGGTCATGTTCGCGCCCACGTAGGCGATCAGTGCGGGCACATGGTCCGTCACCACGCGAATCCAGCGCTCGCTCTCTTCAAGCGCCTTGATTCGACGCGCCATTTCACTGTTCTTGACGTCGGTGATGTCAGAGTAAAGAACAACCAGCCCGCCCTCGCGAGTACTCCTTTCCGTCATCTGTACCCAACGGCCATTGGACAGCAGGAATACCGCCCCTTCGGAGGACTCATTCACATGCTCCTCGACCACCAGCCCGGAATTAATCGCCATAGCTTTTACATCTGCGATTGATGTGCCAGGGGGAGGAACGTCCAGGTGAGAATAGGCCCAGTAACTGCGGAACCGGCTGTTGCACTGGATAAGGCGGTGCTGATGGTCAAAAAGCACAAAACCGTCAGCAATGCTTTCAATAGCGTCCGCCAGGCGCTGGCGTGTGGTTTCAGCCTCTTCACGGGCCCGGTTCAGGGCCTTGTTGCTGTGCTTGAGCTCATCCATGGTCTGGTTGAGCGCTTCCGTGCGCTCTCGCACCTGCTCCGCCAGAACCACAGAATGTTCAAAGGCCGCATAGGGTTCGGGTTTGTGGGCCGAGCCGGATTCCACCCGAACAATAAGAGCGTCCCTTATTTTTCGGAGGCGTTCGTTCTCCGCCTCCAGCTCGGCAATCCGCTGATCCCTGCGGTCGTCGGGATTAGCCTCAGTTTTGACCGTAACCGGCATCGGGCTGACCAATCACCACCCCCGTAAACGTCTGATTGATATGCATACCGTCGAACTGCTCACCATAGGTATTGAAGCCAATGACCTTGTGATGACGAAGGAAATCAGACACTTCATCCACCACGCCGGTGAACTCTGCTTCCAGACGACGAAGAAAGCAGTCGCAGCCTATGGTCACCAGTGGCGGCCCCACGACCCGCTCGGAGGCTTCAATTTGCGTGCGCACGCTCTCAAGAAGTGAGCCAGGCTCCATGGCGGTCATGACAATGCCGGTTTCCACCGCGCAGTAGAACGTCAGGCTCCCGTCGGCGTTCACCCGTTGCACCGAGCGCACGAAATAGTACCCTCCGATTCGCACGCCCATCGGTCGCAGCGCGAACACCTTGCGGTCAAGCTCTTCCACCGCTACGCCCACTGCGCGGGCGTAGGCTTCTGCTGCCGGTTCCGCGTTCAACTCATAGACGGTCCGGCTCTTAGCATCCGCGTGAGTAACCACCAGTTTTTCTTCGCGGGCCTGCATGTGGTGCGTGGAAAACACCCGGAAGTCCAACGGCGTATTGACCAGCATCACAGTGGCGGCCCCGGTGTGAAACCGGCCCTCGAAAAACACGTGGGTGTTGGCCAGGCGCTCGTCGTCGCCAGCGGAACCGCCAAACTGTGGGATAGTGCCGAGCGCGGCATTCAGTGTTGCCAGCACAAGCTCTTCCCGGCTCGACAGCCCATCCAGCAGCGTTATAGCAAAGGTGTTGCCCTTGACTGAGGCCAGTCCGGCATCACGGCAGGTGGACAGCAAGCCATCAATGACCCCCTGGGCGTCGTGAAGGGTGAAATGCTCAAGCTCACTGATCAGAGCGCATTCAATGGAAAAGTAACGCCGGTCGAAACCGATGGCGGTAATACACCCCCGGCCGTAACCATCCGGTGTTATTTCCCCTGCAGATGTACAACCACTGACCCGCACGCCATCAAACACGTGTTCAAGGGCAATGCCCAGACGGCCGAGATCGTATTCAGCGGAACAGAAAAACAGGACACAACCCAGATGCTCATGGTTGAGCTCGCTGGCAAGATTGGTGGCGGCCAGCATCGGGTCACGAACATGGGAACTGGCTACCCGAACGGCAGGCAGCGTGGTAACGGGTTTCATGGACACGCGCTCCGAAACCGAGTGGCTTTCACTCGATTCTACGGAATCCGAAAACGGAGCCAATGCGACTTCAGTGCTTTTAATTGGCGCGCCAAAATGATCGTAAGCCATTGATTAAAAACCCTCCTGAATCAATGCCTGCTGGCGCTGCCGGTTTGCGGGAAAGCAAACCGGCACTTTAGTCTTAGGGCGAGGCCCCGGCGCCGGGAATCCTTGCCGGTGCTGGGGCACTCTTCAAACACTCAGAACGTGATCACAGCACCCAGCGCCAGGGTGTCGAACTCTGCTGCATCCGCGCCGGAGGACTTCGTGGTCTGCTCAAACATGTTGTATTCGGCAACCAGCTTGAAGTTGCTGTTTACACTATGGAAGACCGCGACCGAGGTGTTCTCTGTTTCAAAATCCCCCTGGTCAGAGTCCGTTTCGCCGTAGGACAGCACCAGCCGATTGGCGCCAAGGATGTAGGATCCCTGGAGCAGGTAGCCGTCGGCGTCCTCTTCCGAAGTCAGGGCCGCATCGGTCAGCAATACAGGAACGTCGCCCTCAGAGGTGAAGCCGGAGGCCGTCAGCGATAGCCCTGCAACGGACGCTTTAAGACCGTAACCAAGGCCTTGGCTGTCCACTTCCGTGGTTGCATTCTCGGAGCTCTGATGGCGACCATTTACCCAGCCTGTCAACGCCAGGCCATTCAAATCCGCACTGTAGGTAACCTCTGCCTCAAAACGCGGCGCGGACTGTTCCGACTCCGCACCCGGCGTGGTATTGGCAGGCTCAAAAATACCAGCGGCCACCTTCAAGCCGCCCATATCCGGGGTCCGATAGGTAATCTGTGCCGATGGATTGGGGTAAGGATACCCAGTACGGATATTGCCAAAAGAAACGCCGGTTGCCGCACCTGGAGAACCGAAGCCCATCAGGATTTCGTCCAGGAAGATGTTGGAGCGGGCGTAAAGACCAAAGTCCTTACCAAGCAGCACCTGACCGAAAGAACCGTCTACCGTGGCGTACAGCTGACGCACATCGATGGCGGTATCCGTCGGTGACTGCAGGCTGTCGTTGATGGTGGACCAGAACGAAGACCGGCCACCCAGAGTCAGGTCGCCCATTTCCTTACTGAAGTTGAAACCGATCGTATTGGGCAGGAACCCCATTTTCACGTCGGAATTGCGAGTGTCGTTCAGCTTGTCGTCACGGTTGACGTAGAAGGCGTTGAAATAGCCGTCCACGGAAAAGCTGGTTCCGTCTTCGTTGTACACTTCGATTGCCGCGTTTGCGCCGGCACTGACCGACATCGCACCAACCATCGCGATGGCCAGCCCTGACTTTCGGAAATTGTTGTTGTTCATAAACTCCCCCGGTTTTTATTGAATCTGGGTGTTGAGCAGCGGGTGGTTACCCGTGTCTCAGGCGCATTCTTTCGCCTGAATTCAATGGTCGGCGAAGCAGCGGGGGTGGAAAATGCGCCAAGGGGGCAGGTTTTCTGATCTTTTAGGAGGCTATGAAAACAGAACTTTGGGACTACTACCCGTCAGAGGGGAAAGCATTCCAACTCTTGCAGGCAGTCATCCAGGAAGCACTCGGGATCGGCCATGACCGCCTCATCGGCCACCACACCGAACTGGACCTGGCCGGCGTAACTGACAATGCTGACGCCGAGCCCGATATCCCCGGCCTGGGGTACCCAGAACATCTGCTCCAGAATGCGGCAACCGGCCAGATACCGTTCATCACGGGTACCAGGCACGTTCGACACCACCGCACTGGCCTTGCGGTAGAACAGATCCGCCACAGGTTGACGCCTGGCTTCGGGAATCAGCGGTGCGCTGCCTGTCAGCGCCCAGGACAGGCCGGGCTGCCAACTTTTCTTGAGCTTGCGGGTTTCATGCTTGATGCGGAACAGCCGCTCCAGGGAACTTTCACCGTCCACCGGCAACGGCACGAACACCGTCCCGAAATAGTTACCCAGAGTCCCGGGCTCCGGCTTTACCCCTTCCGGCAGGCGGTTGCGGATATCCACTGGCACCGCCGCGTGAAGCACTGCCTCATCCATATCGGTATCGTCCGCGACAAGCCGATTGCGGACTGCAGACGCCACGCAACTGAGTAACACATCGTTGATGGTAACGCTGGTAAGCGTGGCAATCCGGCGAAAACGTTCAAGCGCCACGGGCTGCGACCAGCGGCACTGGCGACGTCCCAATAGCGACCGCTTAAGGGAGGAGTCCGTATCTTCCGGCTCTACCAGGAACTGGCTGAGCTCATTGACCAGCTTGACACTTTTCCAGGTCGCCCGCTCCAGAGCATTGCGACCGGCGGTGCCACCGTTGCGGGGAATATCGTCCCCCGGACCCGCCTCTTCCCGCGGCCACTCGCTGGCCGTCAGCTCACGCAACCAGGCATTGGCGGCTCTTCCCCAGCGCCCGCTATCCGCCTGTTCCGACGCGCCGTAAAGCACCGGCGCCTGTTGCGGTGACGGCGGGCACAACCGGTCAAATATGCCCTGCAGAGAGAGCCCGTCGGCGTAGCAGTGGTGCATACGCAGAAGGAGGGCGGCACCGCCCTCGGCATCGGGAAGTAGCCAGAATTTCCAGAGTGGACGGTACGTGGGCAACGGTTGGTTCAACCTTGCTGATACCCAGTCCTGCAAGGTTGCCCGATCAAAGTCGCCATTCACCACCTCCAAATGGTGGTGAAGCGAAAACACCGGGTCTTCCTCCCACCACCAACCGGGCGCGCGGTGAACCGGCATATAGCGGAAACGTTCCCAGGCGAGCCAGTAAATACGCAGGAATTCCTGCAGCCGGGCTTCCGTGAGCCCTTCCACCCGCAACATAACGGTAATCGTCATCGGGTTTTCGGGCCGCTCAAGAGCCAGCCAGGCCGAGTCCATAGGCAACAGCAGATGCGATTCCTTTTGACTCAAACCTGTCTGTCCCCGGATAAATGCTGCAAGAAATGGAAAGTTGACGCCGCATTGTGCCAGACAAGCACTGAAGGCTCCATAAGGCTGCCAACGTCACGCAATTACAAAAAGTTACACGGAAGCAACCTTACACCCCTATACTGGGAATAAGGCTTGATGAAATGGTTATTAGGCACTACACGTGCCTTTACGCCCTGTTCGCCAAACGTCTATTGGCCCTGACTGAGCGTAAAAACAGTAATCAGTGCCAATACCTGCGGTGGCAGAAGCCGGTACAACTGAATGTACCAGCGCCCATAAAGACCCATAACAGGCAGGCATCAGGCGCTGAAGGAGAGCAGTCATGAAAGCGAGCCATGTACGAAAACTGATAAAACCGATTGAAAATGCCTACTCTGAAATGTTCTCAGGGCGGGTATACCGAGTCGGTACTGGAGCCGTGTCGGTCCGCAACCACAGCGGCAAGGCCGAACAGACCGTCATTGGCCTCCACGGCTTCCTGGAAAATCACTGCTACTTCACCCAGGCCTACGAAGCACCGACAACCGAACTGATCCTGCTGACCTGCAGCAACTATCATATTCCCGTAAACGGTGTGACACCCGAGACACCGGATTGGGAAGTGCCTATCAAACACCTGGACGGCACTATCGAGTACGATGCCTGCATTCTCAACCAGGCTCTGGCGAACCTGCCAAGTACCGACAACATCCGCGTGCATGGCCATTCACGTGGCGGCGCCGTCATCCTTGAGGCCATCAACCAATGGCCGGAACTGTATGAAAATGTGGAATTGGTGCTGGAAGCACCCGTTCTGCCCCAGGGGCGCCTTTCTGCCCTGGTAACGGCGGTACTGGAGCCGGTGAGCCACGGCATGTGGCCCTGGCTGATTCGCCTGATAAACAGCGCTCCCTCATCCGCCTATGGTCAAACCTTCTTCGGCAAAATGAACCCACGCAAGAAGCAGCTGCTGGGCAAGCTGTTTTCCGCCACCAAGGACCACCTGACCATTGTTCGCAACATAGAGAACCTGATGGTCTGGATGGAGAGGACAGACACCAGCGTGTACAGCAAGGTTCGTTACGGCACCTTCCTGGTACCGGCTGTGGACCGAATCCTGGATCGACAGGCCATGCTGGCCAGTGCACGCCAAAGCCCAACCACCATGCGGATTGTCGAAACCGAGGCACCCAGCCACTTTATCACCCTCGACAGCAAGGAATGGGTGCCGGGATTTGAGAGTCTGCCGGCAACGGCCCAGGGTTAGCACAGCTGCACTCAAGCTCCGGCTCCGCTAAACTGGCGCGCTTCTATTGCAGGTCCAGTGGAGCCACACCCCCATGTATCGTGAGCGCCTAGTCGCTACCCCAACCCATTCCGACAGTGCCCGCCGGTTGCAGCGACTGCTACTGGACTACCACGACTTCCGCCAGTACAAAGCCACCCACCCCCTGCTGGAACACACCTTCCGGATAGCGGACTGGCAGGCGGAACGCCTGAAGACCACGCACGCGGACCTCTACCAACACCCTGGCTACCACACCGGCCTGGAGTTCCTGCTTACGGACCTCTACGCCCCTGCCGGCATGACCCGACGCGACGACAACATCGACCGCGTATTCCCGAAGATGGTGAAGTGGCTTCCGGACAACCTGCTGGACACCTTTGCCGGGCTGGTGGAGTTGAACCTGATCACCCAGCAGCTGGACCTGGAACTGGCCGAACTCTGCCATTCACACGGCCATCTTCCCAACGAGCTTTCCAGCGACGCCTATTGCCAGATTTTTCGCGGTAGTCAGAAGCTGGAACAGCGGGAACGGCAGATTACCCTGGTGGCTGAAGTGGGGCGCCAGCTCGACCGCTATGTGCGCAACCGTACCCTTGGCTGGCTGCTTTCAATGAGCCGGGCACCCGCCGAAATGGCGGACCTCAGCGACCTGCACAGTTTCCTGCACCGGGGCTATTCCGCGTTCCGTAAAATGGACAATGTAGATCTGCTGATTGACCGGCTGGTCACGCGGGAGAAACGGGTCATGAAGAACATCCTGGCCGGCCACCCGAAACCGTTTGAACTGCCGAGTGACCTTTAACGAAAGAGGGGAGCTCAGGCCTTCAATATCTGGTCAAGTTGGGAATGGATTTCCTGCTCAATCCGCGATTTGAACGGCCGCAGCATCATGCCCAGCTCCAGATGAACATGGAGATTGCTATCGGTGATTTCCAGCTGGCCTTTTACACCGCTGCGTTTGAACTTGAGGTGATCCCCTTCCCACTGATAGTTCACATCAAACTGCTTTGACAGATCCTCAGCCAGGGTTTCCGCCGCCTGGCGGGCGTGCTTTTTGTCGAGGGAATGAGTACGGCGTACATCAATTGTTGACATGAAACGGATATCTCCAGGATTTCGGGCGCAATTTATAGTGTAAGGCGGCATTAAACTTGTAGCCACCCCCGCAGGCGTTAGAATACGGGGTTCAGATTCTGACAGGACATACCCATGAGCGAGCAACAACCGTCTACCGACCGTCCGCAGGCGGAAACACCGAAAGACGACGTCACCCATTTTGGCTTTCGCAACGTGCCGAAAAGCCAAAAAGCGGGTCAGGTCGCTGACGTGTTCCATTCCGTGGCCGGCAAGTACGACCTGATGAACGACCTCATGTCCATGGGAATCCACCGCCTCTGGAAGCGCTTCACCATTGAGCTTTCCGGGGTGCGCAAGGGGCACCAGGTGCTGGATATTGCAGGCGGCACCGGTGATCTGACCATGAAATTCTCGGACCTGGTCGGCCCAACCGGCAAGGTTGTGCTCGCCGACATCAATGCGTCCATGCTGCAGGTTGGCCGGGGCCGGCTAATGGACCGTGGCTACGCCGGCAACATCGAATACGTGCAGGCGGATGCCGAACACCTCCCCTTCCCGGACAACAGCTTCAACGCTGTGAGCATTGCCTTTGGCCTGCGCAACGTCACCGACAAGGACCAGGCCCTGCGGGATATGACGCGGGTGCTGAAACCCGGTGGCAAGGTGATGGTGCTGGAGTTTTCCAAACCCAAGAATCCGCTGCTCAGCAAAGCCTATGACGTGTATTCATTCAACGCGCTGCCGCTGATGGGCCAGTTGATTGCTGGCGACTCCAACAGCTATCAATACCTGGCCGAGTCCATCCGCATGCATCCGGACCAGGATACGCTCAAGGCGATGATGGAAGAGGCAGGCCTGGTGAATTGCAAGTACTACAACATGACCGGCGGCGTGGTCGCCCTGCATGTGGGAATCAAGCCCTGATGTTTCCCGGCCCAACCCTGCTGTCTGCCGCCACCTCTATCATTGAGAGCGCGCTCAACCGAGCGCTGGCGCTGGACCCCGCTGGCAAGCAGGCTCTGATGTCAGCGCTCACGGGGCCGGTACAGTTTTCGCTGGACGGGCTCGGCCTCACGCTGACGCTGCAACAGGCGGGAGATCGCATTCAGGTTGCCAGCCAGCCCTCGGAAGCTCCTGCTTTGATCCTGTCCGGCCGCCCCATGGCGTTCGCCGCCCTGGCCACCGGCGATGACGGAGTTTTCAGCGAAGGCCGCATTCACGTGACTGGCGATACCGCCCTGGCGCACCAGTTCCAGCGCGCCATCGACCAACTCGACCCCGACTGGGAAGCTGCCATGGCCGGGTATATTGGTGATGTGCCGGCGCATTTTATCGGCCAGCGCGTTCGCGGGGCTGTTCGTTGGAGCCGACAGGCGTTTGCGTCCCTGAACGCCAATGTTGAAGAATATATTCATGAAGAAAGCCGAAGCCTGCCCGGGCGCCGGGAGCTGGAAGCCACGTTTACCGATATCGACCGGCTGAACCTGCAGACCGAACGCCTGGAAGCCAGGGTCACGCGGCTGGAGCATCCCAGACAACAAGACCAAACGGAGACGCCGTGACGCGCCTGCAACGCCTGTTTCGCATTGCCTGGGTCTTCTGCCGCTACCGGCTGGACACCTTTCTACCGCTGGCGGAACTGCCTGTCCCCCTGAAAGTGTTTTTCCTGTTGGCCCCCTGGCACCTGTTTCCGAAACCCAAGCTGGACCGGGGGGACCGCCTACGCCTCGCGTTTGAAGAGCTGGGGCCGGTATTCGTCAAATTCGGCCAGATCCTGTCGACGCGACGGGACTTGCTACCCGACGACATGGCGCTTTCCCTCAAAAACCTGCAGGACCGGGTACCGCCTTTTCCCGGCGACGTCGCCCAGGGCATTATCGAAAAATCCCTCGGTGCGCCGGTGTCGGAACTGTTTGCGGAGTTTTCCCGTGAGCCCATGGCCTCTGCCTCCGTCGCCCAGGTGCATGCCGCCACACTTCTCGACGGCCGGGAAGTCGTGGTCAAGGTCATCCGCCCCGACATTGAACGGGTCATCCGCCAGGACCTGGCATTGATGTACATGATGGCCGGTCTGCTGGAACGCTACTGGTCCGAAGGCCGTCGGCTGCACCCGGTGGAAGTGGTGGCGGACTACGATTCCACCATCCATGACGAACTCGACCAGCAACGCGAAGCCGCCAACGCCAGTCAGCTGCGCCGTAATTTCGAGAACTCATCGCTGATTTATATCCCCTCCATCGACTGGGACTACACACGCAAGTCCGTTCTGGTCATGGAGCGCATCCACGGCATCCCCATTGCCGACGTTCCGGCGCTTCGTGAAGCCGGCGTCAATCTGAAAGTACTGGCAGAGAAAGGGGTGGAGATCTTCTTCACCCAGGTCTTCCGGGACAGCTTCTTTCACGCCGACATGCACCCCGGCAATATTTTCGTGGATGTCAGCAACCCCGAGGACCCGAAGTACATTGCCATCGATTTCGGCATCGTTGGCACTCTTGCACCGGATGACCAAAGCTATCTTGCCCGCAATTTGCTGGCGTTTTTCCGCCGCGATTACCGCCAGGTCGCCGAGTTGCATATCCAGTCCGGCTGGGTGCCACCGGACACCCGGGTCAACGAATTCGAGGCCGCTATCCGCACCGTTTGCGAGCCGATTTTCGAGAAGCCACTGAAAGACATCTCCTTTGGCCACTTCCTGCTACGGCTGTTCCAGACGGCGCGGCGCTTCAACATGGAAGTGCAACCGCAACTGGTACTGCTGCAGAAAACCCTGCTGAATGTGGAAGGCCTGGGGCGTCAGCTTTATCCGGATCTGGACCTCTGGAGCACTGCTCAACCCTTCCTGGAAGCCTGGATGCGCAAACGCATCGGCCCGTCCGGCCTGATCAAATCCCTGCAGTCCCATTTGCCCGCCTGGCTGGAGCAGTCGCCGGAAATGCCACAACTGGTACACGACGCGCTGGTGCAGTTACGCAACACGGGCTCCAACGACCACCCCAGTCGCGCTACACTGGAGCTTATTCGTGAAAACCGGGCCCGGGCCGACCGGCGCTGGCGACGGGGGCTGGCCGCTGCAGCCTTGGCGGGGGTGGCCTGGCTGAGCCTCGACCATGACCTTGCCACCCTGGCACAGACCATGCCCGTTCATGGCTGGGCCTTACTGGCCGTGGCGGCCTGGCTGGCTGTAGGCCATGAACGGAAAAACTGACGGAAGTCATCTAAATGCAAGATTCAAACGCTAGAGTCGGGGCGCCTGACTGGTTAGAGGAAATCCGCTGGAATGCGGATGGGCTGATACCTGCCATTGCCCAGGACGCCGCTACCGGCGACATCCTGATGATGGCCTGGATGAACGCAGAGTCGCTCCGGCTGACCGCTGAAGAAGGCCAGGCCGTATATTGGTCCCGTTCCCGCGGCAAATTGTGGCGCAAAGGGGAAACCTCCGGGCACCAACAGGTGATCTCGGAAATCCGGCTGGACTGCGATGAAGACGTGATTCTTCTGAAGGTTGAGCAGAAAGGCGGTATCGCCTGCCACACCGGGCGACGAAGCTGCTTCTATCGCAAACTGGAAGGCGGGCAATGGACGAGCGTAGATCCGGTTCTGCGGGATCCCGGCGCTATTTACGGTGACAAACAGGGAGGTAGCAACCATGAGTGACATTCTTGAGCAGCTGGCCCAGGTGTTGGAAGCCCGCAAGGAGGCCGATCCGGAAACCTCCTATGTCGCCAGCCTGCACCAGAAGGGGCTCAACAAGATCCTGGAAAAGGTAGGGGAAGAGTGCACCGAGACGTTGTTGGCCGCCAAGGACGCGGAGCACTCCGGTGAAACCCGGGACGTGGTTTATGAAACCGCCGACCTCTGGTTTCACAGCATGGTAATGCTGTCCCGGCTTGGCCTTGGCCCCAAGGACGTCATCGACGAGCTCGCCAGCCGATTTGACCTGTCTGGCCTTGAAGAAAAAGCCTCCCGGGATCAGTGATCCGGGCAACCCTGAAGAGGGTTTCCGGAAGCCCCCCGAAGTGGCGTACAATCAATCGTAACAGAAACCTTAAGACGAGGGTCCCGGCATGGGCATCAGTATCTGGCAACTCCTAATCGTACTTGGCATTGTTATTCTGTTATTCGGAACCAAAAAGCTCCGTAATATCGGCGGGGATCTGGGCGGTGCCATTCGTGGGTTCAAAAAATCCATGAACGACGACGACAAGAAGGACGATGACCCGGACGCCATCGAAGAAGAGTCCGACGTGAAGGCTCATGAAGCCCGCGCCGAAGAAAAGCCACGGGACAAGTCCCACAGCTGAGACGGGCTGAATGTTTGATATCGGCTTTGTCGAGCTGCTGATCTGCGGCGTCATTGCGCTACTGGTTCTTGGCCCCGAACGGCTGCCTACAGCGGCCCGGGCAGCCGGGCGCTGGATAGGGGGTGCCCGCCGCATGGTGAGCCAGTTTTCCTCGGAACTCGACCGTCAGCTGAAGGCGGAAGAGCTTCGCGAAGAACTGCGCCAGGCCGGCGACGTCGGCCTGGACGATGTCCAGAAATCGGTGCGCGGCGCCCTGGACGAGGCCAAGAAGTACGAGCACATGGTTCTGTCCGACGACGGGAAGTCCAAACACCGGCCCGCGCCCGCAACCCGGCGGACTGCCGAACAGTCAGAGCCTGAAACGGAACCCATGCTGGAGCCGGAGGAGGACCCAACCTCGGCCAACGGTTCCGGACATGCCTCTCTGGCCCCCGATGATCCTCCACGAGAGGATGACAGCAGGCACGACCAGTCGGCCGATAGCACCCTGAAACAACAGGAAAGCACGCCGGATAACCGTTCATGACCACCCAGCCCGACGGCAAAAACGCCCAACGTCCCGAAGATGCACAGCCGGAAATGCCACTGATCGAGCATTTGCTGGAGCTGCGCAACCGCCTGCTGAAAATGGTGTTGGCGGTAATCATCTGTTTTGCCGCCATCTACCCGTTTGCCAATGAACTCTACCTGCTGATATCGCAACCCTTGCGAGACCTGCTGCCAGTCGGCCAGACCATGATCGCAACGGACATCACCTCACCGTTCTTCGCGCCATTGAAACTGGCCCTGGTGCTAGCTGTGTTCGTGGCCATACCGGTGATCCTCTACCAGCTCTGGAGTTTTATCGCGCCAGGCCTGTATGCCCATGAGAAGAAGCTGGCGTTCCCCTTACTGTTTACGTCGGTCGTCCTGTTCTATCTGGGGGCGGCATTTGCCTATTACGTGGTGTTCCCGCTGGTGTTCGGATTCTTCACCGCCATCGGCCCGGAAGGCATTGTGGAGTTGCCGGATATCAGCAGCTACCTCAATTTCGTACTGAAGATGTTCTTCGCCTTCGGGGTTGCCTTCGAAATTCCCATCGCCACCATACTGCTGATTCTCACTGGCGCCACCACGCCCGAGGACCTCGCTGCGAAGCGCCCGTACATTGTGGTGGGCTGCTTCGTGATCGGCATGTTGTTGACGCCACCGGACATCATCTCCCAGACCCTGCTGGCGGTGCCCATGTGGTTGTTGTTTGAACTCGGCATTCTGTTTGGTCGGCTCGCCAGGCGCGAGGTGGAAGCCCCTGATGCAACGGACGCCTCCAACGAATGAACCTGGCACTGCTGTTCCAGGATGATTTCGTGGCAACGGACACAGCCGTCCTCAAGGGCCGCCGGCTGGCACACCTGCATGCAGTGTTGAAGGTCGCGGAAGGCGATCTGGTACCCGTGGGCCTTGTCGACGGCGATATTGGCACAGGCCGCGTGCTCAGGCTTACCGATACCGAGGCCGTACTTCAGGTGGAATTAACCGCACCGCCGCCAGCCCCCCTGCCCTTGACCTTGGTCCTGGCCATGCCACGGCCAAAGATGTTCCGCCGTGTACTGCAGACCTGCGCAACCCTTGGCGTCAAGGATATCTGGCTGATCAATGCCTACAAGGTGGAGAAAAGCTTCTGGCAAACGCCGTGGCTGTCGGACGACAATCTGCGGGAAAACATGGTACTCGGCCTGGAGCAGGCGCGGGACACCCACCTGCCGCGGCTGCACGTCCGCAAGCTGTTCAAGCCGTTTGTGGAAGACGAGCTGCCGGCCCTGCTAAACAATACCCGGGCTCTGGTGGCCCATCCCGGTACCAGCACGCCCTGCCCAGCACACATCAACGAACCCGCCACCCTGTGCGTTGGCCCGGAAGGCGGGTTCATACCGTATGAAGTCGACAAGCTGATCGAGGCGGGCTGCGAGGCGGTGCACCTTGGCAGCCGTATACTCCGGGTGGAGACCGCCGTACCTGTGCTGGTCAGCCGCCTGTTCGACGCCTGCGGTTAGCTCAGGCCGAACGCGCCTTCCAGAGTTTTGTCAGTGGTGTGATCACCGCTACCAGTAGCGCGCCCGCTACAACGCCGAAAACACCGTCCGCAAGCACCGGAATAACGGCCTGAGCGAAACCACCAAAACCTTCGACAAAGTGATGAATGGCCTCATACACCGGTGGTAGTCCATGGGTGAGAATGCCACCACCCACCAGGAACATGGCGATGGTGCCCAGCACTGACAAGGCTTTCATCATCCAGGGAGCAAACCAGAGGATGCCTTCCCCAACCCGCTTGGCGAATGGGCTTTCTTTCTGGCTGAGGTACAAACCGCCATCGTCCAGTTTCACAATGCCGGCCACCAGGCCATAGACACCGATGGTGATCATTATGGCGACGACCGTCAGCACCATGAACTGCATTCCGATGCCCTGACTACTGACCGTTCCCAGGGTGATCGCTATGATTTCGGCCGACAGGATAAAGTCTGTGCGGATCGCCCCTTTGATCTTGTCTTGCTCAACCGCTTTCAGATCGGCGTCGGGATTTTTGAGGGCGTTGCGAAGTTCTTCCTTGTGCTGTTCATCTTCCTGCCTGTGAAGGAACCGGTGAGCGATTTTTTCAAACCCCTCAAAGCAGAGAAAGGCGCCACCCAGCATCAGCAGGGGAATCACCAACCAGGGCACAAAGAAGCTGATGGCGAGAGCCCCCGGAACCAGGATGGCCTTGTTGAGCATCGAGCCCTTCGCCACCGCCCAGACCACCGGCAGTTCCCTCGCGGGTTTCACACCGGTTACCTGCTGGGCATTGAGCGCGAGGTCATCCCCCAGCACGCCAGCGGTTTTCTTGGTGGCCGCCTTGGTCATCAACGCCACATCGTCCAGAACCGTGGCGATGTCATCAATCAATACGAGGAGACTGCTGGCAGCCATAACGAATTCCTTTTGGTTCAACGATGTTTATGGTGCGCCCTGAAAACCATACTCAGGCATCCAGCCCCATGGCCTCGGCCGCAATACGGTTCTTGATCGGCCCAAGCCGGTTCAGCCAGCGCATGCCGGTGTTGCGCAGCCAACGCAGGGTCAACTCATCACGGCCAAACAGTTGCTTGAAACCTTCCATGGCCGCCATCATCGCGAGGTTCTCTCCCTTGCGACGGCGCTGGTAGCGAGCCAGAACAAGCTCGTTGTCTGGATCAATGCCTTTGCTCCGGGCACTGGCAAGTTCATCCAGCAACGCACGAACATCCCCATAACCCAGATTTGCCCCCTGGCCGGCCAGGGGATGAATGGTATGGGCGGCATCGCCCACCAGCGCAAAGCCAGGGGCGATGTATTCCTTGGCATGGCGTTGACGCAAAGGAAACGCGTAGCGACGCGAGACCCGATCCACTGCGCCCAGTTCACGCTCTATCGCCCGTTCCAGCTCCGCTTTGAAGGCGTGGTCATCCAGCCCCATCAGACGCCGTGCCTCTTCAGTATCCTGTGACCATACAATAGAACAAAAATGCTCATCGCCGGACTCTGACAACAATGGCAGGAACGCCAGAGGTCCTGTGGGCGAGAACCGTTGCCAGGCGGTATAGCGGTGGCTCTGGGCCGTTCGAACGGTGCATACGATGGCCTGCTGGCCGTAATCCCACTCGCGGGTCGGTAGCCCCACCCACTGGCGCAATCGGGAGTGGGCACCGTCCGCCGCCACTACAAGCCTGGCGCCGAAGGTCTGGCCGTCTTCCAGGCGGATGCCTCGCGTGTGCCCGTCCTGCCACCAGCCACTCACCCTGACCCCGTCAATCAGGGTCACAGCGCTGTCAGCCAGGGCATCAAACAGTGCCTGCACAATTCGACGGTTCTCAATGATCGTACCCAGCGCCGGGGCGCGGAGCTCTGCCGCCTCGAACTGGATGCGGCCGGTGCCATCGCCGTCCCACACCGTCATTGTCTGGTAGGAACAGTGGCGACCAGCGGTTATGTCCGGCCATACCCCCAACTGTTCCAGCAGCCGCTGGCTGGCGACCGAAATGGCGCTCACGCGGGGGTCGAAATCTTCCACAGATAGCGCTTCTTCGAGGCCCTGCATCAAGGCCTTTCGGTCGGCACCTTCCACCAGCCCGACATTCCAGCCCTGCCGAGACAAACCCAGCGCCAGGGCCGAGCCCACCATGCCGCCGCCAACCACCAGGATATCGAATTGCGGTTGCTCACTCATGGTCATTGCGTTCCGAGAAAACGTTGTCAGGAGTACGAAGCTCGGCCCGGCGCCCACCCAGGCCCATAGCCTGGCGGGCAAACCAGCGCTTGGCGCCGGGTAGCAGATCCAGCCCCATCAGGCCGGCGTCGCGGGCGGTGGCCACCAGGGGTAGATGATTACCGAAAAGCTGGATCAGTGAGTCGGAAAACCGTACGGTTTGTTGCCAGTCCCGGCGATGACGAGCCTGATAAGCGTTAAGCACGCCCAGGCTGCCCAGGGGTTGCTGCTGCTCGACGGCCACACGGAACTGTTCCACCAGCGCCATCAGGCCTCTCAACGCCAGGTTGAAGCCCTGACCGGCAACCGGATGAAGGGTGTGCGCCGCATTGCCTACCAACACCACACCAGGCCGAACCGCCTCATCCACGGTTTTCAGGGTCAGCGGGTAGTGGCTGCATTCACCGATGCGGGTAAAACGCCCCAGGCGCCAGCCAAAACGATGCTGCAGTCGCTGGCACTTATCGTCATCGCCCAATGACAGCAGTTCATCAAGAGCCTTACTACTCAACGTCCATACCAGGGCGGCGTTTGTGCCGGCGCGCGCTGGCGAGCCGTGAGGCAACAACGCCATGGGGCCAGCATCGGTGAAACGTTCAAACGCGGTAAACTCATGACTATGGGAGGTGGAGACATTGGCGATCAGGGCATGCTGATCATACGCCTGTTCATTGACCCGGAAGCCCAGTGTTTCACGCAGGCCGGAACGGCCGCCGTCAGCCACCAACAGACACTGCGCGGTCAGTTCCCGATTTCCCGTGTCGGCGCCCAGGGTAACGCGAACACCCTCCGATAGCGGCTGCATGGCTGTCACTTCCGCCGGTGCTTCCCAGACCACATGCGTCTGCAGCAGTTCCCGCATCAGGCACAGCCCCATCCAGCGGTTGTCCGCGACATAGCCCAGAGCCTCCTGTTGGTGCTCGGCGGCGTTCAGGCGCGTGGCCCCGAAATGCCCACGATCCGATACATGAATATGGCGAATGGGCGTGGCATGCTCGGAAAGCTGTTGCCACAGGCCCAGTTCTTCAAAGATCAATCTTGAGCCCCAGGCCAGCGCTGTGGAGCGGGCATCGTAGCTGGGCTGGTAACTGTCAGGCAGGGCCTCCGGAGACAACGGAAACGCCTCTACCACGGTCACCCGCAATTGCGGCAAGGTTCTCGCCAGCGCCAATGCCAGGGTGGCTCCTGCCAGCCCACCACCGGCGATGATGATATCGGTATCGTGCTGGTTCACGGTCAGTCGGCCATCAGCGCTTCAATCTCGGGAATGGTCTTGGGGACCGCCTCGGTGAGTACCCGACAGCCCTCTTTCGTCACCACCACGTCATCCTCGATGCGAATGCCGATACCACGCCATTTCGCATCCACGCTGGTGTTGTCCGGCGCCACATATAGCCCGGGCTCCACGGTCAGTGCCATGCCCGGCTCCAGTTCGCGCCACGCATCGCCCACCTTGTAGTCCCCGACATCATGCACATCCAGGCCAAGCCAATGGCCGGTACGGTGCATGAAGAACGGCTTGAACGCCTGTTCCTCGATGGCCTGCTCTACCGTCGTATCCTTGAGCAGGCCAAGATCGATCAAGCCCTGGGTAAGTACTTTCAGTGCGGCCTGGTGGGGATGGTCCCAGTGATTCCCGGGACGAACTTCCTCAATGGCCGCGTACTGGGCCGCCAGCACCACTTCATACAGGGCCCGCTGCTCATCGCTGAACCTTCCGCTGACCGGGAAGGTACGGGTAATATCGGAGGCATAGCATTCCAGTTCACAGCCTGCATCGATAAGCACCAGGTCGCCATCGTTCAACGGGGCGCTGTTTTCAATGTAGTGGAGGATACAGGCGTTCTGGCCGCCCCCCACAATCGACGGATAGGCCGTGGAGCGGGCACCGTTTTCCATAAACGTGTGGATCAGTTCGGCTTCCAGGGCATATTCAAAGACCCCTTTGCCGGCCCTCTTCATCGCCCGCTTGTGGGCCTCACAACTGATCTCGCCGGCCCTTGCCATCACCTTGATTTCCGCCGCGCTCTTGTACAGGCGCAGGTCGTGGAGCAAGTGTTCCAAGGCTACGAACTCGCCGGGCGGATGGGCCCCCGAACGCACCTTGCTGCGGATCAGTTTGACCCAGTCCATCACCTTGGCATCAAAATTATGATCTTTGCCCAGTGGGTAATACACCCGGCTGCGACCTTCGATCATGCCGGGCAGGATGTCGTCAATATCGGCAATGGGAAAGGCATCGTCCAGGCCGAAGGTCTCGATGGCACCCTCGGGGCCTGCCAGGAAGCCATCCCAAAGCTCCTTTTCCGGGTTTCGTTCCTTACAGAAAAGTACGGACTCTCCATGCTCCCGGCCGGGAATCAGAACCAGGACCGCTTCCGGCTCACCAAACCCCGTCAGGTAATGGAAGTCACTGTCCTGGCGAAACGGATGCAGGACATCCCGGTTGCGCACCCGTTCAGGGGCGGCTGGCAGTATGGCAATGCTATCCGGCGCCATTCTTTCCATCAGCCGGTGCCGGCGATCGTTGAATTCCTTGACGGGTATCAGTGAAGCCATGAAGTCTCCCACGGGTATCAGCGTTGTTCAGTGCAAAGTCGGGGTATTGGGTGACGGCTTTTCCGGCGGATTGAACTCAGTAAACACCGCTAGCGCCCCCAGCCGTACATATTCGACGATTTCCATCAATTGTTGTTCGCTTTCATCGTCCGGCTCGTCATCATCGGCCACCTGACTGATCGCCACCAGATCTTCAATGAGTTCGCGAATCTCATCCGGCGCCTCACCCAGTGCCTGACCAGCGGACAGCGCCATGCCCTCCAGGAAACCACGCACCCAGGAGGTGAGCGCTTCCAGTCGCTGTTCGATGGCGTAATCATCGTCCGGCAGCAAGGGCTGAAAACTCATATCGGTAGCCTTCAACAGCTCAAGCGTCTGGCTATAGGCCGAGGCCATAAATTCCCGCAATTCGTCCGATTCGTCGGTCGCAGCCTGGGGCAGGCCCATGTGCTCACACACCATGGCCAGCCATTCTTCTTCATTGATACGAGCGCCGGCAGCGAGCCGGCCACAAAGCACGCCATGGAGCTCTGATGGATGACTGAAAGCCTTGTGAGCGGTGAACATATTCGCCCAGCGCTCAAAGGCGACGGCGCGGGCGTTGGAGGTGTCGGTTTCGGACATGAAACGGGACGGTCCTGTATGAATGAGTGAAGGCCCTATCCTAGCATTCAGGCGCATTTAAGACACTTGCCCTCTTGATTCCGGACCGGGAAAGAGTAAATTATGTTATAACATATCAATTTCAAGGAGAGCCGCCTGCCATGTCCGCTAAACGCTTACCCCCCAACCGTCCACGCTCGCTGCATACACTTGGATGTATGGTCGCCGCCTGCAGCCTGGCACCGATGGCGCTGGCCGCCGACAATCCCGGCGCCCACGAGCACGGCCATGCCCGATTGCAGATGGCGGTGGAAGAAAACCGTATTGACCTGATGCTCAATTCCCCGGCCTACAACCTCGCCGGGTTCGAGCATGGCGCCCGCACAGAGGCGGAAAAAAGCCGGTTGGCGGACATTACCCGCTGGCTGGAAACCACGCCGCTGGTCAACACCGCAGCGGCCGACTGCCGCGTGACGGCCGCAGCCGTGGAACTCGGCGGGGAAGACGAAAACCATGGTGGGGAGACTCATCACGGCCACGACGAGCACGATCATCACGAGGCCGAACATCACGACGAAGGACATCATGACGAAGAACATCATGGGGAAGCCACTCATCGGGAATACGACGTATCCCAGCAACTGGAATGCAACCGCATCGACGCCGATCAGGAATTTACATCGGCACTGATGGAGAGGTTCGAGGGCATGGAGGAGCTCACCGTCGAATGGGTCAGCCCCTCTGGCCAGGGTAGTGCCCGGCTGACACCCTCAAACCGGGCATTTACTGCCAACAACTGACCTATGAACGCCCTGCAGAGACATTACTCCTCGTAGGGTGAGACGTTCTCCGCCACGATGGAGTAGGAGGACGAAGCAATGTCGTTCTCGGTCTTCTCGATCTTCAGGGTGCCCTCAATCCACACCGGATCGTAGAGTGCTTCCAGCTTGAAGCCCTTCTTGTACTTCACATGGATGATCTGGTTTGGAGGAGGTGGCGGCACGTGTATGCAGGCGCCATAGTATGGCACCAGGAAAAACTCCAGAATGCGCATATCCTGTGTGGTTTTCAGCGGCACGACGAAACCCGGAATCCGGCCCGACCGGCCATCCATTTCAGGCACCACGCGGCCTGTCATGATCTCGTCCGGCAATGTGGCAGGGCCGTCACCCTCGTGGGAGACTTCTGGCATATTCTCGAGTAGGTTGAGATCCTCCTCTGGCATCAATTCCAGCCAGTCGATCTCTTGCGAGGCGTCTTTTGCGCTAACGGCGGTTGAAAGACTGAAGGCCGCGACCAGCGCCACCATACACAGGGTGGCGAACAGAGAGCGTTGCCGCGAGCGGGATTCCAGAGGTTCTGACATAAAACTGACGTCTCCTGTAACGATTCAGGGATCATACACCGGATGACCAATGCCTGACATGACCGGCAAGACAGACTTGCACAAAGATAGTTCCGTAACCTCAGAGAGTTCCGTAACCCCACGGCAAACCCTCCGCATCAGCGAACTCGCTTTTCGCTGGGACCGGACCCAGCCGGGCATCCGCTATCCTGACGTAACACTGAACAGCGGTGAACACCTTTTCCTGCGAGGCCCCAGCGGTAGCGGTAAGAGCACACTCCTGAGCCTGATGGGAGGCCTGATCGTGCCGGACACCGGTCGCCTGGAATTACTGGGCACAGACCTGGCAGGCCTGACCAGCGGCCAACGCGACCGATTCAGGGCCGACCACATGGGCGTTATCTTCCAGCAGTTCAACCTGGTGCCCTACCTGAGCACGCTGGACAACGTCACACTGCCCTGCAAGCTTTCACGGAAACGCCGAGCGCGGGCCTTGTCTTCGCCGGAGGCAGAAGCGAAATCCCTGCTGACTGCCCTGGGCATCCCCCAGAGCCATTGGCACCGGCGTGTTACCACCCTCAGCGTCGGGCAACAACAGCGAGTAGCCGCCGCCCGGGCACTGACCGGCGCCCCGGAACTGATCCTCGCCGACGAGCCCACCTCGGCCCTGGACAGCGACAACCGGGACCGCTTTATCGAGTTGTTGCTGGGGCTGGCGGCGGAAAAACACTCATCCGTTGTCTTTGTCAGTCACGACAAGAGCCTGGCCCAACGCTTTAACCACCAACTGGCCCTGGAGGTGACCCCATGAACCTGCGGCTGGCACTGTCTCTGGCCATGGCAAGCCTCTGGTATCGGCGCAGGGTACTGGCGCTGGTAACCCTGACCCTGACGCTCAGCATCACCCTGCTTCTGGGCGTTCAGTACCTTCGCACCGAAGTGAAGCAGTCCTTTACCAGCACCATCTCCGGCACCGACCTGATCGTGGGCGCTCGCAGCGGTCAGCTGAACCTGCTGCTGTACACGGTCTTTCACATCGGTGACGCCACCAATAACATCCGCTGGAGTACCTACGAGAAACTGCAGGAGGATGAGCGCATCGGCTGGCTGGTGCCCATATCCCTGGGTGACAGTTATCGCGGGCACCGGGTTGTCGGCACCAGCGAGCAGTTCCCGGAACATTTCCGCTACGGTCGGGACCAGAAACCCGCATTGGCCGAGGGAGAATGGTTCGCCGATGTCTTCGACGTGGTGTTGGGGGCCGAAGTAGCCCGCAAGCACGCTCACCAGACTGGCGACAGGGTTGTCCTGTCCCATGGTGGCGGCAAGACCAGCTTCTCCAACCACAAGGACACTCCGTTTACGGTCACTGGCATCCTCGCTCCCACTGGCACACCGGTGGACCAGGCAGTTTACGTCAGCCTGGAGGGCCTCGAAGCCATCCATATTGGCTGGGAATCCGGTGTTGCCATCCCCGGGCGAACCGTCACGCCCGAACAGGCCAGGCAGAGGGACCTCACACCGGACGCGATTACCGCCGCATTCGTGGGCATCGACCGCAAGGTGCTGACTTTTCAGGTTCAGCGCCAGATCAACGAATCGCAGCTCGAACCGTTGTCGGCGATTCTCCCTGGGGTGGCGCTCAGCGAACTCTGGCGAATCATGGGTCAGTTCGAAAAAGCCTTGCTGGGCATCACCGGCTTTGTCGTGGTCACCAGCCTGGTCGGGCTCGTGGCCGTGTTGCTGACTCTGCAAGCGCAGCGGCGGCAGGAAGTGGCGATTCTCAGGGCTACCGGGGCTTCGCCGGCCCTCATCGCGGCATTGCACGTGATCGAATGCATTCTGCTGGCCATCGCGGCCTGCGGGCTCGCGATCCTGGCCGGAGCGGCCGGCATCGCGGCTCTTAGCCCCTGGCTACTGGATACATGGGGCGTTCAGGTAGGCTTGCGGCCGCTGAATGCAACGGAATGGTCGATCATCGCCAGCGTCCCTCTGGCCGCGTTGCTCGTGGGACTGATTCCAGCACTCCAGGCCTGGCGGGGCAGCCGAAAACAGGGGCTGGGACACGTGGCCCCAGAGTGACGGACATCACGCAACGCGGGCCATGACATCCCTGTAAATTGACCAGCTTGCAGTCCACACTTATAGTTAGTTCACTTCTTTGATACAGGCGTTGGACGACTCATGGAACAGTCCGAACTACAGGCATTGGCGGACAAACTCGACAGATTGATCGAACACTGTCGCAAACTGGAACGTGACAACGCGATGCTGCGCGAGCTGCAGGACGACTGGAACCGTGAGCGAGCGCAGCTCATGCACAAGAATGATCTTGCCAAAAACAAGATTGAAGCCATGATAGGCCGCCTCCGGGCCCTGGAGCACCACTGATGCCACAGCAGCCGACAACCGTCGAAGTCAAGATTCTCGACAAGGAATACCTGGTCGCCTGCCCCCAGGAAGAGCAGGAAGCCCTTCTCCGCTCCGCCAGGCACCTGGACACCAAAATGCGGGAAATACGTGCCAGCGGCAAGGTATTCGGTACCGAACGTATCGCCGTGATGGCGGCACTCAACATCACCAATGAGATGCTTGAGCGGGACACCATGTCGGACACCGCCAGTTCAATTCTCAACGCCATGGACGAAAAGCTCGATACCGCTTTGGGCGAAGGCACCGGTAACTAGTCTTTGCGCAGGAATCCGATTCAGGTGTTGCAATCAGCCCCGGCAATGCCCGTATAATGAATCTAACTTCCTGGGCTGTTCGCTGGTCGGATTCGTCCTCGAGCCGATGCGCACTACCCAGGTGGCTACTTCAGGGCATTGTGAGCACGTCCCCGTATGGGGAAAGCCTAATATGTCACAGCGGCCACCGACCTTGAACTCTGGGTTCAAGGGCCACATCCGATAAACGGCAGCCCGGGAAGCTTTACTTTCAACCAAGGCCCTCAGAAACTCGACAATTCATCCTGCAGGTCGCGTTTCAGCTCTTCCGGCTCGGTTATCCAAAGGGTTTCATCCACACCGGGCAGCACCCCAACGTCCAGACCATCTTTCGTCAGACCCGGCACCCATTTCCTGAAAAAATCCGGCAACGGAATACGCTTAGGCGTGAGATCGTCAGAACCCTTACCGTACTCCACCGCGAATGCCTCACTGGGCCATACCGGCAGGTACTCCACATCGCCATCTTCAGACACGATCTTGAGAAAGCGATTCTCCGCATTCACCAGAATCCAGATTTCACGCTCCTCCCCGACCTGACTCAGGAAATAGTCGTATCGTTCTTCGCCGTCTAGTTCGAGGACACTCGTTAATGCATCGTGGTTCATGGGGCGACCTGCTGTTGAACAAAAAGATTGAAGGGCCAATGATAGCCTATTGGCTCGCCACACCGACATAACCTGTGAGCGCTGACAGGCGACATTTTTCTGTACAACAGGGGCAGCCCGATGGTAGAAAAAGCTCTATGTTGACCAACGTTGTCTCACCCCAGCCCTTTGAAGAACGCCCCGACTCGCAATCCCGAAGCAATCTTCGCAAGGCTCTTCGGAAGAAGCGCCGCTCGCTATCCGTGGAAGAACAACAGATCGCTGCCGACCAGCTTGCGCTGAACCTGTTGAAACATCCCGACCTTTTCAGGGCTCGCCACGTTGCCGTATACCTGCCCAACGACGGTGAAATTGATCCCCAGGTGTACGTTCATGTTGCCCGCAGGCGAGGCATCCACTTCTATTTGCCGGTGCTGCATCCGGTGCACCGCGGCAGGCTGGTTTTCAGCCCTTTTACCGATGGCACCGAGCTGACAGCCAACCGCTTTGGCATTCCGGAACCACCCTTCCACAAAGGACTGGAGCGACCACCATGGGCACTCGACGCCGTACTGTTTCCACTGGTGGGATTTGATGGTTTCGGTGGTCGGCTGGGCATGGGCGGCGGCTTCTACGATCGCACTTTTGCGTTTACGCGAATCCGGCCACGACTGGCTCCCAAGCTGATCGGGCTGGCCCATGACTGTCAGAAGGTATCGGAGTTACCGCTGGAACCCTGGGATATCCCTCTGCACAGTGTGGTGACTGACAGAGAGCGTTACCGAATGAGGTCGAAGAGCTTTCGGTAAGGTTTAGTCTCGAACGGCGGACACTGTAAAGGCTTTGCTATCGGAGGCCGTAGGCTCATCGTCAGAAGCCTGAAGCGATGTAAAGCCAGTAATAACAAGGCCAACGGCGAAAATCAGCACGACCGTCCGGATAATGTCAGGCTTGCGGCCCATGGGGAGAGTCTCCGGTGTCTTAAATAGTAAAATCGATCTAAATCAGTTGACTATTCTTGTTTTCAAGAATTAGACGAAAGACTAACACCTATCCTGCGTTTTACAATTTTTCACAGATTAAATTTTTGTAAGCCACCCCGAAGTTTGCCGAACCGGGGAGGAAGCCCCCTTCCGAAACTGTGCGGAGCCATGGATGGCGGAGCTCAAGCGTCACATGGATGTGCTTGAGCGTGTTTCGGGAGGGGGCTTCCTCCCCGGTTCTCGCTGCAATTTAAGAAGACTTGCTGTTCCCGGCTCCCAAAAACAGCTGATAAGCCTCATTATCAGTCATGTTTTCGTAGCGGAAGCCAACCTTGCCGAGCATTTTCTCGAAATCCTTCACTTCATCATCTTCCACCTGGGCGCCCAGCAGAACACGGCTATAGGCCGCACCGTGGTTGCGGTAGTGGAACATGGAGATGTTCCAGCGGGTTCCCAGTGACATCAGGAACTTCAGCAAGGCGCCCGGGCGCTCCGGGAACTCGAACTGGAAGACCTTCTCATTGGTGATCGTCGGGGCGTGGCCGCCCACCATATGGCGAATATGCTGCTTCGCCAGATCGCTCTCAGTCAGGTCTATGACGGAATATCCGGTTTCCCGCAGGTCCTGGATAAGGTCTTCACGGCCATGACCTCCAGCCGCAATCTGGATGCCCACGAAGATGGTCGCATTGGTGGCATCGGCGTAGCGGTAATTGAACTCGGTGATGCTGCGCTTGTGCAGGGCGTTGATGAAGGTCTTGAAGGCCCCCGGTTTCTCCGGGATGGTCACCGCCAGGATAGCCTCGCGCTTTTCACCGATTTCCGTGCGCTCCGAGATATAGCGCAGGCGATCGAAGTTCATGTTGGCCCCACTGAGGGTGGCCACCAGATTTTCATTCTCGATCTGCTCACGCTCGATGTACTTCTTGATGCCAGCCACGCCGAGCGCACCGGCCGGTTCGGCGATGGAGCGGGTGTCTTCGAACACGTCCTTGATGGCGGCGCAGATTTCGTCAGTGGAGACGGTGATCACCTCGTCCACGTGATCCTTGCAGATCTCCCAGGGGTATTTGCCGATCTGCTTGACGGCCACGCCATCTGCAAAGATGCCCACTTCGTCCAATACCACCCGCTTGCCAGCCTTCATGGCCGCCTGCAGGCAGTTGGAATCCTCGGGCTCAACACCGATCACCTTGATTTCCGGGCGCAGGTATTTGATGTAAGCCGCCATACCGGCAATCAGTCCGCCGCCGCCAACGCAGATAAAGATGGCATGAATGGGTTTGCTGAACTGCCACATGATTTCCATGGCCACGGTGCCCTGCCCGGCGATGACGTCCGGGTCGTCATAGGGCGGGATGTAGGTGTAGCCGTGCTTCGCGATCAACTCCTGAGCATGGGCTGCGGCCTCGTCAAAAGCGTCGCCCTTGAGAACCACTTTGGCGCCGTGATCACGCACAGACCGCACTTTGATCTCTGGCGTGGTTTGAGGCATGACGATGACCGCCTTGATACCCAGGTTCTTGGAAGCCAGGGCCACGCCCTGGGCATGGTTACCCGCGGAAGCACAAATCACGCCCTTGGCTTTCTGCTCTTCAGAGAGCTGCGCAATCCGGTTGTAGGCGCCACGAATCTTGAAAGAAAACACCGGCTGAAGGTCTTCGCGCTTGAGCAGAATGTTGTTGCCAAAGCGCTTTGAGAGGCTACGAGCCTCGGTCAGCGGGGTCTCGATGGCCACGTCGTAAACACGAGCATCGAGGATTTTCTTTATGTAGCGTTGCGGCATGGGTCCGTCCGGAGTTGGATTGTCGTTGGGAAAACGGACAGTGTAGAAACTTTGCCGGGGTTCCGTCTATAAGCTCGCCCCACAGACGGGCTATAATGGCGGCTTTAACCACACTTTCCTGTAAAACCGGAGTCGATCGATGAATCAGGACGAACTGAAGAAAGCCGTCGCCAAGGCCGCACTGGACCATATCAGGCCGCACCTGGATCAGGAGAGCGTTATCGGCGTGGGTACCGGCAGTACGGCCAACTGTTTCATTGATCTGCTGGCGGATATCCGCACCGATTTCGATGGCGCCGTCGCCAGTTCCGATGCCACGGCAGAACGCCTGAAAAGCCATGGTATTCCGGTGTACGACCTCAACAGTGCCGGGCCACTTGAGTTCTACGTGGATGGGGCCGATGAAACCAATGAACGCATGGAGCTGATCAAGGGGGGCGGCGGCGCCCTGACCCGTGAGAAGATCGTAGCGGCGGTGGCCAAGACGTTTATCTGCATTGCCGATGGGTCCAAGAAGGTGGATATTCTGGGCGCGTTTCCGCTTCCGGTGGAAGTGGTACCCATGGCTCGCAGCCACGTTGGCCGCGAAATCGTCAAGCTCGGCGGCGACCCGGTTTATCGCGAGGGTTTCACCACCGACAACGGCAATATCATCCTGGACATCCACAATCTGGATATTTCCCGCCCGCTTCAGGTGGAAGAGCAGTTGAACAATATTGTGGGCATTGTGACCAATGGCCTGTTTGCTCGACGGCCTGCGGATTTGTTGTTACTGGGTACTGAAGACGGAGTAAAAAGCATTTCCCGCCAGGACGGCTGACTACGGAGGAGACCGTGAAGAGACAGGGACATCAGGGGCACGCTGTTAATACGTCCGTGTACGCTCGACAAAAACATCCTTGTTTTTGACGTCCCCTGATGTCCCTGTCTCTCCACGGTCTGGGCTCTTTTCGGGCCCTCTGAGAACCAAGCGCTTGCTTGGTTCCTTTTTTTGCGTGAGACTGCTCTCATGATTTCCTATTGAGGGAGGCTTTCCGTGTCTGATTATTTCAACGATACCCACGAACAAGTTCGCCAGAGTGCCCGCAAGTTCGTTGCCACTCATGTGCTGCCCTACATAGACGACTGGGAGGAAGCTGGCGAGTTCCCCCGGGAGCTCTATAAGACCTGTCTCTTATACACATCTCCGAGCCCACGAGACGGACTCCTATCTC
>CAJXOQ010000017.1 GCA_913057975.1 uncultured Marinobacter sp.
AAGCCCGTTCAGCAGCTGGCTAAAGGACTACCGAGAGGACAAGCAGAGCTTTGCATCGATGACTGACCGTCTGTTTGGTCAGTGGCAGGAACTGCTTAACAGTGCCCAGGAGGAGTTTGAGGGGCACCTGATGATTGTCCACGAAGCCCTCGCGGATGCGGAGGTGGTTTATCTGTTTATCCTGGAAAACGACAGTGCCATGCGTTTTGATGCCCAGCAAACATTGGACGCGACTGACATCCTGAGCCTGTCACGGCTGAATCTGGCGGTGCGCGTGGAATTGGACGACTGGCTGGGTGACAACCCCGGCGAAAACTACCTTACACTGGTCCACGCCCGTGGTTCCGGCGAGGGGGGCGATCTGTTCATCAAGCTGTGCGGTTTCACCAATCAGGTGGACGTGGAGAAGGAAACGCTGACGTTTATGGATGCGGTAGAGGCGTTTGCCAAGTCTTCAGAGCCTGAAGAAGCGGGCAAGATTCGTGCGCGGGCCTATGAGTTCTCGAAGGAGCAGCATGCGTTGGGTGAGCCGGTGGCCATAGAGGCATTGTCAGGCTACCTGGATGAGAACGAGCCTCAGCGTTTCAAGGAGTTTGCCAGTGAGACTGCCGAGCTGCCGGAAAGCGGGGTGTTGCATCCGGATCACCGTAAGGTGAAGAAGCTTGTGCGGATTGCGGGCTCCGGTGGTGGTATGAGTGTGTCGTTCTCTTCGGATCTGGTGAATCAGGCGGTTTACTATGACCGTGACAACGACGCACTGACGATTACACGGTTGCCCAAGGCGTTGCGGGAGCAGCTGCAGCGTTATCTTGAAGGCCGGGAGGAGTAGCAGCTCACTGACCTGATGACTTTGGGGGCTGGCCCTTTAGACTGAGAACTCTTGGGGCTGGTCCCGCCATGGGGTAGCATTTTCTTCTGGAAAAAGAACTCGCTGCGCTCGGACACCTTTTTCCCTGCACAAACGCACCCCCACCCACCTGCCTCGGCGTGCTTTCGGTGATGCCTTCTTAACAAATGGTTTCGCCGCCGTCGGCTACGATGACCTGTCCGGTGACGTAGGCACTCGCCTTTGTTGACAGGAAGACGGCCAGGCCGGCGATGTCTACCGGGTCACCGATTCTGCGCAGCGGGGTTTTGTCTTCGGCGCGTTTGACGCGGACCGGGTCTTCCCACAGGGCTTTGGCGAAGTCAGTTTTGATCAGACCGGGGGCAATGCTGTTCACTCGAATGCCCTTTGGCCCCCACTCCACTGCCAGATTCCGGGCCAGCGCTGCTTCGGCGGCCTTGGATACGCCGTAGGTACCGATGGTGGTATTGCCACGGATTCCGGCGATGCTGGACAGAAGAACAACTGCACCTTCACCTTTCTCGGCCATCTGCGGCAGCACCATGTTGGTGAGCCAGAAGGTGCCTTTGACGTTGGTGTCCATGATCTTGTCCCAGGCTTCGTCGGTCATTTCGGCGGTGGTGCCGTAGACCGGGTTGGTGGCGGCATTGCACACCAGCACATCGATGGAACCCCAGGCTTCGTTGGTTTTATCAACCAGGTTCTGTAACTCTTCCTTCTTACCCACATGGCAAGGAATGGCAATGGCTTCGTAGCCTTGCTCTTTCAATTCATTGGCAACCTGTTCACAGGCATCGGCCTTGCGACTGGAGATCACGACTTTGGCACCCAGGCGAGCCATTTCTTCGGCGATGGAACGGCCGATGCCTTTGGTGGAACCGGTGATCAGGGCGACTTTTCCGGTCATATCAAAAAGCGGATTTACCATCATTCGATCCTCATGCACTGAAGCATGGGAGTGGCCGTGGTGGTGTCCTTCCGGGACTGTGCAAAACAGGGATGTTTTGCTCAAGCCTACATGGACGTATTCACGGCGTGTCCCGGAAGGACACCACCACGGCCGCTCTCCCCCTGATTCAGAGGTTGTCGTATTAGCGGTATTGGCGAAGTTCGATCTTGGCAACAGAATCCAGATGCACCTCATCCGGCCCGTCCGCCAGCCGCAACGTCCGCACCTTGGCCCAGGCTTCGGCCAGGAAGGTATCCTGAGACACACCCGCGCCACCGTGAACCTGAATGGCGCGATCCAGCACCTTCAGCGCCATGCTCGGTGCGATCACCTTGATCATCGCAATCTCCTGACGAGCCACCTTATTACCAACGGTGTCCATCATGTGCGCCGCTTTCAGGGTCATCAGCCGAGCCTGCTCAATTTCCATGCGACTGCGGGCAATATCCTTGCGAATGGAATCGAAACTCGATAGCGGCTTACCGAAAGCCTCGCGGGCATTGGCGCGCTTGCACATCAGTTCGAGCGCACGTTCGGCAACCCCGATGGTGCGCATACAGTGATGAATACGGCCAGGCCCAAGGCGGCCCTGGGCAATTTCAAAACCACGGCCCTCACCCAACAGAATGTTGTCCACCGGCACCCGCACATTGTCATACTGAATCTCAGCGTGACCGTGAGGGGCATGGTCATAGCCAAACACCGTCAGCGGGCGGATCATCTTCACGCCCGGCGTGTCCAGCGGCACCAGAATCATCGACTGCTGCTTGTGCTTCTCAGCTCCCGGATCGGTCTTGCCCATGACAATGGCGATTTTAGAGGTGGTGGTCATGGCACCTGACGACCACCACTTGCGGCCATTGATCACATACTCATCGCCTTCGCGACGGATTTCACAGGCGATATTGGTGGCATCGGAAGAGGCCACGTCAGGCTCGGTCATGGAGAAACAGGAACGGATTTCGCCATCAAGCAGGGGCTTCAGCCACTTGTCCTGCTGCTCTTTGTTGCCGTAGCGGGCGATGGTTTCCATGTTGCCGGTGTCCGGCGCGGAGCAGTTGAACACCTCCGGCGCCATGGCCGAGCGCCCCATGACTTCACACAGATGGGCGTACTCATAGTTGGTCAGACCGGCGCCGAATTCACTGTCGGGCAGGAACAGGTTCCACAGCCCCGCGGCTTTCGCCTTGACCTTCAACTCCTCGACGATCGGTACCGGCGCCCAGCGATTCTTCGCCTGCTCGACCTGTTCATGGTGCTTGTGCTCATTCGGGTAAATATGGGCGTCCATGAATTCGTGAAGCTGTGCCTGCAGTTTTTTGGCTTTATCAGACAGCTCAAACATTCCAGTACCTCATTGGTTGAAGGATCAGATTGGCACGCCTTCTGGTTTCTCACTCCCGGAGCGAATGCGGAAGGTGCCTTCGGCGATGGCCAGGAGATTCCCCTTGTCGTCGTGAACCTCTCCGGTGCTGTTAAAAATTCGGGTGCCGCCGGCCCGTTTGCGGCCGGTGACCCGGATAGTTCCACCGGAACACTGCCCGGTGAACGTTGTCGTCAGCGACAGGGTAATGGCTTTGCGTATCCGGCCGGGATACGGACAGTAGGTGCCGGCCTCGGCCATTGCGATATCCAGCAGCGAGGTCAACACACCGCCGTGAATCACGCCGCCCAGATTAAGGTGGCAGGGCTGCAGTTCCAGGCCAATCACCGCTTCGTTCTCCTCCCAGGACACCTGGTGATACCCCAGCAGATTGTGAAATCCTGGCAGGTCCTGGCCACCACGAATATGCAGGCTGTCTTCACTCATTACACTTTCATTCCAGGCAGGTTCAGAGAAGCGGTGTTGCCGCCGTCTACGGGCAAAGACTGGCCAGTGATGTAGCTGGCGTCATCACTGGCCAGGAACAGAATGGCGGCGGCAATTTCTTCCGGCGCACCATAGCGCCGCAATTCACACCGTGATCCAAGCTTATGGGCTTTCTCATTGGCGCGGGCATAGTCAAAAACAGCCTGGGTCATGCCGGTTTCCACCAGCCCCGGGCACACCGCATTCACGCGTACATTGTCGTTACCCAGATCGCAGGCAGCAGTCATGGTGAGGTTAACCACACCAGCCTTGGACGCGCTGTAAGCGTTACCACCGGCACCAGAGCGAAGACCGGCCACCGAGGCGGTATTAACAATCGAGCCCAGCTTGCGGGCCTGCATGTGGGGCGCGACATGCTTTATAAACAGCATGGTGCCAATCAGGTTCACCGCCAGCACCTGTTCCCATTCACCCCGGTCGTTACCGGTAATATCGGGGTGACCACCACTGGTGCTGGCGATGCCGGCAACGTTACACAACACGTCAATGCGACCGAAGGTCGAGACAGTTTCGCCCACCAGTGCGCTGACCTGCTCCTCATCAGCCACGTCTCCAATGCGACGCAGGGTTTCCGCTCCCTCGGGCATCAGGCCCTCGGTATCCAGCAGGCCCGCTTCGGACATATCCATCATCACCACCTGTGCGCCCTCCCGCGCCAGGCGAACCGCCGTGGCCCTGCCGATACCACTGCCGGCCCCGGTGACGATGGCTACCCGCTTGTCGAAACGCCCCATGCCGATGCTCCTTTTTATAGTTTGTTGCGTCGTCGCGAATTCACCTTCTACTGTAATTTGTCACGCCTTCCGGTTTTGAGTCAATATATTCGGAAGTAAATTTCACTAGATAAAACACCAGAACTACAATTGGCGAAAAAATGAAAAACACGCAGCACATGCCCGTCTATGCCCCCACCGATCCCGATGAGTCCATGGACGCCATTGGCCAACGCATCCAGCACCTCGCCCTCGAACGCCCGGACCATATCGCACTCATCGATGGGGAGACCCAACTCAACTGGCAGGCGCTTGTCAGGCGAGCCAACCGCATCGCCAACCGGCTGCGATCCGCCGGTCTGAAACAAGGTGACGCCGTAGCGGGTTTGTCAGAAAACAGCATCCATTATGTTGCTCTGTACCTGGGGACGTTGGTGGCCGGCGGTTGCATGGTGCCGCTTTCAGGCATGGCGAGTGGCAGCAGCCTGGCACTGATGCTGAATGACTGCAGAGCCCGCTTCCTGTTTGTTTCCAAGAAGAACATCGAGCTGTTTGAAGGCATTGCCGACAAGCTCGATACGCTCGGGCGCGATCAATGTATAGGGCTCGACGGCCACAGCCCGGGAATACGTCAGGATCTTGAGTCCTGGCTGGGCGATATTGGCGCGGAGGCGCGCCCGGCCACGGTCACCCTGGATGATCCGTTCAATGTCATTTACAGCTCGGGCACGACCGGCACCCCCAAGGGCATTCTTCACGATTACCGTTTCCGCCAGCGCCAGATGGTCCGAATGAGTCGCTTCGGGCTTGATGGCAACGCCGTTAACCTGGTGTCCACGCCGATGTACTCCAACACCACGCTGGTGTCCGTACTGCCAACTCTGTTCTACGGCGGCACCCTGGTGCTGATGGCAAAGTTTGATGCCCGGCGGTTCCTGGAAATGGCTGAACGCTATCGCGTGACCCATGCCATGCTGGTGCCGGTTCAGTACCAACGCATCCTCGCCGATCCGGAATTCAATCGCTTCGACCTGTCCGCGTTCCAGCTCAAGTTGTGCACCAGCGCTCCCCTCAGGGCGGACGTCATCCGGGAAGCCATGGAGCGCTGGCCGGGCAACATCCGCGAGGTGTATGGCCTGACCGAAGGCGGCATCTCCACCAGCCTGGACTGCGCGGCCCACCCGGACAAATGGGACTCCGTGGGAAAACCCACCGAAGGCGCGGAAGTTCGGGCAATTGACGAGGAGGGCAACGAGCTGCCCCGGGGCGAGACCGGGGAGATCGTGGGCCGCGCCATCTCCATGATGCGGGGATATATCAACCGCGAGGAACAGACCCGGGACATGCTCTGGACCAGCCCCGAGGGCCTGGTCTTCTATCGCAGCGGTGATATGGGCCGAGTCGATGAAGAAGGTTTTGTGTATATCCTGGACCGACGCAAGGACATGATCATCTCCGGCGGTTTCAACATCTACGCGGTGGATCTCGAAAAGGTACTGCTGGCCCATCCGGCCGCCGCCGACGTTGCGGTGATTGGCATTCCCAGCGAACAATGGGGCGAAACCCCGCTGGGGCTGGTGGTGCTCAAGCCCGGCTGCACAGAGGATGAGGCGGAGATCCTCGAGTGGACCAATGGTCAACTGGGCAAGGCCCAGCGCCTGACGGCCATTGAATTCCGCCCGGAGCTGCCCCGTTCCACCATTGGCAAGGTGTTGAAGCGCGATCTGCGGGCGCCTTACTGGCCCTGAACTAGCCCTTGCCCATGCGCGCAAGGGCGGCCCGGCAGTCCTCCGACCGTAGTCTGTCGGCAAACACGGAGCGTTCCCTCTCAAGGGCCTCGCTCACCGCTTCCCGCCAGGGCGCCTTGATGAGGCGCTTGGTGGCCCGCAGGGCTTCCCGGGGTTTAGCCGCGAGCGCGTCAGCCTGTGCCAATGCTTCATCCACCGCCAGCCCATCATCAACCACATGACTGATCAGGCCACATTCCCTAGCTTCCTCGCCGTTCAGAGTGTCTCCCATCAGTAGCAGATCCGCAGTACGCCGGGAACCCAGATGCAACGGCATGGTCACGGTAGAAGCCGCCTCCGGCACCAGCCCCAGATCCACAAAGGCGGTTTTGAAACGTGCGGAGCGGCCAGCGATGACGGAGTCACAATGCAACAACAGGGTAGTGCCGATCCCGATGGCAAGTCCTTCCACCGCAGCAATGATGGGCGTATCGCACACCATCAGGGCTTCGATAAAAGCCAGACCCGCAGAGGGCTTGGGATTCTTATCCGTAGCGCGGGCGCGGAAATCATCGAGATCATTGCCGGCGGTAAAAACACCACCGTCACCGCTGAGCACAATGGCATGCACGCTGGTATCTGCCGCTGCTTTGCTCACACCTTCGGCCAGCGCCCGGTACATATCGCGAGTCAATGCGTTTTTTTTGTCCGTCCTGCTGATCACCAGGTGGGCCACACCTGGCTGATTTTGGGTGATGATCACGATGAATGCCTCCATGAACTAAACTTTGGTAATGGAATATCGGCAACCATCCTATTGCAAAAAGCAAAGTGTGTGATAGATTCAGATACACGGATTCATTCTGCAGTCACTAATTCCGCACAGTGAAATCACAAACAGGACGTCCAACACAATAATGATCGAGGTCCAGCAATGAAGATACTAACAACCGCCAGAAAAACCCTGATCACGTACGGTTCTGCCCTGACCCTGGGCCTGACCGCCGCACTGGCCAGCGCTCCGGCAGCTGCCGCTGAAGAAAGCTTTACCTGGAAGGTCCAATCCCATTGGCCTGGCTCCAGCAGTTCCTATGAAGACAGTCTGGTTCGACTCAAGACCATTCTTGAAGAGCGCACCGATGGCCGTCTGGAGCTGGAACTTTACGAAGCAGGCTCGCTGTTTAAAGCCAAGGAAATCTTCAACGCTGTCAGCCGGGGCATCCTGGAAATGGGCACCATTTCCCCGGCTTACGCCCAGGACAAGATCACCCTCGCGGGTATTGCCTCGGGCCTGCCGTTTGCCTTCCGTAATGTCTGGGAAGCCGCCTATTTCCATCAGGGCCTCGGGTTCGAACAGATGCTTCGCGATGAAGCGGCTAAACACAATGTCTATTGGGCGACTGACAAGGTCTACCCGACCGAGATGGTGGTCAAGCAGCCTATTAATAGCTGGGAAGACTTCACCAAGCTGAAAATCCGCTCCTCTGGTGCGCTGCAAAGCTTTCTGACCGACGCCGGTGCCGCTGCATCCTACATCCCGGGCAGCGAACTCTACTCCGCCCTGGACTCCGGCATTGTTGACGGTGCCCACTGGGGAGCTTCTCAGGGCGCATTCAGTATGGGCCTGTATGAAGTGGCCAAATACCACGTGCAGCCAGCACTGAACATTGCCGGCACCGACGTCATCATTGTCAGCCAGAAAGCGTTGGACAAGTTGCCCGAGGATATGCAGAACATCGTCAAGCAGGCCCTTGAGGAACAGTTCTGGTTCCGTACCAACGAGTATCAGTACAAGGAACGCATCACGCTGGCCAAGGCCATCAGCGAACACAATGTTCAGGTCAACACCTTGCCGGAGGACGTTCAGAACCGTCTGACCCAGACCGCACAGACGTTGTGGGATGAGGAAGGCAAGCGCAGCGACAACGCCCAGAAGGCGCTGGACATGCTGAAAGACTACCTGTCAGAGCTTGGTTACCTGTAAACGCCTGACACCTGAAACCGGCCGGGCCAGCTTTTCAGGCCCGGCTTTGCTTTTGAACGAACCGTTTCCCGGAGAATACCAATGGGTGTGTTGAGCGCATTCATGAGAGGGGTTACCCGTCTCAATGATGTCATCGGGCGCGGGATAGCGCTGATCGTTTTTGCCATGTTCGCATTCCTGATCATGGAGGTGGCGTTTCGCTACCTGTTCAACTCACCCACGGTATGGACCAACGAACTGACCCAGATGCTGTTTGGCATCTACGCCGTCATGTCCGGGGGTTACATCATGGCTCACCGTGGCCATGTGAATGTTGATCTGCTGCACTCACACCTTCCGCCCCGCGGCCGTGCCGTGCTCGACATTCTGACTTCAACGGTATTCTTCATCTTCACCCTGGCCCTGCTTTACTTCGGCTACGACATGGCCAGTGAGTCCATTGCCAGCTGGGAAACCTCCTATTCCGCCTGGAACCCGCCTATCTGGCCGGTGAAAGCTGCCATTCCATTGGGCACTGGCCTGCTGGTTCTGCAAGGCATCGTCAAGTTACTGGAAGATATCGCAGTGGCCTTCAACCTCAGTTACTACACCCCCGAATCCCAGGACGACGCTAAAGGAGAGCCATTGTGAGCATTGAAATCCTCACGTTGCTGTTCTTCGGCTCCCTGCTATTTTTTCTGCTTCTCGGCCTGCCACTGGCTTTTGTGCTGGGCGGCGTATCCGTTGTCTTCCTCTACTTCACCTGGGGATTCGACTCCTTCTATATGGTGTCCTCGCAGATCTGGGGCACCATGGAAAGCTTTACCCTGGTGGCGATCCCCCTGTTTGTCTTCATGGCGATGATTCTGGAGCGAACCGGGGTAGCCAAAGACCTGTACCGCATGATGCATCTTTGGTGCGGCGGCCTGCGGGGTGGCCTCGCCATTGGCACCCTTGGCATCTGCGCCGTTTTTGCAGCCATGGTCGGCATCAGTGGCGCGGCGGTCGTCGCCATGGGCACCATCGCACTGCCGTCGATGCTTGAGCGGGGCTACGACAAGAAGATGGCCCTGGGTGTGATCAACACCGGTGGGGGCTGGGGCATACTGATTCCTCCCAGCATTCTGATGATCCTCTATGCCCTGATTACCGGTGTGTCGGTGGGCAAGATGTTCGCTGCCGGCATCATGCCCGGTATTCTGCTGATGGTACTGACCGCCATCTACATCCTGGTGCGCTGCCACCTGCAGCCCGAACTGGCCCCGGCGCTGCCCAAGGAAGAGCGTGGCACCTGGCCGGAGAAGTTGCGTGCCCTGCGGGCGGTACTGCTGCCCATCGGTGTTGTGATCATGGTTCTGGGCTCCATCATTGGCGGCATTACCACGCCAACCGAAGCCGCCGCCATGGGCGTGCTCGGCGCCCTGATATCCGCTGCGGTGTACCGTCAATTCAAGTGGAGCATCCTGCAGGAAGCGGCGATCCGCACCTTCAAGCTCACCGGTATGATCATGTGGATCCTGTTCGCAGCCCACGCCTTCAGTGCTGCCTATCAGAGCATGGGGGCCCAGGATCTGATCGAGGGGCTGATGAATATGATTCCCGGCGGTCCCTGGGGCATCATCGTCGCCATGATGGTGATCGTGTTCCTGCTGGCCATGGTGCTGGACCCGGTTGGCATCATGTTGATCACCCTGCCGGTATTCATGCCCATCGTTGAGTCCCTGGGATTTGACCCGATATGGTTCGGCATCCTGTTCGTGATCAATATGGAAATCGGCTACATGACGCCGCCTTTCGGTTTCAATCTGTTCTATCTGAAAGGGGTGGTGCCACCGAGCATCACCATGAAGGATATCTACTCATCAATCATTCCCTTTGTGATTGTTGAAATTGTGGGGCTGGGGTTGATCATGATCTTCCCGCAAATTGCCACCTATCTGCCGGATCTGCTGTTCTGAGCCGAGCCTGATCATGGCGGATCATAACCCTGTGTGGGTTGTTGCAGGCGGTTTAACAGAGGACTACCTTTAGGGAATCCCGATCAATGGAACCGGGATTCCCAATCACAAGGAGACGTTCTCATGAACCGATTCAGCCCTGCCTTGGTGCCCCTGCTTTTCCTTCTCTTGCTTGCCCCCCTCGCGGCCCAGGCCGAAACCCTGACCGACCAGACCATCCGCTCGTTCATCAGCAGCCTGGAAACCCTTCAGGGGATGGAGAGCGAATTCAATGAAATGACGGAGGATTTCCCGGCCGAGAAAGATGGGCGCGGCGGCGAGATGCCAGACATGTCGCGAATATTCTCATCGTCCATCGAGCGCATGAAGGGCCATGACCTATACAACCGGTTGGAAGACGTGGTGGAGCAACACGGATTCGCCAATCCCGAGTCGTGGGCGAAAACCGGTGACCGCATTTTCCAGGCCTGGAGCGCCCTGGAAATGAGCGAGCAGTCCAGCACCATGAATCAGGAAATGGCCAAAGCCATGGAAGAGATCAACAACAATCCGCACATGAGCGAAGCCCAAAAACAGCAGATGCGGGACATGATGGGTGGCGCCATGTCTGCCATGGAAACGGCAAGCAACGCACCGGAAGCCGACAAGCGTGCCCTGCGACCGCATCTGGACGCACTGCGCGCCGCAACCGATTCAGACCGTTAAGCAGCACACGCCCCGAAACAAAAAAACCCGGCCGCGTGTGGGCCGGGTTTTTTTCAATCCCTGACGGCCTTTACGACATCAGGTTGTAGACAAACACGATCGCAACCGCCACCGGTGTTACGAAGCGAACCAGGTTGTACCAGAGCGCAAAGCTGCCTCCGGAAAGGGCCAAATTGCTCTGCAACGACTCTTTCGCCACGCACCAGCCGACAAACAGTGCCGTCAGCAGGCCGGACAGCGGCAGCATCACGTTGGCGGTAAAGAAGTCGAGCAGATCGAAGATGGTGTTGCCCTCGAAACGCTCGAACATGCCCAGGGGCGCGAAACCAGACCACTCGTTCAGGGACAGGATGGACGCAATACCCAGCAGCCAGCACGCAACCCCCACCACCACCGTGCTTCCCACACGGCCAACGATCAGTTTGTCTTCCAGCCATTCAACCACTGGCTCCAGCAGTGAAATAGCGGAGGTCCAGGCCGCGAACAACAGCAGCACAAAGAACAGGGCACCAAATATGCTGCCCATCGGCATCTGGCCGAAGGCCAACGGCAGAGTCTGGAAAATCAGGCCAGGGCCCGCACCGGCTTCCAGGCCATTGGCAAAGACCACCGGGAAAATCGCCAGGCCGGCCATCAGCGCCACCACGGTATCCATGATGGACACGGTCACTGCAGTCCGCCCGACCGACACATCGTCTCCCAGATAGGAGCCGTAAGCCATCATGATGGCCATACCCAGGCTCAGGGTGAAAAACGCATGGCCCAACGCTACCAGTACGCCATCCATGGTCAGGGCGCCAAAATCAGGCGTAAACAGGAAGGCGACAGCAGCACCGAAGTGGCCGGTGGTAGTGGCATAGCCCACCGCAACCAGCAGCAACACGAACAGGGCGGGCATCAGGATGGTGACGGCTCGCTCCAGGCCGGATTTGAGGCCACGGGCCACCACGAAAATCACCAATGCCATAAAGATGGTGTGCCAGATCAACAGTGTAACCGGGCTGGCCAGCAGGCCGCCGAACAGCTCACCGATGGCGTCCGCGCTCTGGCCGGTAAAGTCGCCCATGGCAGCGTGGCCGACGTAGGACGCCGCCCAGCCCCCGATCACCGAATAGAACGACAGGATAATGAACGCTGCCAGCACACCCACAATGGCAGAAATCCGCCATAACGGTGACGCCAGGTTGCGCTCTGCCACCAGGCGGAAACTGGTGATCGGGTTATGTCGGCCACTACGGCCGATATACACTTCCGCCATCATGATGGGAATACCGACGATGGCGATACACAGCAGGTATACGAGTACGAAGGCGCCACCACCATTTTCGCCGGTTACGTAGGGAAACTTCCAGATATTGCCCAGCCCGACGGCCGAACCGGTCGCGGCCAGGATAAAGGCCATCCGAGAGGACCATAGCCCACGATGAGCCGGGGTCGATTTGGAACCAGTCATTGTTTCATCCTGTGCTTTTGGCTGATGAATCGATTCGATGGGGTATGCCGAAGGTTTGCTTCAGCAGATGGGGCGGGATTTTGCCAGCAGTATCCACAGGATGCCAGCCAGAATCTTTTGTTTAAGGGTCCTTAAACCACAATTCGCGCTCGCGGATGAAAACGCGCATTCAACCACAGCGACAGGGCGATAACACCGCCGCCGATGGCCAGTCGCAACAGGTCGGCATCCCGGTTCCAGATCACCAGATTGACCAGCAACCCGGCGGGCACCAACATGTTGTTCATGATTGCAAGAGTGCCGGCATCCACATGGCATGCCCCCCGGTTCCACAGAAACAGCCCGATACCGGACGCTGCCAGGCCCAACCAGGCGAGGATGCCCCACTGCAACGAGGTAGTGGGCAGACGACTGGCATCGCCAAAGATCAGGAAGGATGGCAGGGCAATGATCAGTGCCCCGAAAAAGAAATAACCAAACGTACGGTAGGCCGGCAGTTCCGTCGGGAAGCGCATCATGGTGTGCTTGTAGCCGACCTGGCCCGCCGCAAAGGTGAAGTTCGCCACCTGCAACAGCAGGAAGCCAGTGATAAAGCCCTGGCTCAGGCCGTCGTAACGGATAATCCCCGCACCCAGCGTTGCCACGGCCGCGGCAACCAGAGCAATCGGCGAGAAGCGCCGGTAAAGGGCGTCATCGATCAGGGTGACGTACAGTGGCGTGAAAATGGTAAACAGCAGAACTTCTGGCACGGTCAGGTAGCTGAACGAGCGATACAGGCACAAATAGGTCACACCGAACTGCAGCATACCGGTGACCAGTACACTCAGCTTCAAGCCTCCGGGAACCCCACGCCAGCGGGTCAGCGGCAGAAACACCAGGGCGGCAAGCACCACACGGGTCAATACCGCGAAATCGCTGTCCACACGCCCGGCCAGAAATTCGCCAATCAGGCTGAACGAAAACGCCCACAGGACTGTTACGAAAATCAGAAGACCCATATTACCCGCACCTGAAACATTGGAAGGCGGCACTTTACCCGCTACTGCACTGGGTTGTACACAGTGCCACGGAAACACCCTATGACATCCGGAGTGGAGAATGGGGTACCATCCAGCGCTCCTGACAGTTTCCAATTTATCTCTCCGGCCCGGGCTCACGATTCCATGGACGAAACCCACCAGCCATTACCAGAAGTCCGCCAGCCTCTGGTCCAGCGCACACTGACCGAGTGGCGCACGCTGGCCGTCCTGGGCGGACCGATCCTGATTGCCCAGGTAGCGCAGATGGCCAACGGGGTCATTGATACCGTGATGGCAGGCCACGCCAGTGCCGAAGACCTGGCGGCCGTGGGCATTGGCAGTAGCCTGTGGATGCCGGTGTTCCTCTTTTTCATGGGCCTCCTGGGGGCCCTGCAGCCGATCATTTCCGGTTATAACGGGGCGCGCACCACCGAGAAAATCATGCCCGCGACCTGGCAGGGGCTTTATATCGCAGCCGGCGGCACGGTGATCATGATCCTGTTGCTGACCAACGTGCACCCGGTGCTGGATGCCCTGAATCTGGAAACCAACACCGCCCGTATCACCCAGGGCTACCTGGACGCCTTCGCCTGGGGCATTCCTGCGATGTTGACGATCATGGCACTGCGAGGGCTGACGGACGGGCTGGGCCATACCCGGGTGATTATGGCCTTCTCGGTGCTGGGAACCCTGATCAACCTGCCCCTGAACTACATCTTCATTTACGGCAAACTTGGCCTCCCGGCCATGGGCGGCATCGGCTGTGGGTGGGCCACCTCCATCTCCAACGGCGTTGCGGCCCTGGCGTTGCTGATCTACCTGAACCGCAGTGCGGTGTATCGCCGTTTTCACCTGCTGGCAGACTGGGCCAAACCGGACGCAGCGGGCATCCGCTATATCCTTCGCCTGGGCATCCCCATTGGTTTTACCATCTTTGTGGAAGCCAGCATGTTCTCGGTCATAGCCCTGTTCCTGGCACCGCTGGGGCCAGTGATTGTGGCGGGGCACCAGATCGCGCTTAACGTGGTATCGCTGGTGTTCATGCTGCCGCTGAGTATCGGAATGGCGCTGACCCTGCGGGTGAGTTTCCTGGTGGGTGCCAAGGCGCCGGATACTGCCCGGCTGATCGCCCGCAGTTCGCTGATTCTGGCGTCAGCGGTGGCGCTGGTCTTTGCCGTGCTGCTGTTTGTGTTCGCAGAAGGAATTGCAGCGCTCTACACCGGTGAGCAGGACGTTCAGGCCGTGACGGTGACACTGCTGGTGTATGCGGCCTTCTTCCAGATTGCCGATGTGATTCAGGTGACCTGCATCAGCGCCTTGCGGGGCTACAAAGACACCAGCATTCCCATGCTCATCATGCTGTTTTCGTTCTGGGGCGTTGGATTGCCGCTGGGGTGGGTGCTGACCTTTACCGACTGGTTGCTGCCTGCCATGGGGGCCGCTGGTTTTTGGGTGGGGCTTACCTGTGGACTGGCGTCAGCCAGCATCCTGTTGGGACTGCGACTGTTCCTGTACTCGCCAAAACCGGAATAGTCTTGAGGGGGGCGATCAACCGTAGCTGGGCATAAGATCGTTCGCGTAGACAATACGGTCGCGTCCGGTGTCCTTTGCCTCGTATAGTGCTTGATCTGCCCGTGCCAGCCAGTCGTCAGGCTTTTCTCCAGCCTGGAGTAGAGCAACCCCAAAGGACGCGGTAACCTGCCCCCCGGGATGACGCAGGAACTTGTGCATGATGTGCTGCAGATTGTGCATGACCGCTTTTAACCCGGTTGAGTCCACGCCAGACATCAGCAATACAAACTCTTCACCGCCAAAGCGGAACAGCTGATCGGATTTGCGGATGTTCTGCTCGATCAATGCCACCATTTCCACCAGCACGTCATCACCCACGTTGTGCCCATGCTGGTCGTTGATCTTCTTGAAGTAGTCGATATCCAGCAACACCAGAGCGTAGGAGATACCGTTTCTGGAAGCGCTGGCAACGGCCAGCGCCAACTCCTGATCCATGGAGCGGCGGTTTTTGACGCCTGTAAGGGGATCGATCGTGGCCAGATGCTCCAACCGCTCCCGCTGGTTCTCGTTCCGGTGGGCAAAAACATAGGCGCAGCAGCTGACGACCATGGCCGTGGCGGCAAAAGTCCACATCTGGACAAGGGAGCTGAAGGCCACGCCATGTATCATCAGGGCCAACACGGCGGCCAGGTTGATAAAAATCGCGTAGCGGGGCTCCGTCAGGAAAAAGCTCGTCACCAAGCAGGGATATAGCCAAAACAGCCCCGGTTCTCCGACCAATGCCCCGACTGTAACCGCCCCTCCACAAGCCACCAGTGCCATTGCAAAACCACTGCGGGCGGTATCGCCTGTTATCCAGGCGTAAATAGTTCCGGCGGTAATCGCCAGCATAATACCCAGATCGACCGCCCCAGCCAGCACGTTGCCCTGGAGAAAACGCATCACCGCAAAAGGAGTTATTCCCAGAATGGCACTGATGGCCAACAACGTGATGATGGACAGCCTGAAATCTGTTCTCAGACGATAGAGCATAGTAACAACACATCCCGACCAGGGTCTTGTTAGCAAACTATCATAGCGCAAGATTTACCCGGGAAAGATGGACGCAACGAAATTTAACAAATGTGCAAATGAAATACTTTGTCAAATCAGAGGGCGAAGCCTCCAGTATCACAGCAAACGCCCTAGTCCCGGCCTTCCAACAACTGGAGTTGGTATCGGCTTAAAGGGTAAACTTAAGCAATGTTATAACAAGGATCAGGAAGCCATTGAGTGCAGAATCTTCTTCGTATCGCACCCGGCGCGTTGACCATCGGAAAGCCCTTGCCCTGGACGGTTTATGACGCCGATGGCAATGTACTGCTGAGACAGGGCTACGTCATACAGAATGATATTCAGCTGGAGCAGCTGTTCGAGCGTGGCCTGTTCCAGCCCCGGGTGATTGAGCGCCCCGACGAGGATATTCAGGAAGATATCCGTGTCCGCAACCCATTTGCGGATTATCCCGTGTTGCTGCAAACACTGGAGCTCACACTAAACGCCATTACCAACCAGGATGACAGTGCCCGTCAACGGGTACTTGGCCTGTCGCGAATGATTGACCAGATGTGCCAGGAATCGCCAGAGGCCAGCCTGGCACTGGTGCACCTGTACTCCATCGAGCCCACCATTCATGAACAAATCCTGTTCTACGCCATTCTCTGCCAATTTACCGCACGCCGATTCGGGCTTGATGAAAAACGGACGGCTGTACTGATCAGCTCTGCGCTGACGGCGAACCTGGCTCTGGTGCCAGTGGCCGATAAGCTCAATGCCTCCAACCGGGTACTGACCGACGAGCAACGCGCGGTGATACGCAAACATCCGGAACGCAGCGTCCAGGCGCTAAAAGAGGCCAACATTACCAGCCCGCTGATACTCAAAATCATTGCCCAGCACCACGAACAGGCTGACGGTTCAGGCTATCCTCATGGGTTGAGTGGTACCGAGATACGGGGTGAAGCGGAAATCCTGGCGCTGGCGGAACGTTATGTGGCGATGATAACGAAGCGAGCCTACCGCAAACGAATGAACATTACCGAAGCTCGCAAACTTATCGCCTCGCTGGCAGATGGCAAGTTCCGCCCTGCCATTCCGAGAGCTCTGCTGTCGCTACTGACCGACTATCCGCCGGGGACTCTGGTGAGACTCACCAATAACGAGGTGGCGGTGATCGTCCGGCGCCCGCACCGTCACCGTGGCCCGTTCGCCAAAGCCATCATCGGCCCCAGGGGCAATCGTTACAGCGGCACCTTTGAGCGGGATTGCAGCCTGCTGGATTTCAACATCGTCGACGTTGAGCAGCCTGAAGTGATGCCTTCCATGGACTTCGGGCTGCTCTGGGGCTTCCACTGACGCTCTACGCGCCTCGCATTATCTCAAGCCCAACGCCTGGGCATGATGTTCCAGATGATCATCAATGAACGAGGCGATGAAGAAGTAGCTGTGATCATAGCCCCGGTGCATTCGCAGATTGATGTGGTGATGCACCTTCTCACAGGCATCAACCAGCGCCTCGGGATTGAGCTGACTTTCAAGGAAGTCATCCGCCGTACCCTGGTCCACCAGCAGCGGTAAGCGTTCGCTGGCATTGGGAAGCAGCAGCGTCGCGTCCCACTCTTCCCAGGCTTTGGGATCATCCCCCAGATAACCGCTGAAGGCTTTTTGGCCCCAAGGGCACTCGCTGGGGTTGGCAATCGGCGCAAAAGCAGACACGGATCTGTACTGCCCGGGATTCTTCAGCGCCGCGATCAGCGCCCCATGACCACCCATGGAATGACCACTGATACTGCGATCCTCTGTCACCGGCAAGTGGCCTTCCACCAGTTGCGGCAATTCCTTCACCACATAATCGTACATTCGATAGTGAGGGGCCCAGGGTTGGCGTGTGGCGTTCAGATAAAAACCGGCGCCGCTGCCAAAATCGTAACTGTCGTGCTCGCCGGGCAGATCCAGACCACGGGGGCTGGTGTCGGGGCACACAATGGCGATGCCCAACTGCGCCGCTTTTTTCTGGGCGCCGGCCTTCTGCATGAAATTCTGGTCGGTACAGGTCAGCCCCGACAACCAATAGAGAACCGGCACTTTTTGCGGATTGCTGCCCACGGCAACAGGGGGAAGGTATACCGCAAACTCCATAACGCAGTCCAAGGCTGCCGAGTGGTGCTGGTAGCGCCGGTGTTCGCCGTCGAAACAGACGTTGGTGGAGAGCAGTTGCATGGATACCTCTCAGTCGAAAAATTCACCGTCTTCTGACTACGCGTATTTCGGTACTTCTATGCCGTAACCAGCCTTTGCAAACTCTGCCAGGATGGCAGTACGGGTCACAATACCGATCAAACGGTCATGATCAACCACCGGGTAGACCTTGGGCTTGCCTGCACCCAGGTTCTGGGCCAGATCGACGACAGACATTTCCGGGGATATAGTGACCGGATCGCGGAACATAACGTCGTCCACAATCGGGTCGCCTTCGTGGTGGTAGTTGCTCACCAGCAGGGCGTGGATACAGTCCTGTTCGGAAACAAACCCGATCACCTTGCGGTGGTCATCCACCACCGGCAGGCCCGTAACGTGGTTGTGAAGGAGTGTTTTGACCACTTTGGTTAAAAGCGTTCCACGACGAATGGGCTCGATGTGGTTCCACATGACATCGGAAACTTTTAGCGATTGCATTGGCAGACTCCCTGACCCGTCATCTTCTGGATTCGTCTCTCTTTAAACATAGGCAATGAGGGCGAAAACTGGAAGTATAAACCCTCCACCGGCGATCTCTTTTTACCGGCACGGGGCGTCAGCTGTTGTCCTGCCATGGCTGTTGCGCCATGGTTTCAAACCCGATCTCGGCAAACCGCGACAAAAGAGGTTCCGGAAGATCGTGCCCCATGCCGTCAATCATCTCAACGCGGGCATGGGGTAACAAGTACCCCAACTGCTCCGCAGCCACCGGCCGCACCAGCGGGTCGGCCTTGCCATGGATCACGGATACCGGCACTCGTATGCGCCGTGTCGCCGATGACAGGCTGCCAGTGGCAAGGATGGCACGGGTCTGGCGGAGAATGCCGGCGGGATGATAGCTGCGCCGGAACTCCCTTACGATCCGGTCCCTTATGTCCTGTTCGCGAGGAGGGTAGCCCGGGCTCTGAATCGCCCTCCAGAAGTCCAGGGAGCGTGCGATAACTGCGATTTCATCATGTCCCTTAGCGCCAATACCTGCCAGGCGCCAGATCAGCTTGGACTTTGGCATTGGCAGGCGCGGGCTATTGGTGGAGGTCATGATAAGGGTTGCCGAGCGCACGCGTTCGGGGTGATTCGCAGCCACCAGCTGACTGATCATCCCCCCCATGGAAACACCCACCAGATGGGCACTGGTCAGGCTCAGGGCGTCCATCACCTTACACACATCGCCCGCCATGTCATGCAGGGTATAGGGCGCGGCGATCGGCAGGCCCATCCGGTGCCTTGCCATGACTGCAACCGGATGACCTTCCAGGCGATCCTTCAGGTGCGATGAAAGGCCGATGTCACGGTTATCAAACCGGATGACCCGGAAGCCTGCACGAACATACTGCTCCAGAAACGCCTCCGGCCAGAGCGTCATCTGCGCCCCCAATCCCATCACGAAGATCACTGGCTCCCCGGCGGGATCTCCCCGGGTTTCCACACAGAACGACAGCTCGCCTGCCTGGACGTGAAGGGTCTCGGACATGGCGTTGACCGACGTATCGGCAGAACTCCAATCAGAGCGGCTTAGGGTTTCCGGCATAGAAGGGCTCCTGAGGTAACCAGTCCACAGCTTAACCCGAGAGCCTCCGAATCCAATAGCTTTGCAGACCCACGGCGCGTCAGAACGGCTAATTCTTTGCAGCGAATATTTACAGACAAAAATAAGTATATAAACTCAATGAGTTATAAGCTCCCGCCAAACTCGGATCTGTATTGTTCAGATCCATATTGCTGTTGTCGCGGAAGCTCCTCATTACCAAGGCACAAACACAGGGAGATTCCCATGGAAGCCTTTGAGTCGTTTATTAGCAGCATTAACGCACTGGTCTGGGGCCCGCCCATGCTGGTGATGATTCTTGGTGTCGGCCTGTTTCTGAGCATTGGCCTGAAGCTGATGCCGGTATTGAAACTGCGAGCCGGTTTCCAACTGATGTGGAAGGGCCGTACCGGGGCCGAATCAGAGGGTGAAATCCCCCCGTTTCAGGCCCTGATGACCGCACTGTCGGCCACCGTCGGTACCGGTAATATCGCTGGCGTTGCCACCGCGGTTTTCCTGGGCGGGCCAGGAGCCCTGTTCTGGATGTGGCTGACCGCCCTGGTCGGGATGGCGACCAAATATTCGGAGGCGGTACTGGCGGTACGCTTCCGGGAAGTGGACGAACGTGGCGCCTACACGGGTGGCCCGATGTACTACATTCGCAACGGCCTGGGCAAAAAGTGGGCCTGGCTGGGTGTGCTGTTTGCCATCTTCGCGGCGGTGGCCGCGTTTGGCATTGGTAACACGGTGCAGGCCAACTCGGTGGCGGATGTTCTGGAAACCAACTTTAACCTGCCACACTGGGTGACCGGCCTTGTGCTGATGGCTTTGGTGGGCCTTGTACTGATTGGTGGTATCAAACGTATCGGACAGGTCGCAAGCGCGTTGGTGCCGTTTATGGCCATCGCCTATGTCCTGGTCGGCCTGATGGTATTGGCCATTAACGCCAACCAGATTCCGAATGCCATCGCCATGGTGTTTACTCACGCGTTCAGCCCGGTTGCAGCCGAGGGTGGCTTTGCCGGCGCTGCTGTCTGGGCCGCCGTCCGCTTTGGTGTGGCCCGCGGCATTTTCTCCAATGAGGCCGGCCTCGGTTCCGCCCCGATCGCCCACGCTGCGGCTCAGACCAAGAGCCCCATCAATCAGGGCATGGTCGCCATGCTGGGCACGTTTATCGACACCATTATCGTGTGCAGCATCACCGGCCTCGTCATCATCAGCTCTGGCGCCTGGACCTCAGGTGAGACCGGTGCTGCGCTGACCTCGCTGGCCTTTGAAACCGGACTGCCAGGATTTGGCAACTACGTTGTCGCCATCTCCCTTGCGACGTTTGCGTTTACCACCATTATTGGTTGGTCATTCTACGGCGAGCGCTGCATTGAGTTCCTGTTCGGCGTCAAAGCCATCGTGCCGTACCGCGTGGTCTGGATACTGGCGATCCCCGTCGGTGCCACCATCAACCTTGGCCTGATCTGGCTGATCGCCGACACGCTCAACGCCATGATGGCGCTGCCAAACCTCGTGGCCTTGCTGTTGCTGAGCCCCGTGGTGTTCAAGCTCACCCGTGAGCATTTCGAGAAAGAACGGTCAGTCGGCGTTAGCTGATACTGAAGTGGAGTCGGATGAGGCAAATCAACGCCCTTGGTTTTCTCCCATCCGCCTCCACTGTTTATCGTATAGACTGAATCTTATGCCGGCGCTTCGTCTGGCCGGGCTTTCGTATCATCAAAGGAGGAAACGCGATGAGTTTACGTCTGGGAGATACCGCACCGGATTTTGAGCAGGATTCCAGTGAGGGCAGGATCGATTTTCATGACTGGCTGGGCAACAGCTGGGGCATACTGTTCTCACACCCTGCTGATTTTACGCCAGTGTGCACCACGGAGCTGGGCCTGACGGCCAAGCTGAAAGACGAATTCGCCAAACGTGACGTCAAGGCGATCGCTCTGAGCGTGGACCCGGTCGATTCCCACAAGGAGTGGATCAAGGACATTAACGAAACCCAGGGTTGTGCCGTCAATTTTCCGATCATTGCCGACCATGATCGCAAGGTGTCCAACCTTTACGACATGATCCACCCCAGCGCCAGTGAAACGCTGACTGTACGGTCTCTGTTCGTAATCGATCCGAACAAGAAAATCCGCCTGATGATTACCTATCCGGCCAGCACCGGTCGCAACTTCAACGAAGTGCTGCGGGTTGTCGACTCGTTGCAGATGACGGACATCCATAAAGTGGCGACACCTGGCAACTGGGAACCCGGCGGCGACGTGGTGATCGTGCCGTCCCTGCAGGATGAGGAGGAAATAAAAGAACGTTTCCCGCAAGGCTATCGGGCGGTGAAGTCCTACCTGCGGATGACGCCGGACCCGGGGTCGAACTGGAGTGGCGATTAAGCGCTGAACGCGCAATCCGCTGAAACGAAAAAGCCGGGCATCAGCCCGGCTTTTTTATGCCATATCGTCCCTGGCCTCAGAATGCCGGAACCACGGCTCCCTCGTACTGCTTCTTGATAAACGCCTTGACCTCATCCGACGTCAGCACCTTCGCCAACTTCTGGATTGCCTCATCGTTGGCGCGGCTTTCATGAGCCACCAGAATGTTCACGTACGGCGATTCGGCCCCCTCAATAACCAGCGCATCTTCCGTCGGATTAAGGCCGGCTTCCAACGCGTAGTTGGTGTTGATGAGCGCCAGATCCACCTGGTTCAGGATACGCGGCAGGGTAGCTGCCTCCAGTTCCTTGAATTCCAGGTCTTTCGGGTTATCAGCGATATCACGCGGCGTAGCGGTGATCTTGCTGCCGTCCTTCAGGGTGATCAGACCGGCTTTCTGCAACAGAAGCAATGCGCGGCCACCGTTGGTGGGATCGTTGGGGATCGCTACTGTGGCACCTTCTTCAAGCGCTTCCAGAGAGTCGATCCGGCTTGAGTAGGCACCGAAAGGCTCAACGTGCACACCCACAACATTGACCAGATTGGTGCCACGGCCATCGTTGAATTCGTCGAGGTACGGCTGATGCTGGAAGAAGTTCGCGTCCATCCGCTTCTGATCCACCTGCACGTTAGGCTGGACATAATCGGTAAACACCTTCACATCCAGCTCCACACCCTGTTCCGCCAGCTTGGGCTTAACAAATTCCAGGATCTCGGCGTGGGGTACCGGCGTTGCCGCCACGGAAAGCTTTTCCGCAATCGCGGCGGAAGAGAATGTTGCAACGGCAGCCAGGGCTACCAGCGTCTTCTTAAAGTTCATAAGCACGTTCTCCTGTTGTTTAAAATATCATTCAGACCTCGGAAGCCAGCAAAGACTCCGGGCCCGGGGCCCGTGACGGGAAAGCCCTTCCGAAAACGTGGAGCGCCAGGGATGGCGCGACCGAGCCCTACAGGGACGTATTTACGGGCGTTTTTCGGAAGGGCTTTCCCGCCATGGGCTTGCACCCAAACTGAGCCTATTTGCGGCTGAAATACAGAACGAGACGGTCGCCTGCCATCTGGAGCAATTGTACAAAAATGACCAACAGCGCCACTGTAATCACCATGACGTCGGTCTGGAATCGTTGGTAACCGAAGCGGATCGCCAGGTCGCCAAGACCGCCACCGCCGACTACGCCGGACATGGCTGCGTAGGACACCAACGTAATCGCGGTAACCGTAATACCGGCGATGATGCCCGGCAGGGCCTCCGGCAACAAGGCTCCGAATACAATTTGTTTTACAGTCGCGCCCATGGCCTGGGTAGCCTCGATGATTCCCCTATCCACTTCGCGCAACGACGTTTCGACCAAACGGGCAAAGAAAGGAGCACCACCCGCCACCAGTGGCGGAATCGCGCCGGCCACGCCAAGAGATGTACCGATCAACATCACTGTGAACGGGATCATCACGATCAGCAGGATAATAAACGGTACGGAACGCAGCACGTTCACCACAAAGGACAGCACCGCATAAGCGATGGGCTGTTCCAGCAGTTGGCGCTTGCCAAACAGGAACAGCAGCACGCCTACCGGCAGGCCGATCAGCACGCTGAACAGCAGCGACATGCCCACCATCACCAGGGTGTCCCAACTGGCCCAGCCGATCTCGGTCCAGTCCACGTTGCTCAACAGGTCTCCCATCAAGGCTTCCATCAGCGCAGCACCTCCACGTGAACGTCCGCCGCCTCAAAGGCCTGCATGGCGGTATCGAGATTGCCGCCCACCAGCGAGAGGGTCAGCTGGCCGTAGGGCGTGTCCTTGATGTGGTCGATCCGGCCGGAGAGGATACTGAAATCCACGCCGGATTCCCTCGCCACGCTACCCAGCAGTGGCGTGTAGGTGGATTCGCCACGAAAGGTCAGGCGCAGGATGCGGCCCTTGGCGTGTTGCAGGTCCTGCTGCATTTCCTCGTGGTCGATGCTTTCGCTCTCGAAGACAAAGTCCCGGGTGGTGGGATGTTTCGGGTGCAGGAAGACATCACTGACCGCACCCATTTCAACGACTTCACCGGCATCCATCACCGCTACCCGGTCGCAGACACGGCGTACTACGTCCATCTCATGGGTAATCAGTACGATGGTCAGGCCGAGTTCGCGGTTGATGTCCGCCAGCAACTTCAGGACCGATTGGGTGGTTTGCGGGTCGAGGGCGCTGGTGGCTTCGTCGCAAAGCAGGATCGTCGGGCGGCAGGCCAGGGCGCGGGCGATACCGACACGCTGCTTCTGCCCACCTGAGAGCTGCGATGGGTATTTATTGGCCTGGTCCACCAGGCTGACCCGTTTCAACAACTCGTCCACCCGGTCACGAATCTCGGTGCGGGAATAAATGCCCGCGAGTTTCATGGGAAAGGCAATGTTGTCCGCCACCGTTTTCGAGGACAGCAGATTAAAGTGCTGGAATATCATGCCCACCTTGCGACGGAAGGCCCGTAGCTCACTGGCGTTGTAGCCGGTGATGTTCTCATCGTCAATCAGGATGCGACCACCGGTGGGTGGTTCCAGCAGATTGATCAGACGCACGAGGGTGGACTTGCCCGCGCCGGAGTGGCCGACGATGCCAAACACCTCGCCGGTGTCGATGGTCATACTGGTGGGGTGTAACGCGGGGATCGCCCGCCCACCTACCTGGTAGGACTTCTGTACCTGGTCAAATACAATCACAACGTTGCCTTGTGAACGCTTTGTCAGCGCCTTGTGGGTGCGGAGGTAAAACGCGCGATTATAAACCAAACCGATGGCAAACCCGAATCCGCTGCCTTGGTAAATCCCCTTACACCATTTGCCACCTGACACGGCGGCCACGACTGAACTAGACTGACTCATTACAAGAACATGACTAACAATCCCGAGGCGCGCGCAATTTTGACCACAAAAACCGAGACTTCGCCCTCAAGGATGAACTCGACCCAGGCATGGGTGACCTACCTCAGCAACGTGGAGCTGCCGGTACTGGCAAACACTCTCCGCAGAATTGATGAACTGACTGACAGAAGAAATAGCACGGTTAACGAGCTTGCGAACGTTATTCTTAATGACGCCCAACTCACCTCCCAGGTGCTTCGGCTGTCCAATACAGTGTTCTACAACCAGACCCGCACCCAGGTAAGCACCGTGAGCCGCGCCATCACCCTGATCGGCTTCGACGCCGTGAAGTCCATGGCCATCTCGTCCCTGATCGTGGACTCCCTGCTCAAACGCAACGACCGCCCACACCTGCTTCGCTGCCTGGCCCGAGCCATTCACGCCGCCGTCCAGGCCCGTTGCCTGCTGCCAAAGCGCAACGAACACGCCCTGGAGGAGGTGTTCATCGGGGCCCTGCTGATGAACATTGGCGAGTTGGCTTTCTGGTCCTGCGAGACCGAGCAGGCCAGTGAACTGGAAGCCCGGTTGCGCGAGGGGGAGCCGACGCTGGAGGCTCAGAAAGCCGCGCTCCACACCACCTTTACCGAAATCACCCGTGGCCTGGTGGATGCATGGTCACTCGGCCCCTTTATTCGCGAGGTGGTCGCGCCCGGGCAGGCTAATTCGAAGGCTGCCAGCCTGGTGCGCCACTCCGTTGAGATGGCAAGGCTGTCCGAGAATGGCTGGCGCGGCGACGACATGGAAAAGGTCATGGAAGCTCTGGGGCAGGACATCGGAGAAAACCCTGCAGCCGTTCGGGACCAGCTCAAGGTGAATGCCGGAGAAGCCGCGCGGGTCGCGGTGTCGCTGGGCATTCCCCAGGTGACCGCGCTGATGCCTGGCAACCAAACCAGCTCCGGCGAGGAGGCGGTGCGCGCACCAGAGGTGGACCCCAACCTACAGCTACAGATTCTCCGCGATCTTACCCACAGCCTTACCGACAAACCGGACATCAACGAAGTCTGTCAGTTGGTCATCGAAGGCATTCACCGGGCAATCGGCATGCAGCGGGTTGTGTTGCTGATGAGCGACCGCAGCGGGCTTGAACTGGTGCCGCGCAAGCTGGGTGGCAGGGGCACCGAAGCCTGGAAGGACAACTTCACCATCCGCAAGGATGGCACCGGTCCTCTCGGGGCGCTCTTACCCCACGCTGATTGCAGTGTCTATCTGCCAAAAACGAAAACTGAAGGCGTTACCTACGATCGCTGGCTAGGGAAAGTGCCGGCGCTGATCGGCCCCCTGAAAGCCAAGGGGCGACTGGTCGGCCTGTTTTACGCGGACAACGCGGCGGCAGACTATGTGCCGTCCGACGATCAGCTGACGGCGTTCGGACACTTTGTCCAGAACGCCCAGCTGTGCATCACGTTGCTATCGAACCATTAGTCTGCCGAGCCATTAATCCGCACTCAACAATCAGAGCTCATACAGTTTCGCAACGTGCAGGATCGGCCCGGTCGGCTGGCCGGTGGGGGAACCTCCCACCGGCTCCAGGCTGATCGCCAGTGTTCGGCTGTTGCTGAGAAGCGCCCGCGCCTCATCGTCCAGGGTTACCTGATAGGTTCCGCCTACCGGAATAACCCCGAGAGACAGAGGCTGACCATCCGCCGGCACGATCCACAATTCATAATCCTTGCCCTGCTGGGCCGCCGTCGCGGCAACGGGACGCAGTTTCAATTGCCTGTCGAGCGATGACTCACTGACCAGCCATAGGGGATCACTCACGTCCGCCTGTACGATGGCCCCCGAAAGACGATCATCCATCTCGGGCTCTGGCTGTTGCACCAGGAAAACGGCCAGAACCAACGCCGCAGCCGTTGCCAGCATGCTCCAGCCCGGCCAGAACCAGCGGCCAGGCGCATCATTGGCCGCGACGGCCGATACGGGTTTATCCTCCCGAGGCCAAAGCCGGCGTTCGATGCCAGCCCAGACCGACGCCGGAGGCTGTTCTTCCTCAATGCGTGCCCCCAGGTGCCCCAGCTTCTCTTCCCAGAACCAGACTTCCTGGCGGACTCGAACCGACTCCATCATCCAGCGCTCAAAACGTCGGCGGGCTGCCCCATGAAGGGAGCCAAGCACGTATTCCGCTGCCAATGCTTCTATTCTTTCCGGTGTCTTTTTCATCGTTCCAGACACCTCTTCAGAGCCATTAATCCGCGCCGAATCCAGCTTTTTACAGTTCCAATGGGAGAACTCAGGGCCTCGGAGAGCTCATCATGGGTAAACCCCCGATAATAAGACAACAGGATACTGTCCCGCTGCGTTTCTGAGAGTTCATCCAGGCACCCGCGAAGCTCGGCGCTACCCGCGACGCGAAGTGATTCGTCCAGCGGGCCGTCACGTTCATCGGCAACACGCTCAAGATGGGCATCGCCGGACGTCGGCCGCGATTTCCTGTTCCTCATAAGATCGAGTGTCCGATAGCGGGCAATCGTCAGCATCCAGCTCAAGGGCGCTCCCCGTTCATTATGGTACTCACTGGCGTTGTGCCATATCTGCACAAATGCGTCCTGCACCGCTTCCTCAGCCAGGTCCCGCTGGTTTGCCAGTTTCAGGCATAACCCGAACATCCTGCCGGAGATTCGCTGGTACAGGCGCTGGAACGCCTGTCGATCTTCATGAGCTATGGCCATCAGCAAGCCCATGAGCTCGTCCTGTTCGCTATCAATGTCAGACATGTCCGCTATCCATTCGCCCGTTTGCGGTATTGATACCGTTTCTACGCACATCAGCGCTTGAAAGTTGCACTGTGACAGTAGTTGTTAAATTTTTTTGTGACAACTGCATCTTTCTCCGTATTGGCTACGTAACGTCTTTTGCAACACCAACAATACAAGAGGAAAACGGAATGAATACTTTATTGAAACGCTCCGGCCTCGCCATCGCGGTTGCCGGACTCTGTATCAGTGCCGGCGCAGCAAACGCCTCAAGCCATCGCGAAGCGCCCTTTATCACCGAAGTACCAAAAGTAGACGGTACCGACTTCTACATGTTCCGCAGTTATGAGACGGGGCGTGCGGATTTCGTCACCCTGATCGCGAATTACCTGCCGCTGCAGGATGCGTATGGGGGGCCCAATTACTTCGATCTGGATGAAGACGCGGTTTATGAAATCCACATCGACAACAGCGGCAACGCACAGGAAAACCTCACGTTCCGCTTTGAGTTCTCGGATAACCTGAACGACATCCAACTGCCAGTGGGACCGGACGGCGACAAGAAAATGGTCTCCGTGCCGCTCAAGAATGTTGGTGATGCTAGCAACGAAGCCAAAGTGCAGTTCAGCCAGGAATACACTGTATCGGTTATCCGGGGCGACCGCCGTACCGGTACGGTTGAGACGGTCACCAACGTCGATACCGGCACTGGCACATTTGATAAGCCGCTGGATAACATCGGCAGCAAGTCTTTTCCCGGTGGGTATGAGACTTACGCCAACCAGCACATCTTCGAGATGGCCATTCCCGGCTGCAGCACCAACGGTCAGGTGTTTGTGGGTCAACGCAAGGAAGCCTTCGCGGTCAACCTTGGTGAGATCTTCGACCTGGTTAACACCAATCCTGTCGCCGCCACTCCGGACTCACGCAACGCCGAAACCAATGACCTGGCAGACAAGAACGTGACCTCGTTTGCCCTGGAAGTACCAACTGAGTGCCTGACAGGAACTGCAGCCACAGCCTCTGGAGACCCGGTCATCGGTGGCTGGACCACGGCCAGCGTACGCCAGGCCCGGGTTATCAATCCGGCGCCGACAACAAACGGCAAGGGTGCGACAGTAGAGGGTGGCGCCCTGACCCAGGTATCCCGCCTCGGCATGCCGCTGGTCAACGAAGTTGTCATTGGTCTGAAGGACAAAGATCAATTCAACGCCAGTGAGCCTATGAACGATACCCAATTCGCCACCTATGTGACCCATCCCACGCTGCCCGAGTTGCTGGAAGACCTATTTGGGGTCACAGCACCCAATAACTTCCCGCGCAACGACCTGGTTACCGCGTTCCTGACCGGTGTTCCGGACCTGAACCAGCCTCAGGGTGTCACCGCCTCAGAGATGTTGCGCCTGAACCCGGCCGTCCCGGTCACGGCACCAGCCAGTCAGAACGATCTCGGGGTGCTTGGTGCCGATAATGCCGGCTTCCCGAACGGTCGTCGCCCGGTGGATGACACGGTGGATATCGCGTTGCGTGTTGCCATGGGCGTTCTGGCAGATCCAGCCGACGCTCCAGACGGTGACCTTGGATACACCGATGGCGTGCAGCTTGACCCGGCCGAACTCCAGGAAGTCTTCCCGTACCTGGCTACACCGATCGCCGGTTCACCCAACAGTTAACAGGAGGTCACGATGAATTTGTTTCTGAAAACCTCATGCTTGGCTGTTGTGGCCACAATGCTGGGGGGCTGTTTCGACGGCTCCAGCAGCAGCGGTGGCGGTGACAGGCCAGATCCGGCGGTGGATTTCTCAACCTTTGTGAAGGCTGAGATCGCAAACACCGACGACACCCGTGAAGCCGTTCAGATCAACGACAAGGAGTTCAGCTTCAATGACCAGAATAATGAACAGGCCTTCGACGATCTGTTCATCCAATAGGACCCCTTGCCGGCCTTCAGTACGCCTGAAGCCGGCGAGCACATTCCCTGCCCTTCGGGGCGGGGCTTTTTGTGTCGGGCTGTGGTTGATGGCCGGTTTTCCAAACGTCGCAACCGCTGCACCCGGACTTATTGAGAAGGATTTCGCCGACACCGACATTCTTGTTGAACTGCCAGAGCCGGCACTGACCACTTCCGAGTTGCCGGATTCGCCCGAGCAGCTGGCAGACACCGTACAAAATCAGATCTCCCGTGCCAGAAGCACCGGAGACCCCCGTTTTTTGGGCTACGCCGACGGGATATTGCAGCGATGGCCCGGAGAGATGACAGACCGGCTGCTCACACTCAGAGCAACGCTGGACCAGAGCCTCCACCGTTTTGACAGCGCCCGGAATGATCTGGAAACCGTGATTGCCCGATCCGGCAGCGCACTCCAGAAAAATCAGGCATTGTTGCTACTGGCTAATCTGGAAACCGTTCAGGGCAACTATGAAGACGCACGAAAGCGCTGCAGACAGTTGCAGCAATCCTATCCTGGCCTGATCGCCGACAGCTGCACGGCCCAGGTTAACGCCCGCACCGGTAACCCCGGGACGGCTTATCAGGCCCTTCAGAAAAAATCAGACGGCACCAGCACCAACACCACCAGCCGGCTGTGGGCAGAAGGGACCCTGGGGGATATCGCCGCGCAGATGGGCAATCCCGCCGCAGCCGATCACTGGCAGACGATACTCCGCACCAGCCCCGACGATCTCTATACCCGCGCCCAGTTAGCGGACTGGTATCTCGGCCGGAACCAGGCCGACCGTACACTGGCATTAACCGAAGGCTACGAACAGGTGGATTCGCTGGCGGTGCTGCGCGCGATTGCCATGGCCCGCTCCGGGCATCCGGAAGCAGAAGCTCTGGCGGAAAAGCTCAGAGAGCGCTTCGCAGAGGCGCGTTGGCGCGGAAACCTGTTGCACCAGCGGGACATGGCGCGCTTCCAGCTTGATGTAGAAGGCGATGCCGATACGGCACTGACCTTTGCGGCTGACAACTGGCGCAGCCAGCGCGAGCCACTCGATACCCGACTTCTTCTGCGTGCTGCCCGTGCAGCGAATGATGCACAGCCAGCCCAAAAAGTGAGAACCTGGCTGGAGAAACACGGGCAATCAGACGCCCGTTATCCGGAGGCTGACTCATGAAGCGCTTCAAACAACGAGTCTGCCTGACTCTATCGCTTCTCATGCTGGCCCTCACCTCCGGCACAGCTCTGGCCCACAAAGCCAGCGACAGCTTTATCTACCTGAATCAGGACCGGGGCGAAATACGCATAGACGTGGCGCTCAGAGATCTTGCAGTGGCTTTGCCGCTGGATCGGAACGGGGATCGCCAGCTCAGTGGGGCAGAGCTCCGTGCTGGCCGGGACCAGATTACTCGATGGGTAGAGCAGGGCGTAACCTTGTCCAGCGCCCAGGCCGATTGCCGCCTGACCGGCCAGCAATGGGGGCTTTCCCGCCATAGCGACGGCCCCTATGCCGCCGGTCTCTACACCATTAGCTGCCCCGATGGCGCCGCGCCCGACACGCTGACATACAATCTTCTGTTCTCACAGGACCCGTTGCATCGCGGCCTGATAAGCCTTGAAAGCGACGGCACCAGCACGCTGGGAGTAGTAGGCCCTGACAGTCGCCAACTCGCGCTCTCCGCCGGCGACGCACCGGGAAGCCTGCAGCTGTTCGGAACCTTCCTGTACGAGGGTGTCATCCATCTGCTCATCGGTCTTGACCATATACTGTTTCTGTTAGTGCTGATGCTACCGGCCACACTGAGGAAAAACGATGGCAGCGCGCCGGTGGGGCTGAAGCAGCGGCTATGGGAGTTGACGGGGATCGTGACCGCATTCACGGCGGCCCATTCCGTAACCCTGGCGCTGGCAGCCCTTGGCGTTGTTCGTTTGCCCATCGCCTGGGTGGAGACCATCATCGCCCTGTCCATAGCGGTGGCAGCCATGAACGTGATGTGGCCGATACTGGGCAGAAAAACCTGGAAGCTGGCCTTTGGATTCGGGCTAATACACGGATTCGGGTTCGCCAGCGTTTTGGGGGATCTCACCAGTGGTGTTTCCCAGACTGTCCTGGCCCTCGCCGGCTTCAACATTGGCGTAGAACTCGGGCAGTTGGGGCTGCTGGTTATTGCCTTCCCGCTGCTTTACCTCTGGGGTAAAACACACCTCTACGGCAGGGCGGTCGTTCCGCTGACACTGATTGCGGTAGGCGCGATCAGCCTGTATTGGGTGGCCGAGAGGGCTATGGCCATCTGAGCCCGGCCCCGGTGCCTTTCGACACCGGGGCTCCCAATAGCGGATTAATCAGTGCAGGGCACGGAGCTGGCGTGGATACAGAGCGGCGCTGACCTCCGGTTCATCCAGCAGGTCCGCCAGTTCCATATCCACCTCGGTTTCCTCGCCTTCATCGGGCAATGGCTCAAACAGGGTGTTCAGCCAGGAGGTTACAGACGGTGCTTCGTCACGACCGTATTCGGTGGACAGGGCCTTGATCCGTCGGAAGCCGATAATGCGCTGGTGCTTGGGATCACGGATCTGCTCAAAACCACGCCAGTAAATACGGTCACGTGTATGCAACTGCACAAACAGGGTGTCGATGGGCTCTGCCGGATCTTCGCCGCGCCCGGACTGCTCATCGTCGCTGCCTGCCACTGACTGGGTGTCCTCTGACCCTGCCTCGGCTTTCACTGGTTTCTTGCTGCGGATGGTCGTCCATGCCGGGTACAGCACGGCAACCGCATCGGCTTCCACATGCTCTCGGGCAGCGCGGAGGATCAGTCCCCAGCGGGCCTTGTCGGCATCGGTTTCAAGAGAGTTAATGGGCAAGTCGTAGCTTTGTTCGCTGGACAGTACGATTGCCATCATCGGGGCATCAAGCTCCCCCATGGCTTCGGCCTGTGCTACAGACACCAGTTCGTCGATTGCCATCGGTTGGTTCATAATACGCTCGCCTCCTCGATGCCATCAGGGTCGTTCAGGAAGAATGGGCTCTTCCTGACTCACAGCATAGCCTGTTCCTGCCATAAAGATAAACGTGGATACGTTGATCCTGGATCACAATGCGTTATTTATTGTTTCTTTGCGTGGCGTCAGATCATTGCTTCCAGCAGTTCGTAGCGCCCAAACCAGGGGTTGGCCTCTTCCAGTTGCGCCGCCAGTTGAAGTAGGGTGCCTTCGTCTCCGTGCGGAGCGCCAAACTGCACCCCCACCGGCAATCCGGCGGCTGTCCAGGCGAGCGGGACAGACATCGCAGGCGTACCGGTAAGGTTGGCAAGCTGGGTAAAGGGCGTGCGGGCCAGGCTTTCCATAGCCATCTGGTCGACTTGCCCACTGCGGTGTACCAACTTGCCGGCTTTCAGCAGCAACATCAGCCGGGCAGCCACCTGCAGATGGGAAGGGGTGTCCAGCTCGCCTATCTTCGCCGGTAGCTGGCCAGCTGTCGGGCACAGGTACATGTCGTAACCTTCAAAAAGCGCCCCCAGGGCGCGAGCAAAATCGTTCCACTGCTGGCGACGGCGCACGTAGTCCGGTAGAGGCATGGTCCGCCCCAACATACCGATCAGACGGGTATCCAGTTCGAAGTCGTCATCGCGGGCACCAAACTCGGCTTTCGCGCGGTCCATCAGCGTGGACACTTCCCCGAAATACAGCCCCAGATAACAGCGGGCGAGGGCCATGCCGTCGAATTCCGGACGCGCATACTCCACCCGGTGCCCCAGGTTCTCCAGAGTGCGCGCAGTTTCTTCAACGGCATCCACACACTCCCTTGCCACCTCGGTGTCGTAGGGCGATGAGGTAAAAACACCAATCTTGAGACTGCGTGGCGCCCGCTGCATCAGCTTGGCATAGGGGGCGGCCGGCGGTGCAATGGTAAAGGGATCTCCCACCGCGGGGCCAGCCAGCACGTCCAGCATGGCGGCGCTGTCTCGAACCGTGCGGGTGACCACGTGATCGGTCGAGGCGCCCGTCCATGCCTCACCCACCGAGGGGCCGGAGGAAATACGACCGCGCGACGGCTTCAGACCGAACAGTCCGTTGTAGGCCGCCGGAATGCGAATCGAGCCGCCACCGTCATTGGCTCCCGCCATGGGTACGATACCCGCCGCCACCGCAGCACCGGAGCCGCCGCTGGAACCACCCGGTGTCCGATCCGTATCCCATGGATTACGGCAGGCTCCCCAGAGTTTCGATTCGGTGACTGCCTTCAGCCCGAACTCCGGTGTTGCAGTGCGGCCCAGGAATACCAGGCCCGCAGCCCGTGCACGGCGTACAAACTCCGAATCCCGGGACGCGATGTTTTTCTTCAACCCCCGGCTGCCGTAGGTACAGGGCTGGCCTTGCTGTTCCTGGGCCAGATCTTTAAGCAGCATGGGAACGCCCGAGAAGGTACTATCTGGTGTAGACGCCTGGTTCAGTGCATCGGAGAACTGAGGGTGGCAGATGGCGTTGAGCTTGCCATTCACCGTGGCCGCACGCTCAATGGCGGCCTCACAGATTTCGCTGGCCGCGACTTCTCCGCGGCGAATCAGGTCGGCAAGCGCTACCGCGTCGTATCGGAGGTATTCGGATTGCTTCATGATCGATTCCGTTTGTTATTCTGTTTTCGGGAGATTGGGGAAACCGGTATTTATGAACATGAGCTTTAAGCGTCACTTACTTGCTGTCGTTATAATAGTCACATCTATTATTGCGTCCACTTCCCAAGCGAGTAAAAAACCGCCGGAACCTGCCGAGAACTGGACCAGCGTTGTTCGCAGTTCACCCTACTGGTCAAGTCAGGGGGTATACCAGAACATCACAACCATCCGCCGCTGGGTACTGAAGGAGTCCGGTTATTGCTCTAAGCCCGATCGGCACATTCTGTTCGATATGCGCGGCCAGTTCCTTGGATATATCGACGATGGCTCCGACCGTGAGGCCACCCAGGTTCGCCTGAATGATACCAGAGCCTCTCTGGCAGCCACTGGCCGCGCTGACGACTGGACCCCGGGCGGCCCCGACAGGACCGGATACCCCTTCGCCCTGTCCTGTCGACAGCCGCACGTCAACCTGGATGAAGCCGTGGCACGCTACCTTGGCACCCTGCCTTCGGAACTGATTTGGGGTGCCTGGGACGATCTGTCGTTCGCCTCTCAGGAAGCACCACAGCCACTCCACGAGGCACTGATGTACGTTTATGGCCTGCGTGAGCAGCAGCAACGCCTCGATCTGCCGGCGAGCCTGCCCAAGTACCTCGGCGGCCAGGTATTGATCGAGAGCAGCGGCCAGCAAAGAGCGCACTCTGCCGCCAACGCCAAAGGCATCCTTCAGCTCTCACCCTCGGCGCTCAAAGACTGCCGAATCAAACCCGCCAATTACTGGCACCGGTTAGCACAGATTGACTGCGCCCTCAAACTGATGGATCAGAATGCTCGCAACCTCAGGCCGCCCTTCGAGGCGCGCTTCGGTCACCTGCCCGATGATAAAGGGGATCAGCTTTTTACGCTGCTTCTGGTCCAGGCTTATCACGGCGGTGCCAGCCGCGTTCAGTCCCTGCTGGAGGATGAGACACTGTCGAAGCCTGCGATTTATTTTGCCCAGGAGCATGAGCGATTCAGTGCGGGAGACATTGCCTTTGGCATGGTGTTCCACAATTTGGGGCGGGATCGCTTCGGGCTCGCTTCGCTGTATTATGTGGCGGATGTTCAACTCGCCACCGAGGCGCTGTGCAAAACCGAACGCCTCGCTGATACCCGCTTCTGCCCATAAACCCGGAGCCCGCCTTGGAACTGACGTTCATCCCGGAAGGCCTGAACAC
>CAJXOQ010000018.1 GCA_913057975.1 uncultured Marinobacter sp.
CCCCCCCAACAGCCCGAAACCGTTTTTGTCTGGCAGATGGCCGTTCACGAGAAAGGTCGTGGGCAAGGTCTTGCCAAGCGGATGCTGAAGGCGATTGTGGCCAGGGACGCGTGTAAAGACGTGACCCACATGGAAACCACCATCACCGAAGACAATGAGGCTTCCTGGGCGCTGTTCCGGTCCTTTGCCCGTGATATGGGTGCTGAACTGACCTACCACGAGCACTTTGAGAAAGACATCCACTTTGGCGGCAAGCATGACTCCGAGTTCCTGCTCCGCATCGGGCCTTTCACAAAGACGGCGTAGCAGCCTTCCCGAACGATCGATACCCCTGTTTGGACTAGCCGGCAGATTGCTGAGGTGAATCTGTCACAACGGCTTCAACCAACGTGCTACCGCACAGTTACCTCGAACCTGACATGCTAAGAGGCAAGACAATGGAACTTTTCAAGTCGACCGAATCCGAAGTACGTGTTTATTCCCGTGCCTTTCCGGTGATCTTTAACCGTGCCAAGAACGCGCACCTGTACACCGAAGATGGCAAGGAATACCTGGACTTCCTGGCCGGCGCCGGGTCACTGAACTATGGCCACAACAACGACATTCTCAAGAAAGCGCTGCTCGAGTACATTGAAAGCGATGGTGTCAGCCAGGGCCTGGATATGTTTACCACCGCCAAGCACGATTTCATTGAGTCGTACAAGAAACACATCCTGGACCCCCGTGGCCTGGACTACAAAATGCAGTTTACCGGCCCTACCGGCACCAACAGTGTGGAAGCGGCCCTGAAGCTGGCTCGCAAGGTGAAAGGCCGCAATGGCATCGTGTCCTTCACCAATGGCTTCCATGGTGTCACCATGGGCGCGGTCGCGGCCACAGGCAACAAGCACCACCGTGGTGGCGTTGGCACCCCGCTGGGGAATGTGGACTTCATGTTCTATGACGGCTACCTGGGTGAGAACGTAGATACCCTGGAAATCATGGACAAGGTGCTGTCTGACGGCTCCTCAGGTTTTGAACTGCCGGCAGCGGTCATTGTTGAAGCGGTCCAGGGCGAAGGCGGATTGAACGCTGCCCGCGCCGAATGGCTGCAGGGTCTCGAGAAGCTGTGCAAGAAGTACGACATTCTGTTGATAGTTGATGATATCCAGGCAGGGAACGGCCGTACCGGCGAGTTCTTCAGTTTCGAGTTTGCCGGCATCAAGCCGGATATCGTGACGGTATCCAAGTCGTTGAGCGGTTACGGCCTGCCGATGGCGCTGGTGTTGTTCAAGCCGGAGCTTGATGTCTGGGGGCCGGGTGAGCACAACGGCACCTTCCGGGGCAACAACATGGCGTTTGTCACCGCCCGCACCGCAGTCGAGACCTACTGGAAAGACGATGCCTTTGCCAACGAAGTGAAAGCCAAGACCGAGGTTCTGGCTGAAGGGCTGCAGGCAATCTGTGACAAGTACCCGGGCGAGTTCAAGATGAAAGGCCGAGGCATGATGCGTGGCATTGAAGTCACCCACGCTGAAGTGACGGACAAGATAACCGGTCGCGCCTTTGAGAAGGGCCTGATTATTGAAACCAGCGGCCCCAATGACGAAGTGATCAAATGCCTGATGCCGCTGACCACCAGCGAGGATGATCTGCGCAAAGGTGCTAAACTTCTAGGTCAAAGCGTGGACGAAATCATGCAGGAGGGAGTGAGCAAGGCGTCCTGAGACGCCTGCCATCTCCCGACACTCATTCTGCAGGATAATGACGGTAACACTATGACTAGCGAACTACATACCGTAGAGAAAATCGGCGGCACCTCCATGAGCAATTATGAGGCGGTGCGCGACAACATCATTCTCGGCGGGCGCACCAAGGACGACCTGTACCAGCGCATCTTCGTGGTCTCCGCCTATGGCGGTGTCACCGACGAACTGCTGGAGCACAAGAAAACCGGAGAGCCGGGCGTCTATGCCCTGTTCGCCGATGCCGAGTCGGACTGGGCCTGGGGCGACGACCTCACCAAACTGATCCAGTTCCTGACCGACATCAATGGCGAGCTGTTCCCGGACCCCATGCTCAAGCAGCAGGCGGACCAGTTCATCACCGACCGCATCGAAGGCGTTCGCGGCTGCCTGATTGATTTGCAACGTCTGTGTTCCTACGGGCAGTTCCAGCTTGAGGAGCATCTGCTGACGGTTCGTGAAATGCTGGCCGGTATCGGTGAGGCCCACAGTGCCTTCAACACTGCCCTGAAGCTTCAGCAGGAAGGCATCAATGCGCGGTTCGTGGACCTGACGGGGTGGCGCGACAATGAACTGCTGCCGCTGGATGAAAAGCTCAAGCAGGCATTCGACGCGGTGGACCTTAGCCGTGAGTTGCCGATCGTGACGGGGTATGCCCAGTGCAAGGAAGGCCTGATGCGTACCTTCGACCGGGGCTACAGCGAGATGACCTTCAGCCGGGTCGCGGTGATTACCAACGCCCGCGAAGCAATCATCCACAAGGAATACCACCTCAGTTCTGCTGACCCCAACATTGTTGGTGCGGATAAGGTCGTGCCTTTGGGGCGCACCAACTATGACGTTGCTGACCAGTTGGCGAACCTCGGTATGGAAGCGATCCACCCGCGCGCTGGCAAGGGCATGCGTCAGAACGAGATTCCGCTGCGGGTGATGAACACCTTCGAGCCGGAGCACACCGGTACCCTGATCACCGGCGACTACGTCAGTGAAAAGCCTCAGGTAGAGATCATCGCCGGTAATAAAGGCGTGTTTGCCATTGAGGTGTTCGATCAGGACATGCAGGGTGAGCCCGGTTCCGACCGTCGCATTCTGGAAGTGCTGGGTCGCTTCAAGGTGCGTTTCGTATCCAAGGACACCAACGCCAACACCATTACCCACTACGTAGACAGTACGCTCAAACACGTCAAACGGGTGGTGAGAGCGCTGAAAGACGAGTTTCCCAACGCCGAAATCAGCACTCGCAAGGTTGCGATCGTGTCTGCCATTGGCAGTGATATCAAGGTGGCAGGCATCCTGGCTCGGTCAGTCAAGGCCCTGGCGGACGACGACATCAGCGTTCTGGCCCTGCACCAGTGTATGCGGCAGGTGGACATCCAGTTCGTGGTGGATGAGGACGCCTATGAGAAGACCATTGTGGCGCTTCACGGCATTCTGATCGAACCCCATAACCACGAGTACGCGATCGTCGCGGCTTGATCCGAACAGGTACAACTCTGTCCGTAATTGCCGTTATTGGCTTCGGGTTCCCCTGTGCGGGGGGGATCCATGACGCTGTTCCGCGCGTATCCTCTGGAAATTCGCGATCGGAACCTGTGCCATGACTGATGTTCAGAGCCCGGGGCCGTCTCCGACCATAGCCCATTCCGGCGAAACGGAATCCCTGGTGGGGCTGTACTTCAGGGATGCGTCCCGTTACGAATTGCTCACCAATGAGGGTGAGCGCCGACTTTCACGGCGTCTGACCTTCTGCTATCGGATCATATCTGCCGAGCTGGCCTTGCCGGAGGGTACCCCTCAGACATTCCGCGAAGTGGTTGGAAGCCTGGGCGACGCCTGTGCTTTTTCGAGGCGGTGTCGTCGTGCCTACCATCTCGCCACCGCAAGTCGTCAGCGGCTGATTCGCAGCAATCTCCGGCTCGCAGTGCACATCGCAAGGCGCTACGCCAACCGCGGCATTCCCATGTCGGATGTCATTCAGGATGCCAATGTCGGTCTGATCAAGGCCGTGGAGCGGTTTGATCCCACCAAGGGCTTTCGTTTCTCGACCTATGCCTACTGGTGGATCAGCGAAGAGGTGAAGCGGTGCATGAAGCGCGGAACCCGGCTTGTGCATACTCCTGAAAACGTGGTCGATGAAATCCGCCTGTTGCAGAAAAAATCCCTGGTGCTGTACCAGACATTAGGCCGCACGCCGTCGCAGACTGAACTGGCGCGGGAGATTGAGGTGTCGCCGTCCCGCATTGGTGAGCTGCGGGCGCTGGCCAGCATGGAAGTGTCGGTGGATCTGCCGGTGAGCACGGAGGGTAGCATTACGCTGGGTGACAGTCTCAGCGCAGACGATCAGTGCGCGCCGGACCACGACATGGCCCAGCGTGACCGCAAGCGGACACTGGCCACTCTCTTGGCGGAACTGAGCTCGCGGGAAAAGGATGTCCTGGCCAGGCGTTACGGCCTGGGTCGCCCCGAACCGGAAACCCTGCAGGTCATCTCCGATGACCTGGGAATAAGCCGGGAACGGGTGCGGCAGATAGAGAAAAGCGCCCTGAAAAAGTTACAGGGCCGTTTTATCGACCCTAGCGACGAGCTCCGGGGCTAGTATTCAGGGCCGGTATCGACCGGCTTAGCCCTGGGCCAGAATGAACCAGACGCCCGCCGCTACCTGGCATGCCAGGACCACAGCCGTCAGTCCCAGCCGCAACTTCAGATACCAGTCCGGCCAATAACCCCTCATCCAGCGAGCGTCGACCACATACAGCGCGACATAGGCCAGCGTGTAAACCAGGATCTGGCCGGCAATGGGCAACAGCAGACCAATGCCGGCGGTGATGAAGAACACTTGGCTCAACAACATGGTTACCAGGGGGGAAATCGGGTAGCAGCGATTCTCAAGCTGCATGGCCAGTGGCCAGTAGATGCCCGCCATAAAGGCCAGAATGCCCGCGCTGTACAGGTAGAAATAGCGGGAGATGGCCAGGCTCTGTTCAGGCAACGCAAAGAGCCCGAAAATGGCGGCAAGGAAAGGCAGCAGCCCGCCAATGCCCACGACGATCGCCAGTCTGGCGACGGCAATCACGAGTGCTTCCCCTGAACCCGAATCCTCATTGGTTCGATAGCGGCGGGCTCCGTACCCACCAACTCAATGGCCGGGTTGATCGACTGCCTGAGTTCTTCCAGGGTTATTCTCACCGTATGACTCTCACCGTAAAACGCGGGGATGATGTGCTACCCACGGACTTACGAGCAACGGATCGTTTGGGATCATTCCAGTCGTGTAACGCCGAGGGAATAATAGTCAGACATTGTCCGCGAGCTCACGGCAGGCGGCGTGTTGGGGGCACTGAACGAGGTGGTCATTGACCATGCCCGTGGCCTGCATGAAGGCATATATAATGGTGGGCCCCACAAAGTTGAAGCCGCGTTTTTTCAGTGCCTTGGACATGGCTTCGGCCTCGGGCGTGTAAACCGGCACGTCGGCAAAGCGCTGCCAGTGATTCTGGATAGGCTCTCCGCCGACAAACGACCACAGGAAGTCACTGAACGAGTGGCCCTGATCCCGTAGCTCCAGGTAGCCCCGGGCGTTGCGGATGATGGACTCGACTTTCAGGCGGTTACGGACGATGCCGGTGTCCTGCAGCAAGGCGTCGACTTTGGCCTCGTCATAACGGACGATTTTTTCAGGGTCGAAATGGTCGTAGGCGGCACGGTAGTTGTCCTGTTTCTTGAGTATGGTGATCCAGCTCAGGCCCGCCTGCTGGCCGTCGAGGCACAACTTCTCAAACAGCGCCAGGTCGTCGTATTCGGGGCGGCCCCATACGGTGTCGTGGTAGTGAACGTAGATCGGGTCATCGCCACACCAGGGACAGCGTTGTTGATTGTCCATAGTCCTGCCTTCTCGCCTGAGATTGGTGGAGCCGCGCGGATTACGGCTGTAGACGGTCGATGTGCCAGCCATCGCCCTGCCTGACGTATTCAAAGCGGTCATGCAGGCGACTCGGCCGCCCCTGCCAGAACTCGATTCGTTCCGGCACCACGCGGTAACCGCCCCAAAAATCGGGTAGCGGGATCGCGCCGTCCTTGAACCGGCGTTTCATCTCGGCCACTTTCTGTTCCAGCAAACCGCGGGAGTTAATCGCCCTGCTCTGTTCGGATACCCAGGCACCAATCTGGCTGCCCCGGGGACGTGAGGTGAAGTACCTCAGGGATTCGGATTTGCTGACCTTTTCCACATGGCCCTGAATCCGCACCTGGCGGTTCAGCCCGATCCAGGGGAACAGCAGGGCGGCTTTTGGATTTTCTGCCATCTCGTGGGCCTTGCGGCTGCCGTAGTTGGTATAGAACACGAAGCCGGCGTCGTCGAAGTATTTCAACAGGACGGTTCGTATGTCAGGCATGCCGTCTCCGCCTGAGGTGGCCAGTGACAGGGCATTGGGCTCGAGAATGCCGGCCTCACGGGCATCCGCGAACCAGTCCTGGAATTGTCTGACGGGGTTGTCATCAAGGGCATCGCGCTCGAGGCCTTCGCTTTCGAAGTCTCGGCGCATATCGCTAATATCCATCCGGGTTTCCTGAATGAGGGATTTCATTGCCTGATACGGTGAAAACAGAATATCGGGTTCCTTGCTCCATGTCAGTCCATCAACCCCCATCAACCCCCATCATCCCATCCACCTGACAAACCGGTGACTGGCGGGCTATCCTTGGTGGACAGATTGGCGACAGATCGCGCCTGTCAGCAATGGACAACAAGGAGAGCCCGGTGGCTGAAAACCGCAAACGACGATTGTCTGCCAGAAACATCTCGATAGTGGTACTGGTGCTGGTGGTGATCTATGCCCTCGCCGGGTTTGCGCTACTGCCATGGTGGCTGGAACGAACGCTGCCGGAGCGGCTGGACCAACACATGGGGTGGCAGGCCGAGATTGAAGAGATCCAGGTGAACCCCTTCGCCATGAGCGTCGAAGCCGTTGGCCTGGAGGCCAGGGACGCTGAAGGCGAACCGGTGGTTGCCTTTGACAGCCTTTACGCCAACCTCGGCGTCTGGCGATTGCTAACCGGAATCGTAGCGCTGCAGGAGATTGAGCTGGAAGCCCCCTACGTTCGCGTGGATTTGCTGGAGGACTATAGTGTCAACTTCGCCCGGGACTGGCAGGCCAACAATCCGGGTGGCGAAGAACCGGCGCCCGAGGAAGCAGATTCAGGAGAGCCGCCCAGAGTCTATTTTGACCGGATCAGGGTCTCGGGTGGCGAGCTGCTGTTCCGGGATTTCAGCCAGCAAGGCCAGGAGGAATTCCGGGTTACGCCCCTGGATCTGGCATTGAACGACCTGGCCACCTGGCCCCGTGAGGACGCCGACAGCAACTATTACCTGCTGGCAGCGGTCGGGAGCCAGACCATTGAGTGGGAAGGCAACCTGAGTATCGCCCCTCTCTATTCAAAAGGGTTTCTCAAACTTGGCGAGGTGTCCCACGAAACCCTGCAGCATTTCCTCAAGCCCTATCTTCCCTACCAGCTTCGTAGCGGCAGTGTGACCCTCAGTTCGCAGTACGAACTGCGTTCTTCCGGTGAGCTGTATCTAACCACCTCGGAGGGCCAGCTCACCATTAACGATGTCGATCTCGGCCTCGAGACTGGAAACGACGATGAGCTACTGAGCGCGGACCGCCTGAGCGTGGGTGGTATCCGTTTCGGGCTTAGCGAACGGGAACTGTCGACGGGTACCGTGAATATCGATGGTGTCAGCCTGTCCCTGCATCGCGACACGGATGGCCAGCTCAATCTGCTGGCACCGTTCCAGGATGGTACGGACGAAACAGGCGGTGACGATGGTGGAGCAGGTGCGCCATTTCGCTGGTCGGTGTCCGGCGTGGAGCTGGCCGACAGCAACGTGAATTGGCGGGACGAGCAGCCGCAAGTTCCTGCTGAACTGGCCCTTGAAGACCTGTCGATCAGTATCGATGAGATCTCCCATCGCCTGGAGGAACCGGTCAATTACAACGCCAGTGGTGCACTGAACGGTGGTGGGAGACTTTCGATCAACGGTCAGGCCACATTGGCGCCTTTCACGCTGGAGGCCGGGCTGTCTGGCAGTGGGGTTGCTCTTGCGCAGTTTGGGGCCTATATCAACCAGGCGGCGAACCTGGAGGTCAGGAATGGCCTGTTGTCCGTCGATGGCAACCTGGATCTGGACCAACAGCAAGACCCGATGACGGGTACGTTTAGTGGGACTGGCGAGGTGGCCTCCCTGGATCTGCGTCTTGGCGACAGTGACCAGCCCCTGATCCGTTGGCAGAGCGTACGCCTGGAACCACTGGAATACAACGTCGCGCCAGCACGGCTGCAAATTGGCACCATTACCTTAGCGGGTCCCGTGGTGAACGTGGTTCGTGACAGCAATGGCGTTCACAATGTTGAGCGGATGGTCAGATCTTCGCCATCGGAAGAACTCTCGCCAGCCGAGGAAACAACCAGTAGCGACGGCGAACCCGACTTTATCTTCCGTATTGGCCAGCTGATGCTGGAAGAAGGCGCCATCTCTTACACCGATCGGACCCTGGACCCGACGTTCGCAACCCGATTCGACCAGCTGCGCGGCTCGGTAGCCGGGCTTAGCAACGTGGCGCCGCAACAGGGCAAGGTCTCGATCCAGGGGCGGGTTGGCGATGTGGCAACCATGGCACTGGATGGTTCCGTGGGCACACTGGGAACCGATGATTCCAGCGATCTGAAGCTGACTATGGAGAACGTTTCATTGCCCATGCTGTCGCCGTATTTTGGCCGTTACCTGGGATACAGCGTGGACAGCGGCAAGCTCAAGCTGGATCTGGATTATGAGTTTTCCGGCAGCCGTCTGGATGCCGCCAACAGCGTGATCCTGGATCGACTGGAGCTTGGAGGCCCCGTTCCGAGTGACGAGGCCGTCAGTGCACCGGTCAAGCTTGGCCTGGCGTTGCTGCGTGATCGGCAGGGTGTCATCGATATCGACCTGCCCATCAGCGGAGATCTGGAAAGTCCGGACTTCAATATTGGTCAGGTTGTCATGAGAACATTCGTAAACCTCGTCGCCAAAGCCGCCACCTCGCCGTTTAGCATGCTGGGTTCGATTGCGGATTTTGCGGGCCTGTCGGGAGAAGAACTGGGCAGTGTGCGTTTTGAAGCGGGGCGCACTGAGCTTGCCGATGGGGAAGACGTTAAACTGGAGGCACTGGGCAAGGCTTTGAATGAACGCCCTGATCTTGCGCTCAATATTCGTGGAGCGGTCGCACCGGAGGCGGACGGAGACGCGTTGCGGCGGCAGAAACTGTTCGAGCAACTGGGCATAGCGGATGAGACTGCCGCGTCAGCGCGTATCGCCCGGCTTGAGCAGGCGTACGCGGATTCGGATTACGTGGCGTCGGTGGAAGCTTTCCGTAATGACGTTGCCGGCGGGAACGCAGAACCCGGTGAACGGGAGTGGGAGCAGGCGCTGGTGAAACGGCTGATAGCAGATATGGAGCTGCCACCCGAGGCCTTGGGCAACCTGGCAACATCCCGAGGCGTATGGCTCCGGGAGCAAATGCTGCAGGAACATGGAGCATCAGAAAATCAGGTATACCTACTTGACCCCGTTCGCGATGCCACGGCCGATGAGGCCGGCACCGTGACCATCAGCTTTGAGCTGGATGTGCGGTGACAGCGGTTGGGGTCAGGGCGTTGCCGGGGCGGGGATGCCCGGCGGTAACTGGAGGCCGCGTCGATCGACAAATTGCTGGTAACGCCCGTCTTTGAACAGCGGGGACAGCAACTGTTCCAGATTGTCCGTGTCGATGGGGCCGTTTTTCCGTGCCATGATATGGAGGAGGTAGGTCTGGTCGGGGGTATCGGACACCAGGAACCTGCCCCTGTCCTCGGGATGGTCGTTCAGGTGACTCTGAAGATAGGAGCGGCTGATTACGGCCACTTCGGCCAGTGACGGTCGGTCCGCCTTGATCAGTTCAAGATTGCGGCTGTGGCTGTGGGAAAACTCGATGCTGAACCGCTTCTCAAGCTCGGCGTTATCCGTGGACAGGCCGGCGAAGCCATAGTGATAGCCCGAGATGGCAACGATGTGTCGCTCGGTGATGTTGTCAAAGAAGCTTTGGTCACGACCGGGTTTGCTGAGCGCGACATAGACATCATCGTCCATCAGGATCGGTCGGGAGGTGCTAACGGGCAGGTTTTCCCAACCCCAGCTCGGGTTTTCAAAGAAAATAACGTCGTACAATCCCGCGTGGAAGTCCAGGTGCCGGCGCTTAGGGGAGGTGTAGACAACTCGGAACGTGACGTTGTTGTTTGTTGAATCCAGCTCTCCTAGCAGATCACCGAGTAGGCCCTCGGCCTGGTTTTCGCTGTTCACACTGGCAATAGGAGGGTAGTCATAGACGCCGACAGCAATTTCGGTCTGTGCGGAAACCGTGGATTTAAAAACGATAGTAAGCGTAAGGCCGAGTATTAAAAGAGCGGCTTTCGGCATATGTCTGCGATTGAATCGGTGTCGGAGTTTCAAGGTGGCGTGCTTCCCAGCATCAAGGTTTGAACGTCCATTCACATTACCACTATTTAATCTTAGTCAAAAGAGGCCAACTATTAAACTCATGCAAAATGTGAAGCGCCCAATATGAAACGCCCTCTCAGCCATTTCTTTGCCTACGTGTCTCGCCTGCGGTGGATCAAGCGATGGGGGTTGATGCGCAACGCGATCGAGGAAAATGTTGCCACTCATTCCTGGGAGGTGGCTACCCTGGCTCATGCGCTTGCGATTATCCGTAACCGGCATTTTGGCGGGCAGGTCAACGCGGACCGGATCGCTGCCGCAGCGCTCTACCACGATGCCACAGAGGTTATTACAGGCGATATGCCGACACCGGTCAAATACCATTCACAGGTTATGCGGGAAGCGTTCGGAGACATCGAGCACAAGGCGGAGGCCGAACTGCTTGCGCTGTTGCCGGTGGATCTGCGGGAGGATTTTGCACCCTATGTTCGCGAATCCGGATGGGAGCAGGAGGAGAAGGAATTGATCAAGGCGGCCGACCGGCTCTCGGCGTTGTTGAAATGCCAGGCTGAGATGCAGGCGGGCAACAAGGAGTTTGAGCCAGCGGCGGGTCATATCCTGAAAAAGCTGGAAGATGACGGACTGCCGGAAGTGATGTATTTCCTGGAAGTGTTTGCGCCGGGTTATCAGCGACCCCTCGACAACCTCCTGGAATAGAGGTTGCCGAAGCCGCTGAGTGTCCGGATGTTCTAGCTGTTGCCGGCTGACGCCACCATGCCGCCGCGCAGGCCATCCTGTTTCACGCTCTGGCGCACGATGTCTTCTGGGCTGCCCGCCAGTTCCCGGAACATGCCCATGGAGCCCAGCAGGGCGGATGACTCGTAAGGTACGAAGACCCGTTCCCCTTCCTTGGCCATGTTCGGCAGTACCTTGATGTAGCTTTGTCCCAGCAGATAGCCGATAACGGTCTGCTTGTTCTCTTCGGTGTCACCCATGGCACTCAAAACCAGGCGGATGGACTCCTGCTCACCCTGGGCACGCAGGATGGCAGATTCCTTGTCGCCCTGAGCGTTAAGGATGGCGGATTCCCGCTGGCCCTGGGCCATGGCAATGGCGGCAGACTTCTCACCTTCGGCCTCGGTCACAGTGGCGCGACGCTTACGCTCGGCGGCCATCTGCAGGCGCATGGCCTCTTCCACCTCCTCCGGCATGCTGATGTCCTGAACTTCAACGCGAGTCAGCTTCACACCCCACTTTGACGCCGCTTCTTCCATTTCGGCCTGGATGGCGTTGTTCACTTCACTACGGGATTCAAACAGCTTGTCCAGCTCCATCTTGCCCACCACGGAGCGCAGGGTGGTTTTAGCCAGAACCTCAACCGCCTGGCTCATGTTGGCCACTTCGTAAACCGCACGGCGTGGGTCGATAATCTGGTAGTAAAGCGCGCCGTTGATGTTCACGGTGACGTTGTCGGTGGTTACCACCGGCTGACCGGGGAAGTCCATGACGGTTTCGCGGCGGTCAATGCGGGTTTCGAAACTGCTGCTCGGATGATATTCGTCGCCGATGCGCACGTAGCGGGTCATGGTGATAGCGCGCGGGCGCTCAATGAAGGGGATGATGATGTTAACACCACTCTCCAGTATGCGATTGAATGACCCTAGCCGCTCGATCACCATCACTTCGGACTGGCGCACAATCACCAGGCCCTTGGCGATGATGAAAATACCAATGACGACGAAAATAAGGCTGATCACCAGCCCCGGGGAAACCACGTTTTCCATGTTTACTGCTCCTTTTTAGTGATCGTGTGAACAACGGCAGTGGTGCCGTCAAAACGTTCGAAAGTAACCTCGGTGCCTGCGGGCAGTTCGGTCATGCCGGTATCGCTGGTGCGCAGGCGATAGAAGTCGCCGTTGACCTTGATGCCACTGGCACCGTCAAAGTCGCGCTTCAGCGTGCGATACTGCTTGCCCTGCTCGACGCCGGTGCCGGTCGTCCCGTAAGCGACACCCTTAGGGGAAAACCTCGGTTTGATCCAGCGAATGGCAATGGGCACCAGAATGCCCGAAAACACGCCCATACCGACCAGTTGCCATTCGAAAGGGGCGCCGAGAGCGGTCAACAGCGCCGTTAAAGCAGCTGCGATACCCAGTGCCAGTAGCACCAGAACACCGGACGTCAGTTCTGCGAGACTCAATACGAGGGCGAGTATCAGCCAGACATGCGTGAGACTCCATTCCATACAGCAACATCCACTAGTGACAGGAAAAAGGGTTGGCCAGGAGATTGTAACCAAACACGGCCAACGTCGTCCCGGATTGTGCACATTCATGGGGACGGAGTCACGATATTCGTGGTGTTGCTGAACCCTGGGCATCGGGTGGCCCGAATGCCCCGGTCATAGGCGCGCTTTTGCCATATCCAGCGGCCCGACACCTGTTAGAGTAAGCAACACATCGCACAACAAGAGGTCATCGACCATGAAAGATCTGAACAACAGGGTAGCCGTGGTTACCGGCGCAGGTTCCGGCATAGGCCGAGCGCTGGCCGTGGCACTGGCGGAAAAGGGCTGTCGCCTGGCGCTTTCCGATGTCAACGAGACAGGACTTGCGGAAACCGCAGCTGGTTGCAGCGGGGCGGAAGTTCGCACCTATACCCTGGATGTGTCAGACCGGGATGCCATCTACGCTCATGCTGAGCAGGTCGCCAGGGATTTCGGCCAGGTGAACCTGGTGATAAACAACGCCGGGGTTGCGCTGTCTGCGTCCGTGCGGGAGATGACGGACGATGACTTCAAATGGGTCATGGACATCGATTTTTGGGGCGTGGCCCATGGCACCCGGGCCTTCCTGCCGCACCTGATAGCCTCAGGTGACGGGCACGTGGTGAACATTTCCAGTGTGTTCGGGCTGATTGGTGTGCCCAAACAGAGTGCCTACAATGCTGCCAAATTTGCGGTTCGGGGCTTTACCGAGTCACTGCGCCAGGAAATGAAGCTGGAAAAGCAGCCGGTCGCGGTGAGTTGCGTTCATCCTGGTGGCATCCGCACCAACATTGCGAATGCGGCGCGTATGGGTAAATCGGAGAACGCCGAGGCCCAGCGCAAGGGCTTCGACAAGCTCGCCATGACCACTCCGGAAAAGGCGGCGAATATCATCGTCCGCGGCATTCTGAAGGATGAATCCCGAATTCTGGTCGGGCCGGATGCCTGGGGCATCGATGCCCTGAACCGGGTTCTGGGGTCCGCCTACCAGCCTCTGGTTGAGCGTTTTTCGCGGAAAAATCTTTACGTCTGAAACCCTTTTTCATGCTTGCCGTATTTCGGTGGTTTCGCGGCAGTTTGCCGGGATGATTGAAGCCCAGTGACTGCCACTGTATATTTTGCATACAGCCACCGATATTCCAATCTCGCTGTATTTCAGGGAAAGAGGCAGCATGAACACTCCCCAGCACCCGGACCTTGGTGCGTCGCTTGAACAAAGCCGCTCAGGTCTCCGGGACACCCACCGTCGTTCGCTGATGCGAGCGCTGTTTCTCGTGACCGGTTCTGCACTGGTGGTTTTTGGCTGCCTGCAGATTCTGAACGGCTATATCTGGCTCGCGACGGGGGAGCTCATTGCGAGCCTTATCCTGTTCTTTGGGGTTACCCGAATCAATCGCACGCCTCGTCTCCAGGTCTGGATCTACAGTTATCTGGTGACGGGATTTTCCTTCGCCTTGATGATCATGCTGGTACCCGAAGCCTCGGTGTCTGCCTTCGTGTGGGTGCTGATGATACCGGTACTGGCGTATTTGCTGCTGGGAAAGAAAGAAGGTTTCCTGCTCAGCGCGCCGTTTGTGGTGGCGGGCTGCGTCACCTACTACTTTCATCTTGAGTTCGTCGCTGATGCCGGCGGCGTGATCGACCTGCTAAACATGGTGCTCTGCGCCATCCTGATGCTGAGCTTTATCCATTTTTACGAAACCCGCCGCGAGGAAGCCGAACAGAAGTTGTTCACCCTTGCACAGACCGATGCGCTCACAGGACTGGCCAACCGTGCGAATTTCCAGAGCACCCTGGCCCGCACCCTCGCGGAGTGTGCTCGCAGTGGTTCGGGATTTGCCCTGGTGATTATGGACATCGACCACTTCAAGGTAGTGAATGACACCATGGGCCATGACGCCGGGGACCATGTTCTGCAAAACATTGGCAAGCAGCTCACCGAACGTCTGCGGACCACCGACGCAGTGGGACGATTGGGCGGAGAGGAATTCGGGTTGATTCTGCGGGATGTGAAACTCGAGGATTCGTTCCAGTTAATGGACGAGTTGCGCCAGCGTATTGCCGACAGCGAACTTCCCTATGGTGATGCCCTGATCCGGGTGACCGCATCGTTCGGAATTGCGCATTATCCCGATCATGCCATTGAAGCCGAGACCTTATTCCGGATTGCCGACCGCTGTCTGTTCAGCAGCAAGCGAGCTGGACGCAATAAAGTTGCCAGGGCGGGCCTTTCGCCAGTCAAAAGCCCGCTTGCGACAGCACGGACTTAGTGATCATCCAGGGTCACTGAAGAGTCCCGCGATTTCCCTTCTGATACTGCGGGGCAATGTACTCGTTGATCTGCTCCTTGAAGCGAGCAATCAGTTCGCTGTTGTCGTGGTCCCAGGGGTGGAATCCCGGTTTGAAGTATTCCAGCCAGGTGGGAATCAGGCTGGAGAAGGTTCCGTTTTTGCCCCACATCCGCCATAAGCCGCGGGCAGAGCCTTTCAGTGAGAAGTTCTTCGGATCGTTCAGCATCATCCGGGTGGTGAAGTAACTGGCCATCATGCCCAACGCGGCTGTACTGAACGCCAGGTAAAACGTGCGCTCGGCATAGGTGCCTCCCACCTGGTTGAACACGTCGTAGGCTACCGCTTTGTGCTCGGTTTCCTCAATCGCGTGCCACACCCACAGTGGGCGCATGGTTTCGTGCATGTCTTCGCGAACGTCGCTGCGCTCCAGAAGCATGTCCGCCATCATCGCGGTCATATGTTCCAGGGCGCAGGTGATGGCCAGTTGGTGCCGCTTGGGAAGCTTCTTGGCGATGCCCAACACCACTTCCAGGTGTTCTTCCAGTTCCTCCACCGGCATGCCCTGATCCCGCACGTGCTGGTTCATGGACTCATGTTCCAGCGAGTGCATGGCTTCCTGGCCGATAAAGCCCCTGACTTCTTTTTTCAGCTTGGGGTCGTTGATCTGATCCTGATAGTAGCGGACCGAATCCACGAAAAACTGCTCGCCCTGCGGGAACAGCACAGACAGGGCGTTCATGGTGTGGCTCAGGATGTAGCTGTTGTCCAGCCAGTAGTGGGGAACCTTCTCTCCGAATTCAAACCCCATGCGCTGTGGCTTGATGGCAACGTTGTCCGGGGTGCGTGCAACCGGCTTTGACTCAGTGGTTTTCGTTCTCAGCATGTCGTTACTCCTGCGCTTGGGCACTATGGCTGATGTGATGGGACCAGTGTGTGTGAGTCAAGGCGGGCTTTGAATGCGAAAAGGGGACGGCCATCGTGGAGGACGGGCCAGGGGCGGCCTCAATTGACTGTGCTGACGTGGTCGCCGGTGCCTCCAGTCACAGTGTGGCTGTGCCGGGCTTCTGATAGCATCGGTGGCAGTGAGTCTTTCCACAACAAATCTCACACAACGAGAAGGAACCTGCATGGCGAACCCGGGCCCGGAAAAAGAACGGCAGATGCTGGGGCTGTTCCTGGTTCCCGGTGTGTACCTCCGGGTGCTGGCGGATGTGGTGCGGCAGTTGGGCCACAACGACCGTGTTCTGTACGAAGGCATGGCGTTCACGCCCCAGGATCTGAAATCCAATGACAGCCGGGTGTTTGTCACCGATGCCGTTGTGATGGTGGAACGGGCGCTGACCCTGGCGGGAAAAGACGGCCTGAGCTTTACGTTGGCGCGGGAGCTGCGGGTTACCATCCACGGCACCCTCGGATTCGCGGCTCTGACCAGCCCCACCCTGGCCGGCGCCCTGGACTCGGTGCGGCGCTACCTGCAACTGCGGGTGCCCTTTCTCACCATGACCGTGACCGATGTCGGTGACCATGTATTGGTGCGGTTGCGCACGGAATTCGACGTGCCTACCCAGTACCGCTTCCTGGCAGAAACCGTCAGTGCCACCCTGATGCTGCTGGCGGAACAACTGATCGACCGTGATGACGCGGAGAAACGCGGATTCGCGCTGGAGAACGGCAAGCTCCCGGGTGTGAAGGTTCAACTGACATCCCCGGAACCCTCCTACTACAGCAGGTTCGCCCCTCAATTACCGGTGCCCTTCGAATACGGCCAACCGGAGGAAACTATGGTGTTTCCCAAGGAACTGCTGGATACCCGAATGCGACTGGCGGATGCCGAGGCCTCGCGGATGGCACGGGACCAGTGTGAGTTCGAACTGCAGAAAGCCCTGAAAGACCAGGGCGACATTTCCTACGCCATCCGCAACATGCTCCACGTGATGCCCGGGCCATTGCCGTCCCTGGAGTCCATGGCCGAACGTTTCTGCGTATCGTCCCGCACGTTGAAGCGTCGGCTGGCGGAAAAGGACACCACCTACCGCGAAATCGTGGAAGCTGTCCTGAAAGACCGTGCCATCCAACTCCTGCGGTACACCAACCAGTCAGTCAGCGAGATAGCCTATGAGCTGGGCTACGCGGACCTGTCCAACTTCAGCCGGGCTTTCCGCAAGTGGACTGGCAAGTCGGCCAGCGAATTCCGCGAAGGCGGCCCGGACCCGGCACCCGAGGTTGGTCCCTGACTACGACCCCCTGCTAATGCGACAGATTAAAAATGCTGTGCTAGCTTGAAAGTTCGCTACAGAAAAACAGCAGTCCATGGCCACTCGGCTGTCTGACTGGCTCACTAACGCATTGAGTGGGGTCTGTGGATGCCACCGTTCGTCAACGGATACATCCGTTTCGTGGATGCCGTGAATTACCGTGTGGGTAGAGCGGTGATGTACGGCATCTTTGTCATGGTCGCTATTCTGCTTTGGTCATCCATTTCCAAAGCGTTTTTCCTTCCCTCTTTATGGACACTCGAAGCCGCTCAGTTTGCCATGGTGGCGTATTACATCCTGGGCGGTCCCTATTCCATCCAGTTGGACGCCAATGTGCGCATGGACCTGTTTTACGGCGGTTGGTCCGTCCGTAAAAAAGCCTGGTTCGATGTCTTCACCATTTTCTTCCTGATTTTCTTTCTGGGCGTGCTCCTGTACGGCGCCTACGACAGCACGAGCTATGCGATTCAATACGGCGAACGCAGCGCATCCGCGTGGCGACCCTACATGTGGCCGATCAAGGTGGTGATGTGCATCGGCTTCTCACTCATGCTGTTGCAGGCGGTATCGGAGCTTTTCAAAGACATCGCACGCATTCGGGGAGAAGACATCTGATGTCTTACGATCTCATCGCCATTTTCATGTTTGCCTCAATGATGCTGATGCTGATGACCGGCCAGCGCGTGTTTGGCGCCATTGGTGCCGTTGCTGCGGCCTCAGCGCTGGCGCTGTGGGGAACCGGTGGTTCCGATATCCCTTTCTCATCCGCCATGAAGCTGATGAACTGGTATCCGCTGCTGACGCTGCCGATGTTTATCTTCATGGGCTACGTGCTCTCGGAATCGAAAATCGCCGACGATCTCTACCGAATGTTTCATGTCTGGATGGGGCCGATTCATGGCGGGCTTGCCATTGGCACCATTGGCCTGATGGTGCTGGTGTCGGCCATGAACGGCCTATCAGTTGCGGGTATGGCCATCGGTGCCACCATTGCCCTGCCCGAATTGCTCCGGCGGGGTTATGACAAGCGCATGGTGACGGGTGTGGTTCAGGCCGGCTCGTCCCTGGGCATTCTGGTACCGCCCTCGGTGGTGTTGGTGCTGTACGCCATGATTGCCCGCCAGCCGGTGGGACAGCTATGGCTTGCGGGCGTTGTGCCGGGGCTGATCATGGCGGTGATGTTTATCGTCTACATTGCGGTGCGGTGTCGTCTCCAGCCTGAACTCGGGCCTGTGCTGCCAAAAGAGGAGCGCCAGGTCAGCCTGAGCGAGAAATTGCGTCTGTTGCGTGCCGGGGTTCTGCCGGTGGTTATTTTCGCCTCTATGATGGTGCCGTTCGTCAAAGGCTGGACCAGCCTGGTGGAAAGTTCGGCCATCGGTGCCATGGCGGCATTCATCGCGGCGATCCTCAAACGCCGGATGACCCGGGCCGTGTTTGAAGCGTCCGTACGCCAGACGCTGGCCATTTCCTGCATGTTCATGTGGATCATCCTTGCCGCCCTGGGTTTCGGTGCCGTGTTTGATGGGCTGGGCGCGGTAAAGGCCATCGATAGCCTGTTTACCGAGCAACTGGGGCTTAACCCCTGGATGATCCTGATCATGATGCAGTTGTCGTTTCTGTTGATGGGTACCTTCCTGGACGATACCGCAATGCTGGTGATTGTGGCGCCTTTGTACGTGCCGTTGGTGGCAGCTCTTGGTTTTGATCTGATCTGGTATGGGGTGCTCTACACGATTACCACCCAGATTGCCTATATGACGCCCCCTTTCGGTTACAACCTGTTCCTGATGCGGGCCATGGCGCCGCCTGAAATTTCCCTGCGCGATATCTACAGTTCAATTCTCCCGTTTGTCTGCGTGATGCTGGTGGCTCTGTCGCTGATCATGACATTTCCACAGATTGCGCTCTGGCTGCCGGAGTACGTTTACAACAGGTGAACCGTCAACGTTTTGGATGAACACGAATGTCGAGTAACACCCCGGAAGCCGGGTTGGCTTCCATAACAAGCGTCAGTCAAGGAGGTCGCCATGACCACAAGACGTAACTTTCTCGCATCAGCATCCGTAGCAGCACTGGCCGGGGCCGCCGCCCTTACGCCGCCCAGACTTTACGCGCAGGAGCCGAAAATACGATGGCGACTGCAAACCTACGCCGGGCCGGCCCTGGCAGAGCATGTGGTCAAGCCGGCGATCGACAGTTTCAACCGTATTGCCGGCAAAGAGATGCAGATCGAGCTCTATTTTGCCGATCAGCTTGTGCCCACGGGGGAACTGTTCCGCGCCATGCAGAAAGGCACCATTGACGCGGTTCAGTCCGATGACGATTCCATGGCCTCACCCACCGAGGTTACTGTTTTCGGTGGCTACTTCCCGTTCGCCAGCCGCTATTCGCTGGACGTACCCGTGCTGTTCAATCAGTACGGCCTGAATGAAATCTGGGATGAAGAGTATTCCAAGGTGGGCGTGAAACACCTGTCCGCCGGTGCCTGGGACCCCTGCCACTTTGCCACCAAAGAGCCGATCCACAGCCTTGAGGATCTCAAGGGCAAGCGTGTGTTCACCTTCCCCACTGCCGGCCGCTTTATGAGCCAGTTCGGCGTGGTACCGGTTCAACTGCCCTGGGAAGACATCGAAGTCGCGGTGCAGACGGGTGAGCTGGACGGCATTGCCTGGTCCGGCATTACCGAGGACTACACGGTGGGCTGGGCGGATGTGACCAACTACTTCCTGACCAACAACATCTCTGGTGCCTGGGCGGGATCCTTCTTTGCCAACATGGATCGCTACAACGAGCTTCCGGATCATCTCAAGGAACTGCTCAAACTGACCATGGACAGCTCCCACTACTACCGCCAGTGGTGGTATTGGGGAGGCGAGGCCAAACTGCGTACAGACGGCACGAAGATGAAGTTGACCACCATTCCGGACAAGGAGTGGGCAGAAGTTGAAAAGGCCGCGCGCGTGTTCTGGGACGAGGTTGCCCAGGAATCCGAAACCAAGGCCCGGGTGGTCAAGATCCTCAAGGAATACAACGAGAAAATGGAGAAGGCGGGGCGGCCCTATCGATACACCTGATGGGATCGCAGAGAAACACTGCGTTCAGTGGCGATCACTACCGGATTTACTCGTCACTGAGCGCGGCGCCTTTTAGCCTAACTGATATTGCGGAGCCGTGAGATGGCAGCTCAACTGTCTTTTAAAGAACTGAAAACGTGTGTCGAGGACGGCACCATTGATACGGTCGTGGCGGCGATTCCGGACATGCAGGGGCGTCTCATGGGCAAGCGCTTCCAGGCCCAGTACTTTATCGACACCGCCTGGGAAGAGAGCCATTGTTGCAAGTACCTGGTGGCGACCGACCTGGAAATGACAACGGTGGAGAACTACGCCTCGACCAGCTGGGCGGCCGGTTATGGCGACTATGTGATGAAGCCGGATCTGACCACCCTGCGCCGCCTGCCATGGCTCGAGGGTACCGCCTTTATTCTGTGTGATCTGATTGATCACGCCACCCATGAGCCGGTACCGCACTCGCCCCGGGCGGTGCTGAAAAAACAGCTGGAACGGTTGTCAGCCATGGGGCTGCAGATGACCACGGCCACCGAACTGGAGTTTTTCATTTTCCGGGAGACGTTTGAGGAGATGCAGAAGCGTCAGTATCACCATATGACGCCCATCAGCCCCTATAACGAGGACTACCACATCTTCCAGACCACCCGTGAGGAAGACGTGATGCGGCCCATCCGCAATGGGCTCTATCAGGCGGGGATCACGGTCGAGAGCAGCAAGGGTGAGGCCGACGCCGGGCAGGCCGAACTCAACATCCACTACTCCGACCCGCTCACCATGGCCGACACTCACGTTCTGGTGAAAAATGCGGTCAAGGAAATCGCCTGGCAGCACGAGCGCAGTGTGAGTTTTATGGCCAAGTGGAATCACAACGCCGCCGGGTCGTCCAGCCATATCCATCAGGCTCTCTCGGACAGTGCCGGAAAATCAGTGTTCTATGACCCCAATGGTGCCCATGGTATGTCCAAAACCATGGAGCATGCGCTGGCGGGGCTACTGGAATACGCCAACGACACCACCTTCTTCCTCGCGCCTTACGTTAACTCGTACAAACGATTTGCCGCCGGCACCTTTGCCCCGACCAGCACTGTCTGGTCCATCGACAACCGTACGGCCGGTTACCGCGTTGTCGCACCGAACACGGACGCCGTGCGTGTGGAGTGTCGCATCGGCGGGTCGGACCTGAACCCGTACCTGGCGCTGGCGTCGCAGATTGCCGCCACCATCGCCGGCATCGAAGGCAAGCTCGAACTGGAGCCGGAGTTCTCCGGCAATGCCTATGGCGCCGAGTCTGCGCGCAGTATCCCAGCCACATTGAGGGCAGCCACGGAATCGTTACGCGGCTCGACCATGCTGCGGGAAGCCATGGGTAACGACGTTATTGATCACTACGTGCGCTGTGCGGAGTGGGAGCAGGAAGATTTTGATCGTGTGGTCACCGATTACGAAGTCAAACGTGGATTTGAGCAGGCGTAGGACACAGCTATGAGCACACCCATTCAATGCATATCGCCCATCGATGGTTCCGTGTACGTGGAGCGCACAACGCTTTCTCTGGAAGCCGCACGGGAGGCCGTCGCCAGGGCAAATAACGCGCAGCCGGACTGGGACGCCCTGCCACTGTCAGAGCGGGTTCAACGGGTTCGCGACGGCATCGCCCGGCTGGGTGAGATGAACGACGACATCGTGGAAAAACTGGCCTGGCAGATGGGGCGGCCCGTGCGCTACGGCGGCGAGTTCGGGGGGGTGGATGAGCGTGCCGGGATGATGGCTGATCTGGCGGAAGAAGGGCTTGCCCCCATCGAGATTGAAAACAGCGCCTCCTTTCATCGCTACATTCGGCGCGAACCTCACGGCGCGGTGTTGGTTGTCGCGCCCTGGAACTATCCGTACATGACGGCGGTGAACACGGTCGTTCCTGCCCTGATTGCCGGCAACGCGGTGTTTCTCAAACACGCGTCACAAACGCCCCTGGTCGGTGAGCACATCGCGGAGGCGTTCCATGCTGCCGGCGTCCCCCGCGAGATTTTCCAGAACGTGTTCCTGTCCCACGAGACCACGTCCGCGCTGATCGCGGAAAAAGCCTTCGGTTTCGTGAACTTTACCGGCTCGGTGAATGGGGGGCAGGCCATCGAACGAGCTGCTGCTGGCACGTTCACCGGCGTAGGGTTGGAGCTTGGCGGTAAGGACCCCGGTTATGTAATGGACGATGCGGATTTGGATGCCGCCGTGGAGACATTGATCGACGGCGCCATGTTCAATGCCGGCCAGTGCTGCTGCGGCATTGAGCGCATTTACGTCGCCGAGAACCTGTTCGATGCGTTTGTTGAGAAAGCCGTTGCCATCGTCAGCAGCTACCGGCTTGGCAATCCGCTGGACAGAGACACAACGCTCGGCCCGATGGCGCATGTCCGCTTTGCCGACCATGTCCGGGAGCAGACGGCAGAGGCCGTTGCCAGTGGTGCCAGGGCACTGATCGGCCCCGAGCTCTTCCCTGATCAGGGCGGCGCCTATCTGATGCCGCAGATCCTTATCGACGTGGACCATTCCATGCGGGTCATGCGGGAGGAGTCCTTTGGCCCGGTGGTTGGCATCATGAAAGTCAAAGATGACGCTGAAGCGGTCGCACTGATGAACGACAGCGAGTTCGGCCTGACCGCGTCCCTGTGGACCAGAGATAGTGAACGCGCCACGCGCGTGGCCGACGAGATTGAAACCGGCACGGTGTTCATGAACCGTTGTGATTACCTGGACCCGGCGCTTTGCTGGACCGGCTGCAAGAACACCGGTCGCGGTGGTGGGCTTTCGGTCATCGGCTACCACAACCTGACGCGCCCGAAATCGTATTACCTGAAAAAACCGGTGAACTGATATCCGGATCAACAGACAACCCGATTCTCTGACGAGGGGCTGATAATGACACTCTCCGCAAACTGGTCCTATCCCACCGATATCCGTTTTGGCGCCGGTCGCATCGCAGAACTTGGCGAATGCTGTGCGGAGGCGGGCATCAGACGGCCACTGCTGGTGACCGACAGGGGGCTGGCAAACCTGCCCATCACCCGCCAGACGCTGGATTTAATGGAACAGGCCGGCCTCGGGCGAGCCATGTTTTCGGAGGTGGACCCGAACCCCACGGAAATCAACATGGAAGCGGGCCGAAAGGTCTTCCTCGAGGGCAACCACGACGGAGTGATCGCCTTCGGCGGAGGGTCCGGTCTGGACCTGGGTAAATTGCTGGCCTTCATGGCCGGTCAGACCCGGCCGGTGTGGGACTTCGAGGATATTGGTGACTGGTGGAAACGCGCGGATGCCGATGCGATTGCCCCCATCATTGCCGTACCAACGACCGCTGGCACGGGGTCGGAGGTCGGTCGAGCCAGCGTCATCGTCAACAGCCAGAGCCACGTCAAAAAGATCATTTTTCATCCCCGAATACTGCCATCGATCGTGATCTCCGACCCCGAATTGACGGTTGGTATGCCGCCATTTATCACTGCGGGAACCGGCATGGATGCGTTTATCCACTGTTTTGAAGCCTTCTGCTCCCCCAACTTCCACCCCATGAGCCAGGGTATTGCGCTGGAGGGCATGCGGCTGGTGAAGGAAAATCTGCACCGGGTGTATGCGGATGCCGCCGATATCGAGGCTCGCGGGCAGATGCTGGTCGCCGCCGCCATGGGCGCGGTAGCCTTCCAGAAGGGGCTGGGGGCGACCCACGCCGTCTCCCATTCGGTCGGCGCGATCTACAACACCCACCATGGCATGACCAACGCCGTGGTGCTGCCGTCGGTCATCGCCATGAACCGGCTTGCGATCGAAAACCGTGTCGACGACATTACCCGCTACCTGGGCATTGCCAATGGCTTTGACGGGTTCACCCAGTTCATCATGACGTTGCGGGAATCCCTTGGCGTACCGGAGCGTTTGAGGGACATGGGTGTGGGGACGGATCGCATTGAGGAAATGACCAGAATGGCGCTTGAAGACCCAAGTGCCGGTGGCAACCCGGTGAAGATGACAGCGGAAAACACGCGAGCTTTGTTTGAAGCCTGCATCTGATTGATCTATTGTCGGTTTTGGCCAAGTCTCACGCCAAAACCCGAGCCAAAAGGAACGCAAATGGCAGACAATCAGGACACCCACAGCAAACTCATCGGCTACCTGCTCTGGATCTTCGGTTTCCTGGGGTCGCACCGCTTCTACTACGGCAAGCCCATCACCGGCACTATCTGGTTTTTCACCCTGGGGTTGCTGTTCATTGGCTGGATCATCGACCTGTTCCTGATACCGGCCATGGATCGGGAGGCGGATCACCGGTTCCGTGAGGGCGAGGTCAGTTTCAACATCGGTTGGATTCTACTGACCTTCCTTGGCGTATTTGGTATCCACCGGATGTACATGGGCAAGTGGATCACCGGAATCATTTACTTGCTGACGGGCGGTCTGTTCCTGGTGGGTGTGCTTTATGATTTCTGGACACTGAACAGCCAGATCTCGGAGCGGAATCAGGAAGTGAAGTTCGGCTAGGCGTTACAGCCCAGCCGCCTGCTCCAGCTCGCTCAGGCCGTCTTCAAGATAATCCAGCATGCGCTGCAGGCTGGGTAGGGTGCGACGGCAGCCAATCAGCCCGAACTCCACCTGGTCGCAGTAGCTGGTCAAGGTCATGTTCAGGGCAATCCGGTCCATGGCGATGGACACCGGATACATGCCCTCAAGCCTCGCGCCGTTCCAGAAACTGGGTTCCTTGGGCCCTGGTACGTTGGAAATGACCACGTTAAAGGTCTGCCACTTCGGCGCCAGCCCCGTTAGCAGGTTGAAGCTCGCCGGGGCCAGCAGCAGCGCCGTGTAATTCAGGATTTCCTCTGGCGACATGGCCGCGTAGCGCTGTTTGGAGGCTTTCACGTCTTCGTGGATATAGCGCAGCCGCTCAGCGGCGTCGTTCAGGTGGGTGCCCAGGGAGGCGAGGATAATACCCACCTGGTTGCCACCTGAGCTGTCATCCGTGCGCAGGGAAACCGGTACCATGGCGACCAGCGGTTTTTCTGGCAACGCGTCCTGATTCATCAGGTAGGTTCGCAGGGCCGTGGCGCACATCGTCATGACCACGTCGTTAACCGTTGTACCGAAGGCGGTGCATACTGCACGGATGCGTTTCAGGTTATAGGACTGGGCCGCAAAACGGCGGGAGCCGGTGATCTTGCCATTCAGGACGCAGCGCGGCGCGTGAAAAATGGAATCGTAGGCGGGGTCCTTGCGGGCCCGGTTCACGGTGTTCAGCAGCGCCTTGGTAACCGCCGGAACCGTGCCCAGCTGTTTACCCGATTCCCCGAGCAGATGGGCAACGTTGCGCCACATTGATGGGCCCTCATCGTCGTCACCGCTGCGGCTGCGGCGCGGCAGCGACCAGATCGGCGGCATGCCCCGCTGCTCCGGGTCCTGTGACAGCATGCGCTGGAACAGGCGCATGGCAGACACACCATCGACCAGAGAATGGTGTACCTTGGTGTAAACGGCGAACTGCCGGTCTTTCAGGCCTTCAATGAGGTGGAACTCCCACATGGGCCGTTCCCGGTCCATCAGGTGGCTGTGTTCAGCGGAGACAAACGACAACAGCTCCCGGACCCGGCCTGGCGTGGGCAGAGCCTCAAAGCGGAAATGATGCTCCAGGTCCAGTTGTTCGTCTTCCACCCAGACCGGTTGGCCGAACCGACTGCCCAGGCGCCTGTCGAAGGGAGGTGTGACGATGGTTTCCTCCCGCAACTGGTCCGCAAGTTGGGCCACATAGTCATCCGGTGCATCCTCGGGGAACGAGAACAGCTGCAGGCCGCCAACGTGCATGGGCTGCTGGCGTTTTTCCAGCCACAGGAAAACCTGGTCTACAGGGCTCAGTGCACTCACAGAATGGATCTCGCATTATTGTGGTTGTTGTCAGGTAGTCAGTGTTGCAGCATTTCAGGTCTGGTGGAAGCGCTGGCGTTGGCTGATCGGGCCCGAAACCGCTTCGATAACTGGTCTGTCCGTGGATGGGAAGCGTAGCTCTGAGGCAGGGTCGGGTGATCAAATTTGGCGCCGATGTCGGCGCGTAGGGAATCCGAAGGAACAATTCAGTGAAATTCATGGTCAGGCATTTTTGCGTTGTGGTGGTTCTTTTTTGCTCTGTTTCTGTGCAGGCACAGGATCGGCCAGGGGTTGAACTGGAAGAGGTCGTATCCTCCGACATCATCAGTGAAGTGACTCTGAACGGCACGGTAAATGCCCTGCGCACCTCGGGGCTGTCCACGGCCGTGGCGGGCCTTGTGGACGAGGTTCGGGTGGAAACCGGCGACCGGGTTTCCCGTGGTGACCTGTTGCTGGGCCTGGATAAGGAACAGGCCGGGTATGAGCTGTCCAGCGCCCGGGCAGAGGTGGCTGAGGCGCGTGCACGATTCGAAGAGGCGCAACGCAGGCTGGCTGAAGCCCGTTCCGTGGGAGCGGGGCGGAACATTGCTGCGACCGAAGTCAGTGCCCGGGAGAGCGAAGCAGCGGCCCTCGAAGCGACCCTTGCTCGCCTCCAGGCAGAAGAGCGGCGTCGTCAGGTGTTACTGCAACGACACAGAATAGAGGCACCGTTTGAGGGCGTTGTGTCCAACCGAGCCAGTGACCTGGGCGAATGGGTCACCCCCGGCGATGAACTCCTGACGCTGGTGGACATCACTAATCTGAGGCTGGATTTCCAGGTGCCCCAGAATTATTACCAACGCATCGGCGACGACTCGGAGCTGCTGATAAGCGTTGATGGTGCGGCTGAGGAGCCGGTGCCTGCCACCATATCGTCGCTGGTTCCGGTGAGCGATTCCCGGGCCCGGACGTTTCTGCTGAGAGCCAGCGGCCCGGATTCGCTGGCGGTGCTTCCGGGCATGGCGGTGCAGGCGACGCTTCGGGTTTCCACGGGTGAGCATGGGCTGACCGTGTCCAGAGATGCCATCAATCGTTACCCGGAGGGCCGAGTGACGGTCTGGATTGCCGAGCCCGCGGGGGATGAGCTGTACGAGGTCCGCGAAAAGCGGGTGGATATCGGGGCCAGCTTCCAGAATCGGGTGGAAATCCTCAACGGCTTGAAAGGCGATGAGCAAGTCGTGGTGCGGGGTAACGAATCCCTTGAGGAAGGTGCCAGGGTAAAGTTGGCTGAGAGGGGAGCCGACTGATGTTCGCGGGAGTGATCCGCCACGGCACCCTGGTGACCGTGGTAACTCTGATTATCGCCGTGATCGGTGCTGCCGCTGCCCTTCGTATCCCGGTGCAGATGATTCCGGATTTGGAAGTCCGGACCGTCACCGTCGAAACCCGGTGGCCGGGCGCAACGCCCCAGGATATCGAGAAAGAAATCCTGATTGAGCAGGAACGCTATCTGCGCAACGTCCCCAATCTCAGCGAGATGATTGCCACTGCGTCCAGTGGTGTGGCGGAAATCGAGCTGGAGTTCCCCTTCGGTGTTGATATCACCGAGACCCTGATACAGGTCAACAACGCCCTCAGCCAGGTGTCGGACTATCCGCGCAACGTGGATGAGCCCCGGATTGTTGCAGCGTCGTTTTCTTCCAATGCGTTCATGTACTTCCGCGTATCCACCTTGCCCGACAACCCCCGGGAATTGGATATCGATCTGATGCGGGACTTCGTGGAGGACCGCGTTCGCCCCAGGATGGAAAGCGTGTCAGGGGTCTCGGAAGTGACGGTGGGCGGCGGCGCGGACCGCCAGATGCAGATCACTGTGGACGAAGCAGAACTGGCGCAGCGTGGCCTGAGCCTGTTGGACCTGCAGGATGCGATCACCAGCCGCAATCAGGATGTGTCCGGGGGCGAGGTGAACGCTGGTAAGCGGCGCTACCTGCTGAGAACAGTTGGGCGATTCCGCGATCTTGAGGAGCTGCGCAACCTGGTGGTGTCACGAACCGGTGACAGCGTGGTGCGCCTGTCCGACGTGGCGACGGTACGCCAGGACCATGCCCGTATCCGCGAACTGTCCTACATCAACGGCCAGCGCGTGCTGGGCCTTCAGGTGCGGCGTGAAAGCGGTTCCAACGTCATCGACATCAAGCGGGCGATGCTGGAGCAAGTGGAGATCATCAACCGGGACGTGTTGAATCCGGCGGGTATGCAACTGGCGCTCACCGCTGATGACGCTCGCTATGTGGAAGCCTCGGTTGCCAATGTCTGGACCAACCTGGGTATCGGTGCGGTCTTTGCCACTCTGGTGATGTTTCTGTTTCTGAGATCGTCCCGGGCTACGTTCGTAGGGGTGGTGGGCATTCCTTTGTGTGCGATTGCGGCCTTTCTTGGGCTGATGATCACAGGCCGTACCATCAATGTGATTTCCCTGGCCGGCGTCGCCTTTGCCATCGGTATGACCGTGGACAACAGTATCGTGGTACTGGAGAACATCGAGCGGCACCGGCGCCTGGGGCTGGACCGGTTCGAGTCGGCCCTCAAGGGAGTTCAGGAGGTTTGGCCCGCGGTACTGGCCTCCACCATGACGACCATCCTGGTGTTCCTGCCGATCCTGTTCATCGAAGAGGAAGCCGGACAGCTGTATTCCGACGTGGCCATCGCGATTTCGGCTGCGATTTTCGCGTCCATGCTGGTGGCGGTCACGCTGATTCCCACCCTCAGTGCGCGGCTGGATTTTGGCGCTCGCATGGGTGATACCGACCAGTATGGCAATGTGGTGGCACCGGGCTGGGCGACCAGGATTGTCGCTGCCGTGCGCTGGATGGTCAGCGGTGCGGTCAGGCGGCTTGTGGTCATTCTCGGCACGGTGGCGCTGAGTTTCTGGATTATCGTTTTTCTGACGCCGCCTGCCGAATACCTCCCGGAAGGTGAAGAACCAAAAACCTTCGCCTCCATGAACGCGCCGCCCGGCTACAACCTGGCGGAAATGGAGAGCATCGCCAAACAGGTGGAAGACCACTTTCTGCCCCATGTGCAGGCGGACCCTGAGGCCTACGAAAGCGGCGAAACCCCGATACCGCCCCTAGCCTATCTGAACATGCAGGTGAGCCCCACAAATGTGAGGATCATCGCGGAAACGGTTAACGCCCGGCACATCGATGTGCTGATGGATCAGATCACCGGTTTTTATGAGAAATTTCCCGGCATGCGGGCGTTTGCCGCCAAGGGCTCCATTATTTCCAGCAATGATGGCGGCACCCGCAGTATCAACCTGGATATCTCCGGGCCGGATCTGGTGTCGATCTACAAGGTGGCCAACATCGCCTACGGCCGCGCCCGGCGCATATTTGACAACCCCCGCATCCAGACCCGCCCGGCCACGCTTTCCCTGGCCCAACCGTTAATCCAGGTGCGCCCGAATTGGGATCGGGCAGCGGAACTCGGCCTGGGCACAGAAGCGATTGGTTTCACGGTGGCATCGCTGACCGAAGGCTCCTATGTCGACGACTTTTTCCTGGACGACGACAAGATCGACATCTACCTGTACGGCAGTGAAGGCCGGGACACCAGTCTCGACGCATTGCCGGATGTGATGGTGCACACTCCCGAGGGCGCGACTCTGCCGTTGTCGAGCCTGGCAACCATTGAGGAAACCGTAGACACCAGCACGGTGCGCCGTCTGGACGGCCGCCGTACCGTCACCCTCAACGTGATTCCGCCGGATGATGTGCCTCTGGAAGCCGGAGTCGAACGGGTTCGCACGGAACTGCTGAACGCCATGCGCGACAGTGGTGAATTGCCAGCAGGCGTCGCCATCAACATCTCCGGCGCCAGCGACCAACTCAATGCCACCCGCGATGCCCTGAGCGGAAATTTCATGATTGCGGTGGTGATCGTTTATCTGCTGCTGGTAGCCATCTTTGCCCATTGGGGCTTCCCGCTCTTGATTCTTACAGCGATTCCTCTTGGCGTCGCCGGCGGCATCGTAGGACTGGCGTTGATGAACCTGGTGGGTGGGCTGTTACCGAAAATCGGCCTGCTGCCCCTGAGCCAACCCTTCGACATGATCACCATGCTGGGTTTCCTGATCCTGATGGGCACCGTGGTGAACAACCCGATCCTGGTGGTGGAGCAGGCCCGGCAGAACCTGAGGCACCGGGATATTTCAGTGGTGGATGCGGTCATCGGCGCGGTGGAAACCCGCCTGAGGCCGATAGCTATGACCACCCTGACCACCATTTGCGGGCTGTCGCCGCTGGTGTTCATCCCCGGTGAAGGTACCGAACTCTATCGAGGAGTGGGCGCTATCGTTCTGTTCGGGCTGGCCGGTGCGGCTACAGTGACCGTTACCTTCTTGCCGGCGCTTACTGTATTCGTGCTTGGTTGGCGTCGTCGGTCTGCTGCCTAGCCTGCCGGGAGCTGACTTCTAGTCTATGCCACGGCTGATTCTTTGTTGGCCACCGGGATTTCTATCCGGACGTTGTTGCCGTCCAACAGGACCGGGTAGGTTTTCACGGCTACTTCTTCGTCCTCGAGGCAGTGGCCGGTCTGCAGGTTGAAGTGTTGCTTGTACAACGGAGACGCCACCACCGGCTGCCCTTTCAGATCCCCGGTAATCCCTCTCGCCAGCACGTTCTTACCGGTAAACGGATCGGTATGACTGATCGCAAACAACGCCGGCAACCGATGCGGCAGATAAAACACCGCCACCGGCCCGTCTTCCGTCCAGACCGCAACGCCGGACTCGGGCACAAGGTCATCAACGGTACAAACAACGTCCCAGGAAGTGCGTGCTTTCATAACGTTCTCCAATTTCGTTCAAGTTCGCCTGCGGCGTTAACTCTTGATGTGATGTGTGTTTAACCAGCGAAAGCTCGTGACCCGATGAGCGTGGGGGTACGTAATAATTTTCCGCCAGGAAAAGGTGTCTGAGCGCAGCGAGTTCTTTTCCCAAGGAAAATTATTACGTACCCCGGCGCTCCACCCCGGGCCCCAGCCTTAAGCAGGCTCCCCCTCAAGCAAAGGCCGACGCTGCTCCCGTTCGGTGGTCCACTCCTGAACCGGATCCTTCTTCTCCGGAGCATTCACAAACTCCCGGAACCGCTTCCGCTTCTCAGGATCCTCGACCGCCGTCTTCCACTCGCACTGATAGGTATCCACCAGATCCGCCATGTGCTGCTCCAGCTCCTGACCGATACCCAGGCTGTCCTCCAGGACCACCTGCTTCAGATAGTCCAGGCCACCTTCCAGGTTCTCCATCCACACACTGGTGCGCTGCAAACGGTCCGCTGTACGGACGTAGAACATCAACACCCGGTCGATAGCGCTGATCAGTTCCTCGTCGGACAAATCCGTGGCAAACAGGTCTGCGTGGCGCGGACGCATGCCGCCGTTGCCGCATACGTACAGGTTCCAGCCGTTCTCGGTGGCGATCACGCCGATGTCCTTACTCTGGGCTTCCGCACATTCGCGGGTGCAGCCGGACACCGCCATCTTGAGCTTATGGGGGGAACGCAGGCCCTTGTAGCGGTTCTCCAGAAAGATCGCCATGCCCACGCTGTCCTGCACGCCGTAGCGGCACCAGGTGCTGCCGACGCAGGACTTCACCGTGCGCAGGGACTTGCCGTAGGCGTGGCCGGTTTCGAAGCCTGCGGCGATGAGTTTTTCCCAGATTTCGGGCAGTTCGCTCAGGGTGGCGCCGAACAGGTCCACCCTTTGACCGCCCGTGATCTTGGTGTACAGGTTGTATTCCTTGGCCACTTCACCCAGCACAATCAGCTTGTCCGGGGTGATTTCGCCGCCCGGCACCCGAGGCACGATGGAGTAGGTACCGTTCTTCTGCATGTTGGCCATGAAAGTGTCGTTGGTGTCCTGAAGAGGCACGTGGTCGGTGGCCAGGATGTGCTCGTTCCAGCAGGTGGCAAGGATGGACGCGACGGTCGGTTTGCAGATGTCGCAGCCATGGCCCTTGCCGTGATCACGGATCAATGTCCGGAAGGTGCGGATGCCATTGACCTTCACGATATTGAACAGGTCCTGGCGGCTATATGGGAAGTGCTCACAGATGTCCTTGCTGACTTCCACGCCGCGTTTTTCCAGTTCGCTGTCCACCACGTTTTTCAGCAGCGCTGCGCAGCCGCCACAGCCGGTGCTGGCCTTGGTTTCTGCCTTAACACCGGCAAGGTCGGTACAGCCGGCATCGATCACGCCGCAGATATCACCCTTGGACACGTTGTGGCAGGAGCAGATCGAGGCGGTTTCCGGCAGGGCATCCGGGCCCAGCGCGGGAGCACCGCCCTGGCTTTCCGGCAGGATCAGGGTCTCCGGGTTCTCCGGCAGCTCAATGCCGTTCAACGCGTATTGCAGCAAGGTATCGTAGTGGCTGTTGTCGCCCACCAGGATGGCGCCCAGCAGGGTCTTGCCATCCTCGCTGATCACCATGCGGCGGTAATGACCGACCTGCTCATCGTTAAAGCGGATGTTGCGGGCGCCCGGCGTCTGGGCATGGGCATCGCCGATCGAGCCGACATCCACACCCAACAGCTTGAGCTTGGTGCTCATGTCGGCGCCGGTAAAGGCGGCCTCACGGTCACCATTCAGCACGGAGGCTAGGGTGCGGGCCATGGTGTAGCCCGGTGCCACCAGGCCAAAAATCTTCTCACTCCACAGCGCGCACTCGCCAATGGCGTGGATGTGGGGGTCGGAGGTGGTGCACTGGTCGTTGATGACAATGCCACCGCGTTCACCCATGGCCAGTTCGCTGGAACGGGCCAGGGCGTCCTGGGGGCGGATGCCGGCGGAGAACACGATCAGGTCGGTTTCCAAATGGGTGTCGTCACTGAAATTCATCCGCAGGCGGGCTTCTTCGCCTTCAACGATTTCAGTGGTGGCTTTCTCGGTGTGTACCTGCACACCCAACTCCTCAATTTTGCGTTTGAGCAGGGCACCGCCGTCGCTGTCGAGCTGCACCGGCATCAGCCGGGGTGCAAATTCCACCACGTGGGCGTCCAGGCCCAGGCTCTTGAGTGCATTCGCTGCTTCCAGACCCAGAAGGCCACCGCCCACCACTACGCCGGTTTTAACACCGTCGGCGCTGGCACGGATGCTGTCGAGGTCTTCCAGGGTGCGATACACCAGGCAATGGGGGTGCTCGTTGCCCTTGATGGGCGGCACGAACGGATAGGAACCGGTGGCCAGCACCAGTTCGTCGTAGGCGTAATCGCCCATCGGTGTAGTAATGGTTTGATTGGCGCGGTCGATGCCGGTTACCTGTTCGCTCAGGCGCAGGTCGATGTGGTTCTCGGCGTACCAGTCGGCGGTGCCCATGGCCAGGTCGGCATGGGTGGAACCACCAAAGTACTCGGACAGGTGAACCCGGTCATACGCCAGCAGTTTCTCTTCACCAAATACCTTGATGTCGAAATCGGCCGCTGCCGGGGTTTCCACCAACTGTTCCAGGAAATGGTGGCCGACCATGCCGTTGCCAATCACGATCAGGGTTTTCTTGCTCATGGTAATTCCTCTCTCTGTTCCCGGCCGCTTTACGCGGCTTCGCAGTAGTGCTTGCCAAAGGCCAGATGGGCCCGGTAAGGGCTGATGTCATCGGCCTGTTGAATGCGTTCGCTGTACCAGGGGCCGTCGCTGGTTTCACCGAAGAGCACGGCGCCTGTGAGTCTTTGGTCGCGAATCAGCAGGCGGCAGTAGCGATTGGTGTCGTAGTCCTGCCAGACCACGGATTCGGTCTCAGCGTCCGCGTCGGTCTGGCCGCAGGAAAATATCGGGATGCCGCTGATTTTCAGGCGCGTCGGGATGATGGATGGCTCAAACGTCGCCTGGCTGTTCTCGTCGCACAGCACCTGTGCCAGCACGTCCGCCTGTTGATAGCCGGGCTCCACCAGCCCGAAGGTCTGGCTGCCGACCTGGCAGCATTCGCCTAGTGCATGGATGTATTGGTCGCTGGTTTGCAGCTGCGGATTCACCCGGATGGCGCGTTCACAATCCAGCCCCGCTTCCAGAGCCAGTTCCGTGTTCGGGGTAATGCCAGCGGCGATCACCACCAGATCGGTGCTGATCAGGGTTTCGTCGTCCAGCTGCACGGCACGGACCACATTGCGACCGAGCAGGGCCACGGGAGATGTTTGCGTGCGAATGGTCAGCCCGCGTTTGGTCAGGGCCTCTTCCAGCAGGGCGCCGCCGGCCGGGTCGAGTTGCCGGTTGAGAAGATGGCCGCTACGGTGCAGTACGGTCACCGCCATACCCCGGCTGCGCAGGCCTTCAGCCGCCTCCAGACCCAGGAAACCACCACCGATGACCACCGCGCGGCGATGGCGTTGGCTGATGTTGATCAGACGGCGGGTATCCTGCAGGTCGCGGAAGCCCATCACACCGTCCAACTCCTCACCCTTCAGGCCAAGACTGGCGGAGCGGGAACCGGTGGCCAGAACCAGGCTGGTGTAGTGTTGAGTCCGCCCGCTGGCAGTGGTAACCGTGCGCTCTTCCCGGTTAATGGCGGTAACGGGATCCCCCTGGTGCACGGTGATGCTGTTGTGCTGATACCAGTCCGGTTGCTGCAATTGCAGACTGTCTTCGTTGGCATCGCCGGCCAGCAGGGCCGAAAGCTGGATGCGGTTGTAGGCAGGGCTTGCCTCGCCATTAAACACCACAATGCGTGCAAAAGGCCGATGCGGTTGAGCAACCAGTTTTTCGAGCAGACGCTGGGCCACCATGCCGTGTCCGCAGATAACGAGAGTCTGTTCTGCCTTTGCGCTCATGATCGTGGTGCCTTCTTGTGCCCGAAACGAAAAAAGCCGGAGCATCTGATTCCCGAAGGAACTCGATGGTCCGGCGCCAATGCCAACAACAATGATCTGATGGTCCGGCCGATCCTTAGCCGGGACATTCTTCCCTGTATCTACAGTAGCGAACGCCGTGCCAAAACTATTAGTCCTTTATTTACAGTAAGTTGAAGAATTTCGCTTTGAGCTTGGCCCGAAAACTGTGCGCTCTGACAGGGCGACGTGCACCGGATGAGTGCTTCTGAAGGGCGCGAGCTTCTCCGTTTGATTTCATGCAATGCGGCGAACCGGGCTCTCAGAATGCTCGTTATCGACATTCGGTGAGCTGTCTTCCTGCGACGCCGCTTCGGCTTCAGCGGTGGGCTTATCCCTGTCTCTTATACACATCTCCGAGCCCACGAGACGGACTCCTATCT
>CAJXOQ010000019.1 GCA_913057975.1 uncultured Marinobacter sp.
CGAGATAGGAGTCCGTCTCGTGGGCTCGGAGATGTGTATAAGAGACAGATGCGCGATGGCACGGTGAGCGCCGTTATGGGCATGCGCGCCGAGATTGACCACGAGCTGGGCCGCCCTGGAAATACCGAATTCCAGCTGGCAGGGAATGGCTTCCCGGGTATCGGCAAGCAGGTCTGGGACGTGGGCATGGCCATCAAGCATACCCATCGCCAGCTCGGTTATGCGATCGAAGCCATTATCGGTGACCTGGTGAAATCCGGCGACATGCAAGCGCTGTTTGCGGAGCTGGGCCTACGATATAGCGTTCCCCAGTATTACCGGGAATTTCTCAGTGAGGAGGCGTTGGCTAGGGCCGAAGGTCAGCGTTGATGAAAAACCGTTTGACTCAGAGCGACACATCAAGCCCGCGACACCCACGCGGACTTTGTTTTTGGAGGTAGTAATACCAAGTGATGAGAAAACCAGTGCCGGGGGGTAATTGTCGGTTTTCGTCCCAAAGCGAAGAATCACTTCAGAGGCGGGAAAAGTTCCCGGTTCATCCTGAAACAAAAACGATAGCACCGAAAACAAGAGACTTGGAGAGCGCAACCATGACATCGAACAAGTTCGGGATTCGCATTGCAGCCAGTGCCTTGGCGCTGGCCGTATCGTACGGGGCCCAGGCGGTCACCGACGAAGACATCATGAACGATCACAAAACGCCGGACGATATCGTCAGCTACGGCATGGGTACCCAGGGCCAGCGGTTCAGTATCCTGGAAGACCTGAACACCGGTAATATTCAATACCTTCAGCCAGCTTGGGCCTTCTCGTTTGGTAGCGAGAAAATGCGCGGCCAGGAGTCGCAGCCGCTGATCAAGGATGGCGTGATGTATGTGACTGCCTCCTATTCCCGTGTTTACGCCATTGACGCCAGAACCGGAGAGGAAATCTGGCAGTACGACGCGCGTCTGCCTGACGGCATCATGCCCTGTTGTGACGTTGTTAACCGCGGCGTTGCCCTGTACGACGACAAGGTTATTTTCGGCACTCTCGATGCCAAACTCGTCGCTTTGAACAAAGACACCGGCAAGCCCATGTGGATCAAGAAGGTTGCCGACTACCAGGCGGGTTATGCCATTACTGCCGCACCTATCGTCGTCAAAGGCAAAGTGATTACCGGCGTTTCCGGTGGTGAGTTCGGTATTGTCGGCAAGGTGGAAGCCTACGACGCCAATACCGGTGAGCTGGTGTGGATGCGTCCGACCGTTGAAGGCCATATGGGCTATGTCTACAAAGACGGCAAGGCGGTTGAAAGCGGCATTTCCGGCGGCAAAGCCGGAAAGACCTGGCCGGGTGATATGTGGAAGAACGGCGGTGCTGCGACCTGGTTGGGTGGCACCTATGATCAGGACACCGACTCCCTGTTCTTCGGAACCGGTAACCCGGCACCCTGGAACTCACACCTGCGCCCCGGCGATAACCTGTTCTCATCCTCGCGGGTGGCAATCGATCCGGACGATGGCAGTATCAAATGGCACTTCCAGACCACGCCTCATGATGGCTGGGACTACGATGGTGTCAACGAGCTGATTTCGTTCGATTACAAAGAAAAGGGCAAAACCGTGAAAGCGGCGGCAACAGCTGACCGTAACGGCTTCTTCTATGTTCTGAACCGTGAGAACGGCGACTTCATTCGCGGCTTCCCATTCGTGGACAAGATCACTTGGGCTGAAGGCCTTGATCCGAAGACCGGTCGTCCGATTTTTAAAGATGGTGGTCGCCCGGGTGACCCTTCTGCGATGGAAGGAAGCAAGGGTGAAGTGGTTGTTGCCCAGCCAGCGTTCCTTGGTGGTAAGAACTGGATGCCAATGGCCTATAGCCAGGATACCGGCCTGTTCTACGTACCGTCCAATGAATGGTCCATGGATATCTGGAACGAGCCGGTTTCCTACAAGAAAGGTGCTGCCTTCCTGGGTGCGGGCTTTACCATCAAGCCAGCTAATGACGATTACATCGGCGTACTCCGCGCCATGGATCCGAAGACCGGCAAGGAAGTCTGGCGTTATGAAAACACTGCTCCTCTGTGGGGTGGTGTAATGACAACCGCTGGCAACCTTGTCTTCACTGGTACGCCCGAAGGTTATCTGAAGGCTTTTGACGCCAAGACCGGCGAAGAGCTGTACAAGTTCAACACCGGCTCCGGCGTTGTGGGTACTCCTGTTACCTGGACCATGGACGGCGAGCAGTATGTCTCCGTGGCCTCTGGTTGGGGTGGTGCGGTCCCGCTCTGGGGTGGTGAAGTCGCCAAGGTGGTAAAGGACTTCAACCAGGGCGGTATGGTCTGGACGTTCAAGCTGCCGAAGGATCGTGTTGCGAGCAACTGATTCGACGATAGAACGGCCATTGTTCGTTCGATGGGGGCTGCCGGAAGGCAGCCCTTTTTGTCTGCGCAAGCGCTAGATTGTCGTAGTCCCCGCTTATCTACTACCAAGGGATGAGTTTTTCCCCTCTATCGAATCATTCACCTAACCGCTTTGGGGGTCTACATTGAATAGGTAAACGCGCAAGGCCGCGTTGTCCTGCGACAAACACAACAAGAGGTCGAGACCATGATCTACGCACAACCTGGTAAGGAAGGCTCCGTCGTCTCCTTCAAACCCCGTTATGAGAACTACATCGGCGGCGAGTGGGTCGCCCCGGTCAAGGGTCAGTATTTTGAAAACATCACGCCGGTGACCGGCGATGTCATCTGTGAAATTCCCCGCTCCTCGGCCGAAGATATTGATGTGGCTCTGGATGCCGCCCATAAGGCCGCGCCAGCCTGGGGAAAGACGTCGACCACCGAGCGCTCCAATATCCTGCTGAAAATTGCCGACCGTATCGAGCAGAACGTTGAAATGCTGTCGGTCGCCGAAACCTGGGATAACGGCAAAGCCGTTCGCGAGACGTTGAACGCCGACATTCCTTTGGCGGTTGACCACTTCCGTTACTTTGCCGGTTGTATCCGAGCCCAGGAAGATACGTCCAGCGCCATCGACAACAATACCGTGGCCTATCATTACCATGAGCCGCTGGGTGTTGTGGGCCAGATCATTCCCTGGAACTTCCCTTTGCTGATGGCTGTGTGGAAGCTGGCGCCCTGCCTGGCGGCTGGTAACTGCACGGTGATGAAGCCGGCAGAGCAGACGCCCGCCAGTATCCTGATCCTGATGGATCTGATTGGCGACCTGCTGCCACCGGGCGTGGTTAACATCGTCAACGGCTACGGCATTGAAGCGGGTCAGGCACTGGCCAGCAGCAAGCGTATTGCCAAGATCGCCTTCACCGGCTCCACACCGGTGGGTTCCCACATTCTCAAGTGCGCGGCCGAGAATATTATTCCGTCCACAGTGGAACTGGGTGGTAAGTCCCCCAATATCTATTTCTCCGATGTGATGAACGCCGAGCCCGAGTTTATCGACAAGTGTGTGGAAGGCCTGGTGCTGGCGTTCTTCAACCAGGGTGAGGTCTGTACCTGTCCGTCCCGTGCGCTGGTACAGGAAGACATGTACGAGGAGTTCATGGCCAAGGTTGTTGAACGCACGAAGTCCATCAAGCGTGGCAACCCGCTCGATACCGATGTGCAGGTCGGCGCTCAGGCCAGCAAGGAGCAGTTCGACAAGATCATGTCCTACCTCGAAATCGGCAAGCAGGAAGGCGCGGAAGTGCTGACCGGCGGTGGCCGTGAGGAAATGGACGATGCCTATAACAATGGCTTCTACGTTCAGCCCACGTTGTTCAAAGGCAAGAACAACATGCGTGTGTTCCAGGAGGAAATCTTTGGTCCGGTGGTGGGTGTAACCACCTTCAAGGACGAAGAAGAAGCCCTGGCCATCGCCAACGACACTGAGTTCGGTCTGGGTGCCGGCCTCTGGACCCGCGACATCAACCGTGCCTATCGCATGGGCCGCGCCATCCAGGCAGGCCGCGTATGGACCAACTGTTACCACCAGTATCCGGCGCACGCTGCCTTCGGTGGTTACAAGAAGTCCGGTGTTGGCCGCGAGAACCACAAGATGGCGCTGGATCATTACCAGCAGACCAAGAACCTGCTGGTCAGCTACGACATCAACCCGCTGGGCTTCTTCTAAGTCCGCCAATGACTGTTGTGCCCGGGCCCTCCCACACAGGCCCGGTGGCGAGTCAGCACATGGATGTGCACATTCCTTCCCGGTGTCTGACCGGGGCGCATCTCTACCGGGTTGTAGTTGACTGGTGGGGATGGATGGGTCTTCCTGCCAGTTTTAGGTCCTTCCCAGGGCCTTTTTTTGTGTCTGAGCCGGTGCTCACCGGAATGGGTCGAAAGGATGAGTTTCGCGGCCTGGATCGAGCGGAAATCAGTGCCAAAGTACCATATTGGCCTTTTCGGGGACTGGGTAGGATTGAGAGTGAGTTACCGGGCAACCGGTTAACGGATCCTCAATGCCACAACAATCATCACAAGAGGTAAGCGTTATGTGGACCAAACCAGCCTATGAAGACCTGCGGATCGGCTTCGAAGTCACCATGTACTTCGCCAACCGCTGAGAAGTAATGGCCAGCCTCGTGCGCTGGCCATTTTGCTTCTGGAGTTTCTGTCATGCAGATTCGTATCCTCGGTTCCGCCGCCGGCGGAGGGTTTCCCCAGTGGAACTGCAATTGCGCCAACTGTGATGGCTTCCGCAAAGGGACCCTGAACGCCAGCGCACGTACCCAGTCGTCCATCGCCATCAGCGAAGACGGCGTGCACTGGATTCTCTGTAACGCCTCTCCTGACATTCGTGCTCAACTGGCAAGCTTTGATGCCATGCAGCCGGCGCGTGCGCTTCGGGATACCGGAATTAACGCGGTGTTGCTGTGCGACAGCCAGGTGGATCACACCACCGGTTTGCTGATGTTGCGCGAGGGATTGCCCCTGGACGTGTGGTGTACCGCCCAGGTTCATGAAGATCTGAGCAGCGGCTTTCCACTGTTTCGCATGCTCACCCACTGGAACGGTGGCCCCCAGTGGCATGAAGTACCCTGTACCGATCAACAGTCTTTTTCCATTCCCTGTGCCCCGGCGTTGCGGTTGACGGCCATTCCGTTACTCAGTAATGCGCCGCCGTATTCACCGCGCAGGAATAACCCGCACCCGGGTGACAACATTGGGCTTTTCATAGAAGACACCCGCAGTGGTGAAACCGTCATGTACGCCCCGGGGCTCGGGCAGCCCGATGAGCAGATTCTGCAGTGGATGCGGAAAGCCGACACGCTGCTGGTGGATGGTACCGTTTGGCACGACGATGAAATGTTGCGCTGCGAGGTGGGTACCCGCACCGGCCAGGAGATGGGGCATCTTGCCCAGAGTGGCCCCGGCGGCATGATCGACGTGCTGGATACCATGCCAGCGCGCAGGAAAATTCTTATCCATATCAATAATACCAACCCGATTCTGGACGAGGATTCGCCTGAACGGGCCGTGCTGACCAGGCATGGCATTGAGGTGTCGTTTGACGGCATGCATCTGCATATGGAGGTGCCCCTGTGAACGCAATCGCTACAACCGTCATGAATCGCGGGGATTTTGAGCAGGCCCTGCGGGCAAAAGGCCAGTACTACCACATTCACCATCCGTACCATAAAGCCATGTACGGCGGTGACTGCACCCCGGAGCAGATTCGTGGCTGGGTCGCCAACCGTTACTACTATCAGATCAACATCCCCCGCAAGGACGCGGCGATCATGGCCAACTGCCCGGATGCCTCGGTGCGCCGGTTGTGGCTCCAAAGAGTACTGGATCACGATGGCCACAGTGACGACGAAGGCGGTATCGAGGCCTGGCTGAGTCTGGCGGAAGCCGTAGGGTTAACTCGGGACGAGGTCATCGACCAGCGCCACGTGTTGCCGGGTGTGCGGTTTGCGGTTGATGCGTACCTGAACTTTGCCCGACGGGCGACCTGGCAGGAAGCGGCCTGTTCCTCCCTGACGGAACTGTTTGCGCCGGAGATTCACCAGTCCCGGCTCGATAGCTGGCCTCAGCACTATCCCTGGATCCAGACCGATGGTTATGGCTATTTCCGCAAGCGGTTGTCGGAAGCGCGCCGTGACGTGGAGCATGGTTTGACGATTACCCTGGATCACTTTACCACCGCGGCACAGCAGGCCCGTGCCCTGGAAATCCTTCAATTCAAACTGGATATTTTATGGTCTATGTTGGATGCCCTGACTATGGCTTATCAGCACCGCACGCCGCCGTACCACACCGTAACCAGCCAGCCAGTCTGGCACCGGGGGGTGTAGTGGTCACGCTCATGGAGCGCACCCCGCGCCTTCGCCCGGGGTTCCGTTTCCAGTGGGAGCCTGCCCAGAAGGCCCATGTGCTGTTGTACCCCGAAGGTATGGTGCGGTTGAACGACAGTGCCGGGGCGGTGCTGAAGGAAGTGGATGGCCAGCGCACCGTGGCCGATATTGTCGCTATCCTGGAACAGCAGTTTCCCGATGCGGGATCCCTGGCAGACGATGTAAGCGATTTCCTCAAGGACGCCGAGCAGCAGCACTGGATACTGTTTCCATGAGTCAGCACGACACCATGCCGGCGGGTGATCGCCCTGGTATTGGTCCGCCTCTGTGGCTGCTGGCGGAACTGACCTACCGCTGCCCGCTGCAATGCCCATATTGTTCCAACCCACTGGATTTTGCGCAGACCCAGCAGGAGTTGAGCACCGAAGAGTGGGTCAGGGTGCTGCGCCAGGGCCGTGAGATGGGAGCAGCCCAACTGGGCTTTTCCGGCGGCGAACCGCTGGTGCGTCAGGACCTTCCGGAGCTGATTGGAGAAGCCAGGCAACTGGGCTATTACACCAATTTGATAACCTCCGGCCTGGGGCTCACTGAGGCTAAGGTGAACGCCTTCCGCGATGCCGGGCTGGATCATATCCAGGTCAGTTTCCAGGCCTCAGATCCGGAACTGAACAACGCTGTGGCCGGCTCACGCAAGGCTTTCGAGCAGAAGCTGGCGATGGCCCGTGCGGTAAAAGAAGCGGGTTACCCCATGGTGCTCAACTTTGTGATCCATCGGCACAATATCCACCAGATGAACGATATCATCAGCTTGTGTGAGCGATTGGGTGCTGATTACGTGGAGTTGGCCACCTGCCAATACTACGGCTGGGCGTTCGAAAACCGTGAGGGGCTGATGCCCTCCAAGGCACAGCTGGAAAAGGCTGAGGCCGAAGTAAACATCTATCGCCAGCGTCTGGCAGATGACGGCTCGGCGATGAGGTTGATCTTTGTTACCCCGGACTATTACGAGGAACGGCCAAAGGCCTGCATGAACGGGTGGGGCAGCCTGTTCCTCACTGTGGCGCCGGATGGTACCGCCTTACCCTGCCACAGCGCCCGCCTGTTACCCATTGAGTTTCCCAATGTACGGGATTCCTCGCTACACTCCATCTGGTATGACAGCCCGGGTTTTAACCATTACCGGGGTGACAGCTGGATGCCGGAGCCCTGTCGATCCTGCGATGAAAAAGGTAAGGACTTCGGCGGCTGCCGATGCCAGGCCTACCTGCTGACCGGTAATGCCGACAATGCCGACCCGGTTTGCAGTAAATCACCCCATCATGATCGCATCCTCGCCGCCCGCCAGGCGGCGGACCACGCCACCGCCGGGCTGGAGGAGCTGACCTATCGCAACGCCAACAACTCCCGGTTGTTCTTCAGGGGCTGATGCCGGGAATCCGCCTCGGTCTCCGTCGCTGTCAGCCGAACAGGCGTCTTCGGCGTTTACCCAGCGCGGGTGGGTGGCTGCCAGTCAGGCCGGTGTATTCTGGCTGGAGTTCGACCCTGACAGCGGTCACAACCTGCTCCAAAAAATGGGTAACGAGAGTCCTCAATGGGTTACTCCTCCGACTTTTGGTATTCGCAGCCAGGTCAATGGGTACGGCGGAGGTGCGTTGTGTGCCGGGCGCGACACGGTGTACGCGGTTGAGGCATCCCAGCAGCAAATTCATCGTATCGATCCTGTTACGGGCGCCACAAACGCCGTAACACAGGATACGGACGCCAGCTTCGGTGGGCTGGTATGGGACCCGCTTCATCACCGCACCCTGGCCGTACGCGAACGTTCGGGTTGTCAGCAGTTGGTGGCGGTTCGAGACCACAACGAGATTGTGCCCCTGCACGACAGCGAGGATTTTTACAGCGCACCGGCGCTCTCCGCCAGCGGTGAACGCATGGCATGGGTTTGTTGGTCGTTACCGGATATGCCTTGGGTGAGATCCGTTCTGTGGACCGCGGATGTTGATGAAAACGGAGTGTTGGTCCGCGCCCGTTGTTGGCCCACATCACAAGAAGGCAGCGTGCAACAGCCTGTGTTCGATGGTGAAACGCTGTACGTGCTGTCGGACCACGAAGGATGGTGGCAGACCTGGTACGTTTCATGGCCAGATGAACAGGCCAAATGGACCTGTCTGGACTCGACAGCAGCGGATCACGCAATCGCCCCCTGGCAATTGGGCGAACGCCATTATTGTCCGCTGGGGCAGGGTGGTTGGGCCTGGGTACGCTACGTCAACGGGGTTGGGGAGCTATGGCTGAAGCGCTTTGCTGAGTCATCACCTGCAAGGGTCGCGTTGGACTTCAACGACTTCCGGCATATGACAGCCTCCGATGGCCAGCTTTATTGTATTGCCCGATCGGCAACCCGGCTCGACTCGGTATTGGCGGTGGATCTGGCAACCAATCGGGTCCGCCTGCTAGCCGGGGGCGAAGCGCCGTTCGCTGATACGCCTATCGTTGCGCCAGCGCCTTTCAAGGTGCCGCCATCGAATGGGGGGCAGGAGGAGATGGGTGGGTTCTGGTATCCGCCCGTCGGTGGCTCGTCTGAAAACAACCCACCGCCATTGATCCTGATCGCTCACGGTGGGCCCACGTCGACGGCCTGGCCAGTATTCAATCCGCAGGTCCAGTTCTGGTGCCACCATGGCTTTGCGGTCGCCGATGTCAATTATCGCGGCAGCGCGGGATTTGGCCGCCGCTTTCGCATGGCACTCGCTGGCAACTGGGGCCAGTCCGATGTGGAGGACATGGAGCGGGCAGCGGACCACCTGGTCGCCACTGGCCGGGCAGACGCCAGCCGGCTGTTTATACAGGGCCGTAGCTCTGGTGGATATACCGCGTTGATGGCGATGATTCGCAGTACACGGTTCCGGGCCGGAGCCAGCCTGTTTGGTGTTAGCGATCCGGCCCGTCTGAGGGAGGTGACGCACCGATTCGAGTCAGGCTACCTGGACTGGCTGTTGGGTGCGCCGAGTGATTATCCTGAGCGCTGGCATGAGCGCACACCCGTTCAACAGGCGCATCGCATCCGCAGGCCGATGATCTTTTTTCAGGGTGGCCAGGATCGTGTGGTCGTGCCCGAGCAGACCCGGGAAATGGTACGAGTTCTGGAGCAGAACGCGCAGCCAGTGGAGCTCTGGTGGTTTGAGGACGAAGGGCACGGTTTCCGGCAGCAGAATAACCAGGTTGCCCTGTTGGACAACCTGCTCACTTTCTACTGTCGAAATAGCCAAAAGTGGAATGATGGCGGGTAACGCTTAAGGTAAACTCAGGGTCTATACAATAACAACAGCAACACTGAAGAGAGCGCCCATGAGCTACGACATTTCTGCCCTGCGCAAGTTTGTGTCCCCCGAGATTGTCTTTGGTGCCGGCTCACGCAAGGCGGTAGCCAACTTCGCCAGCAACGTTGGTGCCCGCCACGTGTTCCTGGTATCGGACCCTGGCGTGGAGAAGGCTGGCTGGGTTGCGGAGATCATGGACATCCTGGTGACCGCCGGGCTTCGTGTCACTGTTTTTACCGGTGTTTCTGCCAATCCGAAAGTGGACGAAGTCATGGCCGGGGCAGAGCTGTACAAATCCAATGAGTGTGACGTCATTGTCGCCATTGGTGGCGGCAGCCCCATGGACTGCGCCAAGGGCATCGGCATCGTCAGCGCCCATGGCCGGAACATTCTCGAGTTTGAGGGTGTGGACACCATTACCTCGCCGTCGCCGCCAATGATCCTGATCCCTACCACGGCCGGCACGTCCGCCGATGTGTCCCAGTTCGCGATCATTTCCGACCCGGACCGGCGCTTCAAGTTCTCCATAATCAGCAAGGCGGTAGTGCCGGATGTATCGCTGATCGACCCGGAAGTGACGGAAACCATGGACGCCTACCTGACGGCCTGTACCGGGGTGGATGCCATGGTGCATGCTATTGAGGCCTACGTGTCCACAGGTAGTGGTCCGCTCACTGATACCAACGCCCTGGAAGCGATCCGGCTGATCAATCGCCATCTGGAGCCGCTGGTCTTGAACACCGCCAACGTACACTTGCGGGAGCAGATCATGCTGGCCTCCATGCAGGCCGGCCTGGCGTTTTCCAATGCCATCCTGGGGGCGGTGCATGCCATGTCCCATAGTCTGGGCGGGTACCTTGATTTGCCCCACGGACTTTGCAACGCCTTGCTGCTGGAACACGTTGTGGCCTACAACTACACCTCGGCCGAGGATCGATTCCGGCGGGTGGCGGAGGCCATGGATATCGACACCCGCGGCATGTCGAAACCGGTGATCAAACAGCGCCTGATGGGGCGAATCATCACGTTGAAACAGGCCGTGGGGCTGGAGGCCAAACTTGGCAAACTGGGCGTGACCACATCTGACATCCCTTACCTGTCGGGCTTCGCGCTGCAGGACCCATGCATCCTGACCAATCCCCGCAAGTCCTCACGCCGTGACGTCGAAGTTGTTTATGAAGAAGCCCTCTGATTCCAACGACGCTGACTACGACATCGGCGATCTGCTCGGCCTTGGCAGCCAGTCGGTACGCAAGAATTACTACCCGGCACTGCAGCAACGGATCGATGAACTGGAAAACGAGCGCAACCGCTACAAATGGCTTTTTGAAAACGCCCTTCATGGCATCTTCCAGGCCAATCTCCGCGGTGGCTTTGTGGCCGTCAATCCGGCCATGGCGCGGATTTGCGGCTACGACAGCGCCGAGGCCTTGGTGGCCGGGGTTATCCGCTTGCGCGAACAGCTATTCTGCAGTTCTGGTGAGTTTGATGCCATCCGGCAGGAGTTGCTGGACAACGGCAGCCTCAGTGCAAGGGAAACCCGGCTCAGACGCGCGGACAATACGCCAGTGCAGGTGGCAATCACGTTGTTGCGGCGGCCAGACCTCGGTCCGGAAGTGGTGGAGGCCTTTGTCGCCGATATCACCGAGCGCCACCAGGCGCGAGAAAAGTTGCGCCAGCTCAACGCGGATCTGGAACGCCGTGTGGAGGAGCGCACCGAAGAGCTGCAGAACGCCAACGTGGTGCTGCGTTACCAGATCGAGCAGCGCGAACGGGTGGAGCGGGAGTTGGTGGTGGCTGTAGAGGCCGCCAAGGAGGCCAGTGAGAGCAAAGACAAGTACCTCGCGGCGGCCAGTCATGATTTACTGCAACCCCTGAATGCGGCCAGGTTACTGGTGTCCGCCCTGATGGACAGCGATCTGCCTGCGGACGAGAATCGACTTGTTCAGCGTGTGCAGCGGTCTTTGGAAAGTGCCGAGGATCTGCTGGCGGATCTTCTGGATATATCCAAACTGGACCAGAAGGCCATGCGACCGGACTTTGTCCATGCCGACATTGGCGAACTGATGCGGGGACTCGCCCAGGAATTCGAACCGGTGGCTGAGAACGCGGAACTGCACTTCCGGGTACGCTCAGGCGCAGGTTACGTGCGTACTGACCCGCGAATGCTGACACGGATCCTCCGTAACCTGTTGAGCAACGCGTTTCGCTACACCCGTGAAGGTGGGGTGCTGTTTGCTGCCCGCAAGCGTGGTCCCAACCTGGAGATCGGAGTGTGGGATACGGGCGTGGGTATCGAGCAGACAAAGCTGGAGGATATCTTCCGGGAGTTTCACCAGATACTGCCCAAGGGCGGTGGCCGCCAGGGGGTGGGCCTGGGATTGGCGATCGTTGAGCGAATGGCGAGGGTATTGGCCTGCGACATCCGTGTGGATTCACATCATGGCAAAGGCTCCTGTTTCAGTGTTCTCATTCCCCTGGCCCGCTTCACCGAAGCGCCTGCCAGCGGCCAGATAGGGGAACCTTTGGTAGCAGCACCTGCGTTCTTTGACGGGCTGCGTGTTCTGGTGATCGATAACGAAGAGCCGGTGCAGGAAAGTATGCGAGCCTTGTTGGAGCGTTGGGGTTGTATGGTCACTACGGCGGGCAGTGCGGAGGATGCCGTGGCGCATTGCAGTGGCACCGATATCATCCTCGCCGATTTCCACCTGGATGAGAACCTGACGGGTTGTCAGGCGGTGTACGCGGTTCGGCGTCACTTTGGTCGTGATATACCGGCCGCCATCATTACCGCTGATCGCAGCGATGAAACGCGCCGGCTCATCAGTGCACAGTATCTGCCTGTGCTCAACAAGCCGGTCAAGCCCAACCGTCTTCGGGCGCTGGTATCCAGTCTTGCCACATCCCTGAACTCAGAATCGCAATGACGGTCTACACTTTATTCTGTCAATGTTCGTTTTGTCAGGAGAGTGTGCTATGTCCGTTCCGGAAAACGCCCTTACCAATCACGAAGTGACTGTTTGCCTGTCTGGCGGTGCCGTCCTCGGGCCCTTCAACGCCACCTGGTCGAGGGACGAGGGAGGAGACGTGCGCGAGCTGGTGCGGGAGTATGACGGTTTCCTTCAGGGGGAGAAGCAACATCGCTTCAAGTTTCACCTTCACGACACCTATACCAACACAGTTCATACCCTGATCCTGAATTTTGATCAGGTTACCGGCATTTGCGACCATGTCAGACTGAAGTCACCGCCAAACGGGTGAGCCCCGATGCCTGTGAACAGAGGAGGATGTCATGACGAATTTCAGGACTGAAAAAGACAGCCTGGGCGAAGTGCGCGTTCCTGAAGAGGCTCTTTGGGGCGCACAGACCCAGAGGGCCGTAGAGAATTTTCCGGTAAGTGGCTTGCCGATGCCACCGGCATTCATTGCGGCGGTGGTAAGAGTGAAGCAGGCAGCCGCAGATGCCAATGCCAGCCTCGGTTTATTGGATAACGATCTGAGGGATGCCATTGTCGTGGCCGGCGATCGCCTGATAAACGGTGAATTCGCTGACCAGTTTCCCATAGATCGTTACCAGACCGGGTCGGGCACCAGCACTAACATGAATGTGAACGAGGTCATCGCAGCCCTGGCAGCAAGGGAGGATGTCGAGATTCACCCCAACGATCACGTCAACATGAGCCAGAGTTCCAACGACGTGATCCCGACGGCCATTCATGTCAGTGCCTTGGCAGGCATTTACGAGCGTTTGATTCCGGCGCTGACCCACCTGTGCGGGGTTATCTACGAGCGTGAGGCGTTGTTTGCGAATCAGGTTAAAACCGGCCGTACTCACCTGATGGATGCCATGCCGGTCACCCTGGGGCAGGAGTTGAGAACCTGGCGAGAGCAATTGCTTGCCGCGGAAAAACGGCTTGAGGCCGCGGCTGATGACTTACTCGCCGTACCCCAGGGCGGGACTGCCGTGGGAACTGGGGTGAATGCACTGGAAGAATTTCCAGGGCAGTTCATCAAGTTCCTCACCGCCAATACGGGTTACCATTTCCGCTCCCTGGAACATAAATTCGTGGGGCAGAGTGCCATCGACGCGCCCGTGGCCCTGTCGTCCCAACTGCGTGGGCTGGCCATCGTACTGACCAAGATCGCCAATGACCTGCGCTGGATGAACAGTGGGCCGATTCATGGCCTGGCGGAAATCAGCCTGCCGGCCCTACAGCCGGGCAGCAGCATCATGCCAGGCAAGGTCAACCCGGTGATTCCGGAGTCGGTAGCCATGGTCGGGGCCCAGGTGATGGGGCTGGACAGCACCGTTGCCATGGCAGGACAGTCGGGCAATTTCCAGTTGAATGTGATGTTACCGCTGGTAGGCGCGAACCTCTTGGACATGATCGAACTGCTGACCAATGCCTCGACCATGCTCGGTGACAAGGCAATTCGGGATTTCACGGTGAATACCGATCATCTGGATGCCGCAGTCGGCAAAAATCCAGTCTTGGTCACCGCATTGAACCCCGAAATCGGTTACAGCCTGGCGTCCGATATTGCCAAGGAAGCCTATCAGAGCGGTCGACCGGTGATTGACGTGGCGGAAGAGCGCAGTGGACTTGACCGGAAACGGCTGGAGGAACTGATGGACCCGCTGAAGCTGACCAAAGGCGGGCTTGCCTGATAGTAACCGCCGAACGGGCGGTCCTGACGGAGACTGAGCCGATTGCTGATTTTTATCGAGCTCTTTGTGATGCTGGTGCTGGCGAATGGCGTACCGGTACTTGCCGCCCGGCTGCTTGGCCGGCGCTGGTCGGCCCCTATTGATGGCGGCCGGCTATGGCGGGACGGACAGCCGGTGTTGGGGCCAAGCAAAACCTGGCGGGGTGTCGTATCCGGTGCGCTGGCGTGCAGCCTGTTTGCGTGGATCACCGGGATAGGGGTCGTATTTGGCCTGGCTTTCGGCGTGCTGGGGCTGACCGGCGATGTCATCAGCAGTTTCATCAAGCGCCGTGCAGGGCTCGCCTCAAGTGCCCGGGCCGTTGGGCTTGATCAGATCCCCGAAGCCTTGTTGCCGATGATCCTGGCATGGCCCTGGCTGGGGCTGAGCTGGTTCACGGTGGTGGTGGTGGTCGTGCTGTTTACCTTGGCCAATATCCTGCTGTCGCCCCTGCTATACCGCCTGGGTATTCGCCATCAGCCGCACTAAGCCCCGAACTCAGTCCGGGCCTCGCGTAAGGGTGTGTATGGTCACTTCCGGTGGGCAATTCAGGCGCACATTGACCACCGACGTGCCTGCGCCGGGTGAGGTATAGCCCTGCATACCGTTGCGGCGCCAGTAACCACGGCCGAGTTCTCTGGGACAATCGGAATCCAGGGTCACGGGGACGCCTCCGGGCAGGCAGATCTGGCCGCCGTGGGTGTGGCCGCACAGAAAAATGTCGTAGCCCGCATGCGCAGCCTCGCGCCAGATTTCCGGTGTGTGGCTCAGCAAAACGCTGATGCCACCCGGGGGTATCTGGTCTCCTGCCCTGTGTAGGTTGTGGACCTTGTAGAAATGGGCATCGTCCACTCCCGCCAGATAGAGAGTGTCTTCTCCCTGCTGGAGCTCGATATGCTCGTTCATCAGCAGGTGATAGCCCATGTCCTCAAGGCCAGGAACCATGCGTACGCTGTCGTGATTGCCCAGTACAGCGTAGGCTTTGCCGCGAATAGCGTCCCGCAGCCTGGCCATGCCGTGCATGGCACCATCAATCGGGCCCCAGGTGAGGCGCCGGTAGTCCCCGGTGAGCACGCACACATCGTACTCAAGGGGCTCGATTTGACGGATTACGGCCTGCAGGTTGGCTTCATCCATATCCACGTGGAGGTCGGTAAGGTGCAGTATGCGAAAGCCTTCGAAGGCAGAGGGCAGGCCGGGGATGTGGAACTGATTGTGGGCGGTATCCAGCCGGCGGCTATTGTGTTGGCCTCTCCGGAACAAGCCCGTCAGCTTCAGGCACGCACTGATGAAGCGTGGTGCGGAGGTGATGTTTTCAAGATGGAACGACTGGTGGCCCGGCCCGAACACGCGAGCTTCCGCTTCCCGTTCGATACCCAGGCGCTGGCGCGCGTGTACCGGGCCAAGGCGGAGGCTCAGGCGATACTCCAGGAGTTCATCCTGATTGTCTGGTGTATGGGCCCGGGCGGTCATTGCTGGTCCTGTTGGTTGTTGGAAACGTTACCTGTCACGATCCGGTCAACCCGTCCTTTTATTATGGTCGGGACTGGGAGTGATGCAACCGGAGCGTCATAATGTTCATCATTCTTAACACACGTTGCCACGATTAAGAGCGTTCCATGACCAAGGATACATACGCCGGGGCCTTGCCAGCCTGGCACATTTTCCTGTTGTTTCTGCGTCTTGGCCTGACGTCTTTCGGCGGTCCGGCGGCCCATTTGGGTTTTTTCCATGACGAATTCGTAAAGCGCCGGCGATGGTTGTCAGACGACGCCTATGGCGAGGTAGTGGCATTGTGTCAGCTATTGCCTGGACCTGCCTCGAGCCAGGTGGGGTTAACCCTGGGGTTTCTTCAGAGGGGCTATAGTGGCGGCGCTGCGGCCTGGCTTGGCTTTACCCTGCCATCGGCACTATTGATGACGCTGTTTGCGCTCGGCCTTGGCCTGTGGCCGGATGCAGGGCAGGGTGGCTGGATAACCGGCCTTAAGTTGTTTGTGGTCGCCGTGGTTGCCCAGGCGGTTTGGCAAATGGGCAAAACCCTGTGCCCGGATGCTCCGCGCCTGTCGATTGCCGTGGTGGTCGCGGTTGTCCTGCTGATGGCGGGCGCAGCCTGGATGCAGATACTCGTCCTGCTCGCAGCCGGTGCTGTAGGTGCTGCAATGCAACTGCCGCAAAAGCGTGTGGAAGAGTCATTGACCATACCGGTTCAGACCCAGCGGCCTATGATATTCCTGGTGGCATTTTCAGTGCTGCTGTTGATGGCATTCGTTCCCCTGGCTACCGGCTCCCTGGCCTGGATCTGGTCTGAGCTCTATCGCGCGGGTGCCCTGGTGTTCGGGGGTGGTCATGTGGTGTTGCCCTGGCTGCAGGAGGGGTTTGTGGCGCCCGGACACCTGTCGGCGGATACCTTCCTGGCCGGTTACGGCGTCGCACAGGCCATGCCCGGACCACTCTTCACTTTCTCAGCGTTTTTGGGTGGTGTCGAAAGTGGTTGGACTGGTGCCGCTGTAGCTGTGGTCGCTGTTTTCCTGCCGGGAACACTGCTGGTATTTGCCGGTCTACCCCTGTGGTCGTACATTCGTAGCCATTCAGTTGCACGGGCGGCCCTGGCCGGGGTGAATGCCGGCGTTGTCGGGCTTCTGCTGGCGGCGCTGTATGATCCGGTATGGACCTCAGCCGTACACGATGCAGGGGGAATTGCGTTTGTCCTGCTGGCCTGGGTTTCCCTGGCGATATGGAAGGTGCCGGTCTGGATACTGGCACCCGGCAGTGCGCTGGTGGGCTTGCTGGTTTTCTGATGCCCCAATGTGGGGGTAGCTAAAACCGGTCAGGAAGGCCACACTTGGATATTGGAAAACTAAATGAACGGTAATGATTCAGAGGCAGAGGTTGATTATGTCCACATCCTGCACAATTCCGGGCTTGAACGTACCGAAAAGTCGCTTTCCGGAGCCTGAAAGTGATTTGCCAGCCGGCGATAACCGCGAGCAAAGGGTCGTGCTTGGCGGTGGCTGTTTCTGGTGTGTGGAAGCTGTTTTCCTGGCGGTGAACGGCGTTAGCCGGGTGGAATCCGGCTATGCCGGGGGCAGAGCGGATACCGCCAACTATGAAGCTGTGTGCAGCGGCCAGACCGGGCACGCGGAAGTGGTGGATGTTCATTACGACCCGCAGACCGTCAGCTTCGGGGAAATCCTGAAGGTATTTTTCTCAGTGGCCCACGACCCAACCCAGCTTAATCGGCAGGGAAACGACCGTGGCACCCAATACCGGTCCGCCATTTTTTACGAGAATGACGAACAGAAACAGGTGGCAGAGGCCTACATTCGCCAACTGAATTCGGTGGGCGTTTATGATAATTCTCTGATGACGACCCTGGAGCCGTTGGATGCCTTTTATCCGGCGGAAGACTATCACCAGAATTTTGCCGCACGGAATCCACACCAGCCCTACATCATGGCTGTTGCGGCACCAAAGATGGAAAAGCTTGTGGACACGTTCGGTGACCAGCTCAAGCCTGGTTACACCGACAACAAACTTGCCTGAGGAGGCTGCTATGAGCGTTTCTGCTGCAGGTTATGACCTGACCCCGCTAACGCCACAACAAGTGGACGAAAAGGCCGCGGGCCTGACGGACGAGGAGCGCCGCGTGTTGCTGGATCATGGCACCGAGCGGCCATTTTGCGGCACCTTGTTGGACAACAAGAACGCAGGCGCCTATTACTGCCGGTTGTGCGAATTGCCGCTGTTCAGTTCCGACTCCAAGTTCGATTCCGGTACCGGTTGGCCGAGCTTTTTTCAGCCCTTTGACACCGACCACATCCGCTATATTGAAGACAACAGCATGGGTATGGCTCGCACGGAGATCCGCTGCCCGCGTTGTGACAGCCATCTTGGGCACGTGTTTCCAGACGGCCCGCCGCCAACCGGCCAGCGCTACTGCCTGAATTCGGTGGCGATGGTGTTCAGGGAGAACCAGGCCTGATTGGCCTGGTCAGCGGATCACTGTTGACACCAGATAGCTGGTGTAGCAAATGTACACAATCAACAGCAGCAGGCCGTCCGGTCGCCCGATGGTCCGGGACTTACCGGTCAGCCCAAAGCTCATCAACAGAAGCCCGACGGTGAGGGCCGTCATCAGGGTCCAGTCGCGGTAAAGCACTTCCATATCCACGGTCAGGGGCTCAATGGTCGCAGCAAGACCAACCACGGCGAGGGTGTTGAAAATGCCAGACCCCACGATGTTGCCGAGTATCAGGTCGTGCTCGTTTTTCTTGACGGCCGCCAGCGCAGAGGCCAGTTCCGGCAGAGAGGTACCGATGGCAACGATCGTCAACCCGATGATCAGGTCACTGACGCCCAGGCCCTGGGCAATAAACACCGCGCCCCAGACCAGCATGCGCGAGCTCACCAGCAAAAGCACCAGGCCTACAACCAGCCACATCACGGCTATTTTCAGTGGCATCGGGTGGGCAACCAGTTCGGAGTCGGTCTCGCCGATCAACGAATCCCCCTTGCCCTGGATGCCTTGATAGATGGACCAGCCCATGACGGCTGCGAACACACCAAGCAGCACCCAACCGTCGAGTCGGGTCAGTTTGCCATCAATCAACTGGTAGCCGGCGATGGCCGTCAGAACCAGCAGCAGCGGAAGTTCCTTTCGAATCACCTGAGAATGGACCGCAATAGGGGCGATTACTGCAGTAAGGCCGACGATCACCGCAATATTGGTGATGTTGGAGCCATAGGCGTTGCCCAGTGCCAGCCCCGGGTTGCCATCGAGTGCGGCCATGGCTGACACTGCCAGCTCAGGCGCAGAGGTGCCGAATCCGATTATCACCATACCAATCAGCAGCGATGGCATACCGAGGTGTTTGGCGGTGGCCGCCGCGCCTTCAATGAAGCGGTCTGCGCTCCAGACAAGTAAAATCAGACCAGCGATGATTGCTGCGATTGCCAAAAGCATAAAGGGTGCCCTGTTGGTGTAAGCCGCACGGTATGAGACTAAAGTGGCGGTGATATCGTTGAGCGCAGACGTGAGAATGTAACAAAGATCGTCCGGCGAGCGCATTTTAAACGTTTGACCTACGCACGGCCACCGTTGGTAAATGAAATCAGCACGTTGGTCCTTGCCATATGCGCCGGCGCACTTAGCCCGAGGCGGGTTCCGGTCGGAAGTCAGTTGCTAATCGCAATTTATTATCCGGTCAAAAAGCGGGATAATCGCGCCGCAACTTCAAACCCCCCTCTACGGATCGTGGGCGGGTAACAGGCTTTAAACTAGCTAGGGTGATAACCAATGGCCGTTAGACAGGCAGATGTAGTGCTGGTCGGCGGGGGCGTCATGAGCGCCACCCTCGGCATGATGCTCAGGCAGCTCGATCCTTCCCTGGACATCGTCATGGTTGAACGTCTCGATCACGTAGCCCATGAAAGCACCGACGGATGGAACAACGCAGGGACCGGGCACGCCGGCTACTGCGAACTCAATTACACCCCCGAAACCGACGATGGCGATGTTGCTATTGAGCGGGCGTTGAAGATCAATGCCTCGTTCGAAGTGTCTTTGCAGTTCTGGTCCCATATGGTTGAGCAGGGCATGCTGCCGGACCCCAAAAGCTTCATTAACCGAACCCCTCACCAGAGCTTTGTATGGGGTGAGGATAGCGTGAAGTTCCTCAAGCGCCGCCATGAAAAGCTCAGTGCCCATCACCTGTTCCGCGAAATGGAATACACGGATTCGCCGCGGGACCTGGAAGAGTGGATGCCGCTGGTGGTCAACAACCGGGATCCAATGCAAAAGGTAGCCGCCACTCGAATCAAGCATGGTTCAGACGTGGACTTTGGCTCTCTTACCCGCAGCATGGTGGAGTTCCTGGAAACCACGCCGAATTTTGAGTTGATGCTGAGCAGTCCCGTGCATTATCTGGCCAAGCGTGATAACGGCCGCTGGAAGGTGCGGGTGAAGAACCAGAAGACCGGTGAGCTGACGAAGCTAGAAGCGGGATTTGTCTTCCTGGGTGCCGGCGGCGGCGCGTTGCCGATGTTGCAAAAGTCCAACATCGATGAATCCAAGGGCTATGGTGGTTTCCCCGTCAGTGGTCAGTGGCTGGTTTGCCAGAAGCCGGAAATCGTTCAGCAACATCACTCCAAGGTTTACGGCAAGGCACCGATCGGGGCGCCGCCGATGTCGGTACCACATCTGGATACCCGTATCATCAACGGTGAACCGGCGCTTCTCTTCGGCCCCTTTGCTGGCTTCACCACACGCTTCCTCAAGCAGGGCTCGGTATTCGATCTATTCGGCTCGGTCCGCTCAGCGAACCTGCGCCCCATGTTATCGGTGAGCCGCACCAACATGGACCTGACGCGCTATCTGATTGGTGAAGTGTTCCAGTCGCACAGTGACCGCGTGGCTTCCCTGCGCAACTACTTCCCGGACGCCCGTGAAGAAGACTGGCGCCTGCAGGACGCTGGCCAGCGTGTGCAGATTATCAAGAAGTCACCGGAAGGTGGCGGTAAGCTGGAGTTCGGCACCGAAATTGTGGCGGCGAAAGACGGGACCCTGGCCGCTTTGCTTGGCGCATCGCCGGGGGCTTCGACGGCTGTCCAGGCCATGATCGATGTGATCCAACGCTGCTTCCCAGAGCGTATGGAGTCTCAGGAATGGCAGGAGCGCATGAAAGTGATGGTGCCTTCCTACGGCCAATCGCTGGTAGACGATGAGCAATTACTCAACAAAGTGCGGGAACGAACGCTCTCAACCCTGAAATTGAGCTGATATTCCCAAACGATCTAACACCTGCGTAAGCGCTGGTAGTCCTGTCTTAAAAGCCGGGGCCGCCGGCGCTTTTTGTTTTCGGGCGCCGTGTTCGGTTGCGATTTGCGCCTGAAACGTTAGGTTATAAGGAAACACCACCAAGGAGAACAAATGATGAGCGAGCAAACATTCGATCCGAATAAAGGCTATATCGCACTCCTGGGATGGAGCCTGAACGCGGTGGAAGCTGCGGACAAATTTGATCGACGATACGTGGTGGTTGCCCCCGATTGGGCAGAGGCATACTGCAAGGAACATGATATTCCCTACGTGCCATGGAATTTTGAGCGGCTGAACGATCGGTCGGTTGAAATTGCTCAGACACTTAAAGAGATGGGCGTCAATGTGGCTATTCCACTGTTTGAGGAAACCGTGGAGTGGGCAGGCGCTATCAACTCGGTTTTGATGGATCAGCCAAAGCTGTTCGGCCAGTCCATGTTGTTGCGGGACAAGGCCCTGATGAAGCGCCGCGCCCAGTTGGGCGGTATTCGTGTGGGGATTTTCGAGGAGGCCCACGACCGGGACGACGTTATCCGTTTCCTCAAGCGCGTCAACCAGACCCTCTTGAAGCTGGACGGTGACCCCAACGATCCGATTCACCTCAAAGCATTCGACAAGGCCGGTTGCCTGGGCCACCGGGTGATTCGTACCCCGGATGAAGTGGATACCATTCCCGAGGAAGAGTTCCCGGTGCTCATGGAATCCCATCTGGACGGTTGGGAGTTTGCTGTCGAGGCCTGGATTCACAACGGCAAGATTGCGTTCCTGAATATCTCGGAGTACGTGACCCTGGGTTACTCGGTGTTTGTGCCGGCCACGCCCGACCTGGAGAAATACCGGGAGCAGATTACACGCGAGATCGAAAAACTGATCAAAACGTTCGATATCGAGTTCGGGTTCATCCACCCCGAGTATTTCGTGACCAGCGACAGCACTATGTACTTCGGCGAGGTAGCGTATCGGCCACCGGGGTTCAAGGTGTTCGAGCTGCTTGAACGTGCATACGGCTTCAATGCCTATCAGGCACTGATCATGACCTTCGACCCGAAAACCACCGCCGAAGAGGTCAAAGCCTTCTTCCCGAAAGAAGTGGTGGATGCCAAGGGTTATGCCGGCTGTTTCGGCGTTTATCCGCGCCGCCGGGTGGTCAGCCAATTGGAAATGCCGGAAGAGACCGAGAACCACGATTACTTCGAATCCCACGAACTCACGCCGCCGCTGGAAGAAACAGTTACCAAGCGTACCGCCTTTGGCACGCATTGGGGCCTGGTTTACTTCTTCGGTGAAGACCCGTATGTGATGCGTGATTTACTGAAACATCAGGAAGAACTGGATTTCTATGTATAATTCCGTAAGGAATTAACAACAACGGGCCTGGTCCAGGCCCTGAGGAAGACAGTTTGAGCAATTCCGACGCTGGAAACCCAGCCCCCGTCGTCAATTTCGACAAGCTGGTGCAGCGACTGGACGACGCGATTGCGGCTCTCGATGAGAGCCGCGCTTTCGCCAAGACAGGTAAACTTCCCCGACTGTTCGACACGGTTCGCCGGGTGTTGCTTCAGCCTGAAGGTTGCCTTGCGTTGCAGGAACGATCCGAATGGCTTGAGCGGTCCGGCGTGTTCCTTGGAACCGACTGGGCGGATCCCGCCATCCTGTTGCCGTCATTGACGACCTTTTCCCTGCAAAGCCCCCATGCCGACACAGTCATCATCGAAGCGCTCAGTGAATTGCGGCTGCTGGCGGTTGCCCGGGGCGAGTATCAGCATGAGTCGTTTTCTGCTGAGCAGGCGCATCACTACCTGACGCAGGTGTTGGCCATCAACCTGAACTTGCTGTTTGGTGAGTCTGGCGAAGCCGAACGGGAACAGGGCAAACTGGCACTCGTCAGCCGCGCGGCGGTGCAGCATATTGCCACCCAGATTGGCTATGAGCATGTCATTGACCAGCTCATCGAGGAGATCTGGCGAATCCTGCAGCAACGGCCGATCCAGGTCAGCAGCGTGCGGCAGATGATTACTCAAATTGCACTGTGCCGCATTGATCCCAATGTGGATCTCGGTGGTGCGGGTCAGGGTGCGGAACGTCTGATTTCAAGCCTTTACGGGCCGACACAGGCATGCCGTGAGGATCCTGGCATTCCTGTCTACCAGGAACGGCTGCAGTCCATGGACGCGGTGGCCCTGCAAAGTGAGGCGACCGGTTTCGCCCGCTCCATGCACGACACCGGGTTGGTATCGCCCTATCACGCCACGTTTGTCCGCCACATCCTGGAGAGTCAGGATGCGCTACTGACGGAAGCCCTGGGCCTGTCCAGTACCGGCCGCGATTGCCTGCTTTGCTACAAGGATCTGGTGCATGAGTTGATCAACGAAGGCGTCTATCCGGAAACAGCCCAAGGCCTTTACGGCCTTGCGTTGATGCTGGAGCGAGGTATTCTCTATCAACCGCCGCTTGCCCCCGCACTTTGGCGCCAAGCCAGGCTCTCTATCTGTTCGCAAGCCCGTGAGCGTATCCAATTGGCTTATGGGTATCAGCCACAGCCGAAGGCGTGGCTGCTCCAGGGTGTGCTTAACATGCTGGGTCAGCCCCTTGGTGTGGGTCAGGGAAATAACCCGACCTGCCAGTCAGCCCGGGCGCTCTCCATGTGGGCCTACAATGACCCGGACTATCTTTTGCAAATGGTGGCCTGGGCCGCCCGGGATAACGAAATCATCATGCACTTCGAGGGCAGCCCGGTTTCTTCCTCCGGCAGCCAGGGCGGTGTGGCCTCGGAAGTAACGCTCGATTTGGATCCGGTTTCGCTGGTGGTAGTACCGCACCTTGACCGGATTTATGCGGAAATGGGCCGCCTGTGTACGGACCGCCAGGGCGACCCCCACCAGTGGGTTAACCCTGAATTCCATGGTTGGTCCGCGGGTCGTGGATTCCGCATTAACGTGGATGTAGCAACCGGGCACCTGGACGAGCTGGAAACGTTCCTGCGGCATTTCTATGCCAGCTACCACCCCTACTACAATGGCAGCCAGCCTTTGATCCACCCGCAACCGGCCGGCGTAGCAATTACTGACAGTGCTGCTAGATTCATTGGCTGGCACGCCATTACCATCCTCCGTGTGACCCTGGACCCGGAAGACGTCATGCGGGTGTATTTCTTTAATCCCAATAACGACAGCGGTCAGAATTGGGGTGACGACGTGGTGGTCAGTACCGCCAGGAAAGGTGAACGGTTTGGTGAGGCATCCTTGCCCTTTGAACAGTTCGCCTCGCGGCTGTACATTTTTCACTTCGATCCCCTCGAACGCGGTGAACCCGCGGAAGTGGGCGAGGAGGAATTGGAACGGGTGATCAGCCGCATTCACCGCAGTTGGGGCCGAGACCGGTTACCGGCTGAGGAACTGCAGGCAGAGCCCCCGCAGGAAGGGTAGGTCCAACCAAGCGAGAACGGGAGAGATGATGACCGCTGAGGCCAGTAACCGCCGAAACGGCGCCGAGCTGTTTGTTCATGCCCTGGAAAACGAAGGTGTCCGGTACATCTTCGCGGTACCGGGTGAAGAAAATCTGGATCTCCTCGAGGCCTTGCGCGAATCCAGCATTGAGCTGGTGCTCAATCGCCACGAGCAGGCAGCAGGCTTTATGGCCGCGACCTACGGACGCCTGACAGGCCGTGTGGGTGTTTGTCTGTCGACCCTGGGCCCTGGGGCGACCAACCTGGTAACCGCTGCTGCCTACGCCCAGCTTGGCGGCATGCCAATGATGATGATCTCCGGGCAGAAGCCGATCAAGTCGTCCAAGCAGGGGCTGTTCCAGATCCTGGATGTGGTGGATCTGATGCGGCCGCTTACCAAGTACACCCGCCAGATCAGCAACGCCAACACCATCCCCGCCAAGGTGAGGGAAGCCTTCCGGTTGGCTTCCGAAGAGCGCCCCGGTGCGGTTCACCTCGAATTACCGGAAGACATCGCCTCCGAGGTGGCAGAGAGCGATACCCATATCTTCCAGCCCAGTGATGCCCGTCGGCCCACTGCCAGTACCAAGAGCCTGGACACTGCCTGCGACATGATCAGCAAAGCCAGGTATCCGCTGATCATGATTGGCGCCGGCGCGAACCGAAAACGGGTGTCCCAGGCCCTGATCCACCTGGTCAACGTGACCGGTATTCCCTTCTTCACCACCCAGATGGGCAAGGGCGTGGTGGATGAGCGCCACCCCCGCTACCTGGGTAATGCGGCTCTTTCGGCCGGTGATTTTGTGCACTGCGCCATCGATCACGCCGACCTGGTTATAAACGTCGGACACGATGTGGTTGAGAAACCGCCCTTTTTCATGCATCCCGGCGGCAAACAGGTTATCCATGTGAACTTCAGCGCTGCTGACGTGGATCCGGTCTATTTTCCCCAGCACGAGGTGGTGGGCGACATTGCCAACAGCGTGGAATACCTGGCTGAACAATGTGGCCAGTGCTCTTCACATGACTTCAGCCGGTTTATGGAAGTGAAAACGTCCGTGGACAACCATATGGCCGACAAGGCGGACGATGGCCGCTTCCCGGTTATTCCCCAGCGCATCGTCAACGACGTACGCCAGGTCATGCCCGACGACGGCATCATCGCTCTGGACAATGGCATGTACAAACTCTGGTTTGCCCGCAATTATCCGGCCTACGACAACAACACCGTACTGCTCGACAATGCCCTGGCGTCCATGGGTGCAGGCCTGCCCAGTGCCATGATGGCAGCCATGCTCTATCCACACCTCAAGGTAATGGCGGTGTGCGGCGACGGTGGCTTCATGATGAATAGCCAGGAGCTGGAAACCGCTGTGCGGCTGAAGCTGAACCTGGTGATACTCATCATCAACGACAATGCCTACGGCATGATCAAATGGAAGCAGGCCCAGGAGGGCTTTCAGAACTTCGGGTTGGACTACAACAACCCGGACTTCGTCAAATACGCCGATGCCTATGGTGCCGCCGGCCATAGAATCACCCGTACCGAAGACCTACGGCCGACTCTTAAGAGCGCACTGACCTCGGGGGGCGTACACCTGATCGATGTCCCCGTGGACTACAGCGAAAACCGCCGTGTGTTTGATGAAGAATTGGTAAATCTGACCTGTAACCTCTAAAGCCTATAGTATCATTCGCCCAATATTGAACATTGATTGAGGATGGGCGAATGAGTTACTCGTGGTTCAGAGTGGTGGCACTAACGCTGGCAGTCGTTGTGGTTGCTGGATGCAGCAAGCCGGAAACGCCCCAGGAAGTGGCCGCCGAATTCTGGCAGGCCATGTCCGAGAAAGACGCGGATACCGTTGCCGACCTATCGACGCTTGCCGCGCCCTCTGCCTTCGATAGCTACGCCCGGGACTGGTCTGGCACCGTGCCTGATTTCGGTCGGGTGGTCATCGACGATCGCGAAGCTACGATTGTAACCCGCTTGCCCGCTGAAAACGGCGTCCCCGGCGAGCGCCGGGAAGTAAATACCTACCTTGTGGAGCAGAACGGCGACTGGCTGGTGGACTACGACCGCACCGGCGGGACGATCATGAATCCGTCTCCGTTTGCAGGTTTAATCGGAGAAATGAACCGGCTGGGCGAGCGCTTGACGGCCAGTTTCGGACAGTCCTCCGACGATCTCTCTCGCCAGATGGACGCCATTGCCCGCGAATTCGAGGCGTATTCCGACCAGGCCCAGCGCCGGGCAGAGCAGGCCATGGAAGAGTACGGCCAAGCCTTGCAGGGGCTGATGGAAGAGTTGGAGGAATCCATCGAAGAGGCGCTGGAAGACAACCAGCGGGCGCCTGAGATAGATCGAAGTGCCTTACAGCGAACCGCGGCGGACCTCAATCGAAGCAGCGACAGGCTGGATGAGCCGGATTTCGACGCCTTTGCCGACAGTTCTCGCGCGTTAGCCGAGGCGGGAGCGCGTTTCTCGCGCCTGAGTGACGATACCTTCAAAAGCTACAAACGCACGTGGGACGCCAAACTGGACGAAATTACCGAACGTACCCGGGCATTTTTTGAAGAACTTCATGGGCGTGGGTGATAACCCGGCGTCATAGAACTGTCATATTGATTTGGTGTACTGAAGATGTGTTAGTCCCTGAAAGCGACTAAAGGAGCTCTTGCTCCACTGCATCTTTGGGCCAACGGACGGCTCCTTTTTACGCCTCCTGCATTACGCTGCCAGCCCGGTAATCACAAACCAGCCGGTCACCAGCGTAAGCGACGTTGCGACTATCGCCAACAACCCGTCCCTCGCTACGATTGCCAGCCCGAAGGCCGTCAACGCGGCGCCGCCACCATTGGCGCTGAAGGGCACCACCTCCATCGCCGGCATGGCCAGAGCCACCAGCATGCAGATAATGGCCATCACATAGAGCCCCGGCCCGTCCACCAGAAACACCAGGCGCGGCCCGGTCCAGCGATCCAGGAACCTGGCCGGTTTTTGTAGCCAGTCCAGTCCCTTCAAGAGCTTGTCCTGGGGCACGGAGCGCTGGGAGATCCAGGACGGCATCCAAATGGTGCGTCTGTGGAACAACAGTTGCCCCAGCGTCAGCAGAACCACCAGCCCCAGAATGGTTGGAACGCCGGGAATGTCACCGATCAACGGCGCCAGGGTGACCAGCCCTGCTACGAGCACCACAGGTCCGAACGAACGTTCCCCCACGCCATTCAGGATATCGTTCACCGACACTCGCCCGGCCCCGGCCGCCGACTCGCGGATCTGCTCCAGCAGTTGTTGCATGTTGGTAGGGTCGCCATTATTGCGCATAGATAGGGCTCTTCCTCGAATCAGGGTAACGTCTGCCAAATCCGGCCTTTAAAACCTACCATTCCCGATAATCGGAAAACAGCGATTGTGGCCGAACAGAAGCGGAAACAATTGAAGCCTTTGCAGACCAGGACTAATCTCGATCCAGCGATAACAAAAACTTCAAAACCCGGAAATCCCCATGGCAGACTTGCTCAACGTTGATTGGATGCTCACCCTCAACCACCTGCTGTTGATGGCCATTGCCTACCTGCTGGCGTTCCCCATCGGTTTCGACCGGGAAGAGCAGGGGCCCCGGATTGGCCTGAGAACCTTTCCGCTGGTGGCCGTGGTCTCATGTGGCTTCATGCTCGTTGGCCGCGCCGTGATCGACTCCCCGGGCGAACAGGGCCGCGTACTGCAAGGCATTGTCACCGGCATCGGCTTCATTGGCGGCGGCGCCATCCTCAAGGACGATAGCCGCGTAATCGGCACCGCCACCGCCGCCAGCATCTGGAACTGTGGCGCGATCGGTGTGGCTGTTGCGTACCACCACCTTGAGATTGCCATAGCCCTGAGCGCCCTGAACTTCTTCACGCTGCGCTACATGGGAAGGCTGGTGCGGTCGGTGACCGGTGAGCCTGTGGTTGAAGATGGGCAGACAACCAAGCCTGTGGAAGTTCGAGAGTCTGATAACGAAAAAAGCCCCTGAAATCAGGGGCTTTTTTGCGGTTGGTTGGTGGAGACGGCGTCCACTTAATAACGGTCATAAAATTATGGATTATAACATTTTAATGTATGCGTAAATTCTAGTTACCCTCAAAATTACCCACAAGCTCCCTGGTGGGTCTTTAGGTAGGTTGGTCGTAAACTAAGACAAAGCCAATTCATAAGCTTCCAGCATGACAGGCCATAGCTGGTCGATATCGCTTTCTTTGCCAATTGAAGCGTAAACTCCACTCAGGTCAGCGTTGGGAATGAATTGCCATGCATGAGTATCTTCCACCAATTCACTAAGATCTGGTGAGAGATCGGCATGGTCCACAGCCATTACTAGTCCAAGGTAACCTGCGCGAGGAATGACTTGTAGAAATGGAGTAAGCGTATAGAACGTAAGGTTTTTTTTGGAGTAAATAGATCTAATATCCTCGCTTATCCCCTTAACGCGGCTTTCCAGCTCAGAAAACAGCTTGCGAATATTCGGCCCAAGAATGCTCTCCAAATCTACGGTTTCAGATTTGGCTTCAAGATCCTTCAGCTCGTACATTGCAACCAATTTTTCGTCGACATCCAAGGCAGGCCAAACATCGAGGGCGGTTTCTGCTAGGATTTTGCCACGCTCCTCGATCTCTACCTCAGTCCATTTCTGCTGTTCAGCGATGTAGCGATTCAGTCTCAGAGGGCTGTGTCTGAAACCGTTCTCCATGTCCTTCTTTTCATGAAATGGACGGTCGCTGTACTCGGGATTATAGCCCGTCAGAGTGAGATTCCCGAGACGATGTAGCCACGTTTGTTGAACCGTTTCCCATTCGGAGCCCAGCATCGCAATCCATTCAGAATCAAGGTTCTGATTTTGCGGCATCACATGCTCAATACTGAAGTTTTTTGTGTCCATTTTTTCTTTACTATTGTTCTCCAAGCGCACTAATACATGCCGACAGTTACGCATCTCGTAAATCTCTCGTGTTTTTAAGGCTTGATCAAACTCTGTATCAGTCGGATAACGGCTGTTGCGCTTGAACCTAGCCATTGCGACTTTCAAGCTTTCGAGCGGCGACTGCATATCTATACGATTCGCTAGGGCTGCGAAAATATTACCAAGTGATCGAGTTTGCATGCCGCAGACGGACCGGCGAAGAATGTAGCTTTCGATCAGCAGTGCAGCTTCGCTGAACTCGCGCTTGCTAAGGCTACCGAGATGGAAGGCCTCATAAAGGCGGATGAATACTGGCGATGCAACATCTGTGAGAGCTCTGACATTCGCAAAACTACTTTCTAGAGCTATGTCATCTTCTTTAGAAAGTGCAAATGCCGCATAATTTTTGGCCAATTCGTAAAGCCTTTCTAGCGTCGCCTCACTGGAAGATTCTAGGTTTGTCTTCTCGAACCAATGTTTAAAAGTCGGATAGATGTCCCTCGCTTTGAGCAGCGCATTGCTGCGAGTTTCCAAAGTCAGGAAGTCCTGTATGAATCTGTCAAACCGTGAACTGATATTTTGACCAAACAGCCTTTCCATGGGATACCAATACTGCTCATAAAAGCGCGTCTGAGTCTCATAGTCTTGGCTCATCAATACATAGTTCCGTATAAGATCTGCCTGACTTAAGTCCACGCCTGTGGAGTTTAGACTCTCAAAAATAGCTTGTGGGTTATCAACTTTTGGATGAAGGTTGACTTCCACAACCTTGAGCTTCGCAAGCCCTAAAAGGGCATTTTCGACATCGTTTTCGTTGTCTAAAATTGAGCAGAAGTAGTCATAATTTTCGACGACACGGCCCTGCTTATCGTGAGCTTCGGTGCCGTCTATTAGCGCACAAAGGCTTGTTTTATCACCCTTGGTCAACAGCATTTTATAGCGGTCTTCACCTTGACCATGGCGATTAATCAAAAATCGCTCACGTATCGCCTCAAGAGGCCAGTTGGCGACGCTTTCCAGGCCGAGTTCATCGGCACGATGGAGAATTGCGCTAACCAAAATAAGTAGAGTGGTTAATCTTTGTTGGCCATCGATGACCAGCCACTTGGATACGCTGCTACTACTGCCGGTGCTGCTAATTAGTACGATCGAGCCGGCGAAGTGATTTTCATCCTTTGTTGCGCCGGCCATTCTTTGAATATCGCTCAATAGCTGGTAACAGTGAGATTGCTTCCAGCGGTATGTTCTCTGAAATATTGGAATGAGAAATTGAGTCGATCCATCGATCATGTGCTGTATGAATTTATCGCCCGCTTGCAATGGATGCCTCCTTTGGCATGACCTAATTCGATGCCCGATTCAAACACACCAGGAGAGATATGCAAAAGCCTGGCCCTGGAATTGGGGTAAGTCCAGGTTAGGGTCAGTACTAAACCGCTCTAAGTTGAGAATGGTTAAAAATCCTGGGTCAGGGGCACGGAGGCTTACCATTTAAAGTTTTTCGAAAATGTATCAAGAGCTGCAGGCGACTCAGCCATAAACCTCCACAATATAAGGTCAATAACCTTCACCTGCTCACTGAACACTCTTGATAGATGTGTACACATGGAATCGACAGAATCAAATTGTGCCGCCTTGGCTAGACGTACGAGGTGGCGGTCTGGCTTCGCAACGTTTAGCCCCAAGTTCTTTGCGAGATGACGGACAGTTGTTTCTCCAATGAAAGGAATCGATTGAAGAGTTTCGTAAGGTCTACTTTCAATCTTACGGCGAAACGTTTCGAAGCCGTTTTCTTTCACCAGTTCAGCTGCAGCTATGATGCCCTTCAGCTTCCCGGGGTGATTCAGAATATTGAGCGCGATTTCGAGGGAGAGATCTGCCTCTGCAAGCATCGTTTCAGCACTAGCAAAATTCTGAAAGGCAATTTCTATATATCCAAAAAGCTTCCGAGCGGTTTTCTCCTTAAATCCTGAGTTTATGATTACCCAAGCGGTCTCTCGGAGAAAGTCCTGTTCTGAAACAGAGCGCAATGAATTAGATCTCTGCCATTCTATTTCCTTACCGAACGGAGAGGATGAGAGCGTCGCTGAGGCATTAGAAAAAAATTGTTCAACGAATCTCTCGTCAATTTTCATGTTTCTCGGCCCAGCTGTAGAAATTGTCATGAATCCAGAATCGAAAGCGAAGGCACGCAACGGATGCATGGGGCCTTCTGTCAAGCATCTTGCTCAAGCGGACTTTTCTTAGGTGCTTGGCTTTAGCCTTTAGAAACTGCTTGTCATTAAGTTTTGGAGCTTTGGTGTTGATCAGGTCATACCGTTTCTTGATTAGGGTCGCGCGGTCGTCTTCAAGGTTCTCTCTGGCAAGCTCCTCCCTAATCATCTGTTTTATCTCAAATAACTCTGTTGATGTGGACTCGTGCTCAACTGCTTTTCTAGTCCAGCCTAAAAAAAGACTAAGGCTCGATAAAAAGAAGATTGTTAGCGAACCAAACCCTAAAGCCAATCTTGAGGACATATCGTTAGCAAAGAATAGCGATAGAATTGCAGGATCGACGAACGCAGTGGCGACTAAAAGAATGGAAAACGCGAATATAATTATGTCCTTGATCCTCTGAACACTAGCTATTGAACCCGCCATGTTACTGTGAGCCGTGACCTGTTGGTCTACGAGCCGGCGCAGCCTTTTAAGTTCATCGCGAGCTTTGCATGGTTCAGAGTTCATTGTCGAACATCTCTTTCAGCATATCCGTTTGTCGACTTGTAGTGGCGTTTTCGAGTTGGGACTTCAAAGAATTTAAAACCTGACTCATTTTTTTTCTTTCATGGCTATTGGCATGGCCGAGGTAATCATCCGCGTGGGTTGATTGCCCAGTTTTATCGTGAACTGGTGAAAGGACTGCTGTTGGCGCGCTGCCTAAAAAGTGTTTGATCATCGCCAGAGATGTTTTGGGACCTTCGTAGCCTCTGAAAGCAGAAACTGCAAGGGACTCAATGTGATAACCGGATGGCCGTTGTTTTTCTGGTATTTTTTTTTCGAATAGTGTTTTCAAGAGTTTGATCGTAGGAATCAAACGACCTGACGTTTCCTCGTTTCTCTTAGTTAAGCCCTTCTGAAAAGATTCAGGTTTTATTGGCGACCATGAGGTTCCATCCCAAGATGGGACCTTGAGTGAACTATCGCTTTTTATACTAGGAAGTAGTTGAATTTCGCTCCCATCAGCATAGGTAACTGTTAACGCTAAAGTGCCAGCGTGAACACTCTCAACGCGGCCTTCATTTTCCAGTTGTTTAGCTGCGGATTCCAGTTTTGATAAAATTTCTTTGGGTGCCTGGGCTCCTAACTTATCTTCATCTACGACGAGAAGGGTATCTACATCACTTAGGCCATCTACGTAGGTATGTTTAGCAACGGAGCCTCCAAACAGTGTCTGGAGTGAATCTTCGACTTTTTCTCCTAAGACTCCTAAGATTTCCTCTAGTCGCGACCGCACCAAGTTTGCATCTCGTGAGTTATACTCCTTGAGCTTTTCTTCAAAGAAACTATTGATGTCCGATTCAAATGCAGCCTGGTCGGCTGTATCGTGAGCTTCACGAGACCGCTCGCGAACGCTATTACTAGTAGCTGTGAATCCAGAGCCTCCGCCACTACCGCCCATTGTTGTGCTCCTGTTCTAGTTTTCCCATCTTTGATGAGAAGAAGTCCGCGTGAAACCTGAACTCAGAAAAATCGCGAGACCGAGCAAATTTCTTCATCTCGATCTCAAGGTTTTTCAATGCCAGATAATTTTCATACCAAATTTGTGGAACTAGTTCCGTTTCGCTCGCATCATCGGCCATATTCAGGGCTATGTGGTTCGCCTGATAGATGGCTTTTCCTTCGTTAAACGCAAATCTGATCCAGCTAAGCCCATCAAAAATATCCGCGCCTGAAAGATAAAATAACGGAATCGAGAGAGGGTCCAAGCAGCCGAAGATATGGATAGGAGTATCCTGGCCGTATGCTGACAGAGCGTCGCGTATTCTCATTAGATTCAACAATCGGTCGTTAAGATTGCGCCCTAGCTCTTTTTCGGTGAATCCAAGTATGTCGAAGCTAGATAGCGCCAGGATACGTTGGCAGATCAAATCGATATTGAGCAAGGGTTCTGCTGGAGATTCGGGCTTGACTAGCAATTCACGGGCGCAACTTCGATATGAGCTAAAAAGCAGATCCGCATAGTAAATCTGATCGGCGAGTGGCAATCGTTCTTCCGGATTGTCATAGCTCACTAGAATCGTGTTGGGTGCTATGTCGTGGTGATCTTTAAGGGTTGATCGGTGAAATTGCCTAGTCCAAGGTTTAGGCTCGTGGTCGGTTTTTCCAAACTTAAGAGCTTCAAAGTCCTTCTGTGCTTCATAGCCGCCACTATCTATGAAAAGCAGTCTTTGCTGATCAGGAAGGCTTGCCAAATGGTTATGGTAAAGATCGTAGGCGCTGATCAGCGCAGCATCGTGAATAAGACCATTCGTAACCGCTATAGCTTGTTCTATGTAACCAAAACCTTTGCTTGAGAAAGAGGGAATCAGTAGTGGTGTTTCCGAAAGGGTTTCTTCATTTCTTCTTTTTATAAACCTCTTTCTTGAGCGCATAAACGTTCCCTATCCTTGCACGATGAACAGCTACCGCATGGCGGGGTTCCACCAGTTTCACAGCTATATGTGAGGTCAGTTGGCAATTTCTGACTGTAAACGTAGCTGAAAATATCGGCTTTCGTCCAATGCAGGAACGGGGCGATTAGGCGCGCTCTCCCCCATGTATGATCTGTCTCTTATACACATCTCCGAGCCCACGAGACGGACTCCTATCT